>NZ_PKKS01000001.1:0-50870 GCF_002859085.1 Pseudomonas sp. QC2
ACGACCATAGAGCATTGGAACCACCTGATCCCATCCCGAACTCAGAAGTGAAACGATGCATCGCCGATGGTAGTGTGGGGTTTCCCCATGTGAGAGTAGGTCATCGTCAAGATTAAATTCCAGAACCCCTGTTTGCTAACGCAAACAGGGGTTTTGTTTATGTAGAAGTCCATGAATTTAACCGGCACGTTGCTAACACAACGGTCCGGTGCACAGAATTTCTTGACGACCATAGAGCATTGGAACCACCTGATCCCATCCCGAACTCAGCAGTGAAACGATGCATCGCCGATGGTAGTGTGGGGTTTCCCCATGTGAGAGTAGGTCATCGTCAAGATTGAATTCCGAAACCCCTGTCTGCTAGCGCAGACAGGGGTTTTGTCGTTTAAGAGATGCGGCAGTTGATAGATCCCCGGTAAGCATGTTCGATTTATTCACGTCGTCAGTGATCGATTACCAGGCCATTGCATGACATGCAAAAACCTATGAGGCATCTTGATTCCGGAGCTCCTGCTCTGTTGCAGCAAGTTCACAAAGGCGCCTTGCGCGGACGTATCTGCGGCACGACCCTGGCGACTGAAAGGCTCTGCATCACCGATCCGTTATCGCCTACCACCGGTCGGTTTCTCTCGCGAAAACAGGATATACCTCACAATCCCCTAAGATTTGCCCTGCTTTGGCCGAAAGCCTGATGAGCCATGCGTGCACCGAAATAGAGCGGTCAGAGAGTCCGCCTATACCGTTACATGGAATGTTCCACTTGGCACGCTCACACCCCCATTTGGCAAAAGAAGTCGGTGAAATGAATCTTAAGTTCAGTCATAAAATTCTGTTGGCCGCGTCAGGCGTTGTGGTTCTAGCCTTCGCGTTATTCACGCTTTACAACGACTACCTGCAGCGAAGCACCATCAAGCAAAACCTGGATTCCTCCATCCAGCAATCCGGCGAGCTTACCGCCAGTAGTGTGCAGAACTGGCTCAGTGGGCGAATTCTGGTACTCGAAAGCCTGGCGCAAAATATTGCCCACCAGGGCACTGGCGCAGACCTCCCGGGCTTGGTCGATCAACCTGCCCTCACAGCAAATTTCCAGTTCACCTATGTCGGCCAAACCAACGGTGTGTTCACCCAGCGTCCAGATGCGAAGATGCCTGATGGCTACGACCCCCGTCAGCGTCCTTGGTACAAGCAAGCTGTAGCCACTGATAAAACCATGCTCACCCCGCCTTACATGGCCGCAGTGGGTGGGCAGATCGTGACCATCGCGATGCCGGTGAAAAAGAACGGTGAACTGCTGGGTGTCGTCGGTGGTGACCTGAGCCTGCAAACCCTGGTGAAGATCATCAACTCTGTGGATTTCGGCGGCATCGGACATGCGTTTCTGGTCAGCGGCGATGGCCAGGTCATCGTCAGTCCTGACCAGGACCAGGTGATGAAGAACCTTAAGGACATCTATCCAGGCTCCCCTGTGCGTATCGAGAAGGTCAGTCAGGATGTCGTCCTCAATGGCCAGGATCGTATTTTGTCGTTCACCCCGATCAGTGGCCTGCCAGATGCGGATTGGTACATTGGTCTGTCGATCGATAAAGACAAGGCCTACGCACCGCTGGGTAAATTCCGTACATCAGCGTTGATTGCCATGTTGATTGCGGTGGTGGCGATCGCAGTGCTCTTGAGCCTGCTGATCCAAGTACTGCTGCGGCCTCTGACCACTATGGGCGTTGCCATGCAGGACATCGCTCAGGGTGAGGGCGACCTGACCCGTCGCCTGGACGTCACCAGCAAGGACGAGTTTGGCGAGGTAGGCAGTGCATTCAATCAATTCGTAGAGCGTATCCACGCCTCCATCTCCGAAGTGTCTTCAGCAACACGCCAGGTGCATGACTTGTCCCAGCGCGTAATGGCATCGTCCAACGCCTCGATCATTGGTTCCGACGAGCAGAGCGCGCGCACTAACAGCGTGGCTGCCGCGATCAACGAGCTGGGTGCAGCCACTCAGGAAATCGCGCGTAATGCTGCCGACGCCTCGCAGCACGCGAGCGGTGCCAGTGAGCAGGCTGACGATGGGCGCAAAGTGGTGGAGCAAACCATTTTGGCGATGTCGGAACTGTCGCAAAAGATCAGCCTGTCCTGCACGCAGATTGAAACCCTGAATGCCAGCACCGACAACATCGGTCACATTCTTGATGTCATCAAAGGCATCTCCCAGCAGACCAACCTGCTTGCGCTCAACGCCGCGATCGAGGCTGCCCGTGCCGGGGAGGCTGGCCGCGGGTTTGCCGTGGTCGCTGATGAAGTGCGTAACCTGGCCCACCGTACGCAGGAGTCGGCTGAAGAAATCCACAAAATGATCACCTCGTTGCAAGTGGGTTCGCGTGAAGCGGTGAGCACGATGAACGCCAGCCAGACCTCCAGCGAAGAAAGTGTCCAGGTGGCCAACCAGGCGGGTGAGCGGCTGATCAGCGTGACGAAGAGGATCGTTGAAATCGATGGCATGAACCAATCGGTCGCTGCCGCCACCGAAGAGCAGACTGCAGTAGTGGAAACACTCAATGTCGACATCAATCAGATCAACCTGCTGAACCAGCAAGGCGTGACCAATCTCAACGAAACATTGAAGGACTGCGATGCGCTATCCCAGCAGGCCAGCCGCTTGAAACAGCTGGTCGACAGTTTCAAGATCTGACGGTGATTGAACAGGAGCGAGCCCTCTCGCTCCTGCTCCTCAACCCAGCATATGGCGCACATTTCCCAAAGCGTTGTCGGCGAATGTTTGTACAAACTGTTCAAACTCCGCCTGCGCCATTTCTGCCGGCTCGCCGATCAGCGTCCAGGTCGCCCTTGAACCGCTTGAACCGAGTGCTTCCACGCGCATCGCCGCCCACAATCGAGCTACGCCCAGCGTGTTATAGATCGTTGTCCAGGTCATGCTCATGGCATCTTCGTCCCGGCTATTGAGTTGCTCCACGACGCGATGACCATCGTGGAAAAACTTGGTGCGCAAAGCGCCCACGCCTTCCCCCGTCATTTCGATGTGCGACAGGGCCGGAATAAAGGCATCAAAGCCTGCAAAGTGACCCACCACCCCCCACAGTCGCATGGCCTCGCAGTTGACCACGACAGAGGCCACCACCGGCATGCCAGTTGGGTTGTGAATCAATGTATCGGGTTGCAGCGGTTTCATGAGGTTGTCCTTAATCCGTTCAAAGAAAGCCGATAGCCTTGAGGTAGTCGCAGCCCCTTTGCAGCAGCGACGCGCTCTTTTCGGGGTAGTGGGTACCCATTGCTTCCACTGCCCGGCGTGCGTTGTTGCAGTGGATCATTGAGGTGTCGCCAATGTCGTCCCCCAGCCCGTCCAGATAAAAGCCCAGTACGCCAAACAGCGCGTTTTCGCGGCTTACCGTGCGCAGCGCCCTTTGCCAGTGCGCGACACTGACGCGCTCGAATTCGTAGCCCGCCCGGCTGAATGCATCCAAATATTGATCCCAGCTCAAAGGCTGTGGGTTATGCAGGTTGAAGACGTTTCGCCTCGCTTCAAAATGGCCGCAGTGGAACGCGAGAAACCGAGCAAAAAAGTCCACAGGCATCAGGTCGAAGTTCACTTCCAAACGGGGCACCAAGCCCAATTGCAGCGAGCCTTTTAGCATCAGCATCAGGCGATTTTTCTGCGGCTGACACACACCGCTCCGGCTGTTGAAACTGATGTTTCCCGGGCGGTGAATGTTCACCCAGGAACCTTGCTTGACCGCGCGCCCCAGCCAGCGCTCAGCGACCCACTTGGACAAGTTGTAGCCATTTTTGATGTAGATCGGCAGGGTCTGCGCGGCCGGGGTTTCGAGGACGTGGCCATGTGCGTCGGTGTCGCTGCAGGCGGACAAGGT
Source organism: Pseudomonas sp. QC2 (assembly GCF_002859085.1). Lineage (NCBI taxonomy): Bacteria > Pseudomonadati > Pseudomonadota > Gammaproteobacteria > Pseudomonadales > Pseudomonadaceae > Pseudomonas > Pseudomonas sp. QC2. The sequence continues at coordinate 3,879 of NZ_PKKS01000001.1, forward strand.
CGAGATGAAATTGAGCACTTTCTTGCAGTGGGTCTCACACAAGCGCAGGCATTCCAGCAGGGGGGCGACGTTGTCCTTTACCAACGAGGCGTAGTCCATCACGTGATTGACCCGCGCGGCGTTGTGCACGAGCACACCGTAGTCCCGTGCAAGGTGCTCATACGTATCGCAAGCCAAGCCCAGGCGTGGTTGGCTGATATCCGCGGCATAGACCTGCACCCTGCTCAAGTCCAAGTGTTCAAGACGGTGTTCGCGCAACGCCTGAGCGAATCGCGTGTTTGCGGCTTGTCCCGGCAGCTCCCGCACCAGGCACGCCACGTGGGTTGCACCATTGGCCAACAGCGCCTCGACGATATGCACACCGATAAAACTGTTTGCGCCTGTCACGATCACTTTGTTGCGATCACCGACGCGCTCTACAGGCAGTACCTGAACAACGTCTTCCCTCTGTGCATCCTGAAGCGCCTGGCCGGAAGCTGCTTCAGGCAGCGCCCCATCCTCGATCAGCAGCGCAAGCGTGCGAATCGTTGGTGCTTCAAAGAAGCGGTTCAACGGCAGGCTGCGGCCAAACTGCTCGCGGATACGCAGCAACAACATCGACAACAACATGGAGTGGCCGCCGAGATTGAAGAAGCTGTCATCAATTGACAGCTCGCCCACTGGCAACCGCAACAACTCACGCCATAACGCCACCAGTTGCATGTGAAGGGGCGTTTGCGCAGCCTGCCCGGCGCTATTCAACGTGGGGTGGGCCGGCAACGCCAGCAAGGCCTGGCGGTCGACCTTGCCGTTACTGGAGCAAGGCAGGCTGGGTAGCTCGGCCCACAGGTCGGGCTGCAGGTAATCAGGCAGCCACTGCCGTGCATGCTGTTTCAAGCCGGCTAGCGTGGCGCCAGGCTCCGGTTGGGCGACGACACCACGAATCTTGCGTTCACTATCAATGACCACCGCCACCTGGCGATACAGTCGACTGTCGCGCAGGCACTGTTCGATTTCCTGAGGTGCGACCCGGATTCCGCGAATCTTCACCTGCGCATCGCGCCTGCCGCCCAGCTCGATACCCCCGGCAGTCCACTTCGCAAGGTCGCCACTGCGATAGGCCCGCAGGGGCTTGCCACCCGGCAGGGCCAGCGTCATGAAAGGGTCGTCGGGCAACTGCGCTGCATTTAAATACCCCAGGCCTACCCCAGGGCCGACGATGTACAGCTCGCCCATCACCTGTTCGTCCACCGGTTGCAGGTTATCGTCGAGGATCAGCACTTGGCTGTTGGCGATGGGGCGGCCCAGGTTGCGATTGCCATCCCCGGCTTGCAGGATCCGATGGGTGACCAGTACCGTCGCTTCGGTGGGACCGTAGAGGTTGTGCAGGTGGCATTGGCCTGCCAAGCGTTCGATCACATAAGGCTCGCAGGCATCGCCGCCGGTCAACAGATGCGTCAGGCCCAAGGGTTTATCAAGCGGCAGGAGGCTGAGCAGCGCCGGCGGCAAGAACGCATGGGTGATGCGCTGTTGCCGAATCAGCTCGACCAATTGCTGCGGATCGCGCCGTTGCGTCTCGCTGGGGATGATCAACTCCGCGCCGGCGATCAGGCTGGGGAAAATGTCCATCAGCGATGCATCGAAATTCACCGAGGCGAACTGCAGCACACGACTCCGTTCACTCAGCGCCATTTGGCTGGCAAACCAAGCGCTGAAATGGGCGAGATTGTCCTGGCCGAGCAGTACACCCTTGGGCCGTCCCGTGGTGCCTGAGGTGAAGAGCGCCATGCAAGGTGCTTCAAGGTCTATGCAAGGAGGCCGCAATGGTCGTGCAGTGTCTGGCGCGCCGAGATTGCCAACGTCCAGCGAAACGAAGTGCTCACGCAATGGATGGCTGCCTTCATCCAGCAATACGCGGGCGCCTGCACTTTCCAGCATGGCCTGCTGGCGTTGTGATGGGTGGTCGGGCGCCAACGGCAGGTACACTGCGCCGCAGCCGAGCACTGCGAGAATACTGGCGTACAACGCGATGGATTTTTCCAGGCAAACACCGACTACGGCGGGTGCCTCAATGCCCTCCAGTAGCCGTTCCAGCCGCTGCTGGATGGCGAGCACCTGAATCTGCAGTTGCCGGTAAGTCGTCACATTGCCCGCAATGTTCAGGGCAGGTCGCTCGGCGAAGGTGAGAAGGCTGGCCTGCAATCGCTCGATCACCGGCACCTGGGCTGCCTGCCACACGGCCGGGTCCGCCGTGCGATTAAACCGATGCAGAAACGCCACCGCTTCCAGCCCCTGCATGCCTTGCTCAGGCCAGGCATTGGCGCAGGCCTCTGGGGGCAAATACTCAGGGTCACGTGCAACACGACTGATGTGCAAGGCAACCCATTCCGCCAGCACCCGGGTTGCTTGCAAACGCAGTCGCTGGCCGTTCCCACTGAGCTCTTCGGCAAGGTTCAGCGCGGCAAGCAGGCGCCTGTTGCGGTCATAGCCGCGCAACTGTACGGCGGGCAGCCCGTATTCAGTCAGAGCGCCGATGCCCACGCGCAAGCTGATGCGGGAGGCTTCGGACAAGCGCCGGGGTACTGGCTGGCTCCCGTCTTCGATCACCCACTCGGCGGCCTCATCACCAGACCGATGGCCGTACTGCTCCAGCACGTGCTTCACGCTCTCCAGGGCTTGGCTGACACCGACCCATCCAATGGTCAGGCATCTCATGCCGCTCTCCCGGCCAGGGGCAAATAGTCACTCAATGCCTGTGTCACGCTGGGTGTCTGCAGCAAGCCGCTACGCTGCAGAAAACCTGTGATGTTACCGATCAGTGGGTGTTGTCGGGTGATGGGGAAATCCAGCGCGTTTACTTCTCGCGTCAGCGCCTGACGGATGTTGGGGTCCACGTCCAGACGTTCGATCAGTTGCAGGTCGAAGGACTTCTGCAGGTCGTTGGTCAGGTAGTGGCTCAAGAATGTTGGCAGCACGTCGGCGATGCTGTCGCGATCCTCCGGGCTCGCCGCTTGCCAGTAGAGGCGTACCAGGCGTGTCCAGAATTGCGCATGACGCCCTTCGTCAGAGAGATGATCGGCCATCATGCCGCGTACCGACGACTTGACGCTGTCGTCCTTGGCGAAGGCGGCGACGTCATGGGTCACCGTATTTTCGGCGATGGCCACGCCAATCAACTCAACCGCGTCACGCAGGTGTGCCGGGGCCTGCGCCTGTGCTGCCGGCAGGGCGCGACTGAGCTCGATTTGTGCCGGCAGTTCGAGCGGTTCTATACCGGTCATTGCCACGGTCTGTTGCAGGAAATCCAGCGCGACCAGGGCATGGTAATCCTCGTCCACCACGATGGTCATTGCGTCGTAGCGACAGGCGAGGGGGAAGGTGATGGCGAAGCGGTTCTTGGCAATGCGGCGGGCGGTCTTGTCGACGATCTCGGTTTCGAAAATCACTACGTCATTGATGAATTTATAGAAGCTTTGCACCAGCACAAAATCGCGCCATTGCGAGCAGTGCTCGAGAAACGTCGCGCCCACTACCAGTGGCTGGCGACACAATGGATAGATCAGATTGCCGTCGTTTTCCAGCACGCGGCGAGGACGTGTGCGAATGGTTGCACGGCACTCCCAATCCTCAGCGATGGAGCGATAGTCAGCGGTATTCATGGATGCCCCCTTGCAACGAGGCACGCACCGAGTCCCAGAAGGTGATGCGGTTTTCCACCGCGTTGAGTGCAGCGCCCGCAGCTTCTTCTTTGCGGCACGCGTCGGCGCCAATCAGGCGTTGCAGTAACTGTTGCGCCGCTGGCTCATGGCCCTGGGTATCCAATTCGATGTGACGGTTCAGGTAGTGGCCCAGGATAGGCGCCTGTTGATTGATGATCCCGTTACCTTGCAACAGACGTTCGAACATGGCCGGGATTACACTCTCACGGCCGTGCAGGAACGCTGCGGCGACACAATGGGTCGGGGCATTTAACGCGATAAGCAACGTGTCCTCGACGAAGCGGGACACGCCTTGCGGTACATCGATCTGTTGCAAGGCTGCGTGGGCCTCGATGCCTCCGCGTTGCAGCGTAATAAAGGCATCGACGGCGGCGGTGCTGGCGCCCACTTCGACCATTGCTTCACGGTACAGCTCGAAGTGGCTGCTATAGCCTCGCTCAGGATGCTCGTCGGACTCCTCACCCAGCACGATCTCGTTGATCAATCGGGCAGCGTGTGGATCGGTCGGGGGAAGCCAGGGTAGCCGCGTGCACGTCAGGTCCTGTTGCAGGCGTTTGGTGAGGGTCATGAAGTCCCATACCGCAAATACGTGGCTCTCCATGAAAAGTTGTAACTTACCCAGTGAAGTTATTTCATCAAATAACAGATGGCTGCATAACAGCTGTTTTTTTTGCTCAAGCAAAGTTTGATACATGGTTGATGCCTATAAGTTGTCGCGACTGCTCGTGAAGCAGTGATGGCTTTTGCAGCCGGAAGTAGACAAGTAGCGTTCAGTCAGGCCAAGCGCAAGGCGCGCCATAGGCCTGGATGGATACGGACAGTTGAAAAGTTTAATGTTCAGCGGAAGATAATAAGCTGATTAAACGTTTGGGTGAGCTTATAAGTGCACTGGATGTTTTTTCGAGAAGTTACATGTGGTGTGTAAAGTGCGTTTTAAAGGTGGGAAGTTTCTTGGGTAGAAGCAGGTTTAGTTTAATCAAGTTGTTTTAATCACGTCATCTTGACGCGGCGCTCTCCTTGAGGGGGGAGCCCCGCAACGCAGGGGGGCAAGCGTTGCGGTGGAAAACCTATCTGTCGGCTTCTTCAAGGCCATTGAGATAGTTCGCGATGACTTCCATGCCGCGCGTCAGGTGATTGCGCAGTGCCAGGATGCTTTCGTCGAGCTTCTTCTGCGCCACCAGGTTCAGCAGTTCACGGTGATCTTCCTGGGATGTCTCGCCCAGCCCCATCGCTTCAAGGTTGAAGCGCAAAAAACGCTCCTCTTCATTCAAACCGTGTTCGACCAGCTTGAGCAGCCGCTGGTTAGGAGCCTTGCCATACAGGACCATGTGAAACAGTCGATTCAGGCGGCCAATCTCGGTGTAGTCTTTCTCCCGTTCCAAGGCATCGATGTAGGTATTCGCCTCGGCAATATCGGCGGCGGTCAGCAACGGGGTCGACAAGCGCAGCGCTTCCGACTCCAGAAGAATGCGCAAGGCATAGGTCTCAGCCGAGTTGTCCTCAATCAGCGGCGCAACCACTGCGCCCTTGTGCGTCACCACATGCAGCAATGACTGTGCCTCCAACTGGCGCAAGGCTTCGCGGACTGGCATGCGGCTGACCCCGAACAGGCTGGCCAGCTCTTGCTGGCGCATGGCGGTACCACACGGCAACCGGCCATCGAGAATGGCGTTACGCAAGGTTTCTTCAATTACGGAGCGGGCAAGGTGGGCGGGAATCGGCCCGCTGATCTTGATGCTGTTCAAAGGGTTCGGCTTCTGCGTCACGGCTACGCTATCCTCCTTATTAGAATGAGTGTGGCTAATTGGATCCAATGCACACTAGAGACTGCCTGCCGGGTTGTCAAACGGGCAAGGTTTTCGGCTTGTAAGCGGCTAAACACGCGGTTCTTGGCGCCCACACAGCGTTTCTACGACGTCTTACAGTTGAACGTTTCGCTTCGCTGATTTATGCCATCCCGGCCGCCGAAAGCGCCTTTTCGCCGGAACATTCCTGTCTATAGATATTCATTATCGGTATTTAAAATGCCGCTCTTATATCTATAAAGTCAGTCTCCTGTCTGACCGGGAGTGAACTCATGTCCGCCGCCTCTACTGTTCCAACAGCGATCCCTACCCACCAAACCTTCGAGATTCGCCCACTTCCCGGCAGTGTCGGTGCCGAGATCATTGGCCTGGACTTGACCCGTGCGATCAACGACAAAGATTTCGCGCGCATCCACCGCGCACATCTGGACCATCATGTCGTGGTCTTCCGTGACCAACGCATCACCCCCGAGCAACAGATCGCCTTCAGCCGTCGCTTTGGCGTGCTGCAGATCCATGTGCTCAAGCAGTTCCTGTTGGCCAACCATCCGGAAATCCTGATCGTCTCCAACATCATCGAAAACGGCCAGTCCATCGGCCTGGGGGACGCGGGCAAATTCTGGCATTCGGACCTGTCCTATAAAGAACTGCCGAGCCTGGGCTCGATGCTGCACGCTCAGGAGCTGCCCTCTGAAGGCGGCGACACCTTGTTCGCCGATATGCACAAAGCCTGGGACCAATTGCCCGAGCACTTGCGCAACGCCGTCGAAGGTCGCAGTGCCGCCCATTCCTACACCGCGCGCTACAGCGAAACCAAATTCGAAGGCAACTGGCGCCCCACGTTGACCCCTGAGCAGCTTGCCCAGGTTGCGGAAGTCGTGCACCCCATCGTGCGCACTCACCCGGAAAACGGCCGCAAAGCGCTGTTTGTCAGTGAAGGTTTCACCACCCGCATCGTCGGCCTGCCGGAGGACGAAAGCCGCGACCTGCTGGCCCAACTCTATGCGCACAGCGTGTTGCCGCAAAACATCTACCGCCACCAGTGGCAGCCCCACGATCTGGTGTTCTGGGACAACCGTTCGCTGATCCACTTGGCCGCCGGTTGCCCGAGCCATCTGCGCCGCAAGCTGTTTCGTACCACCATCCAGGGCGACGCGCCTTTCTGATTCGGAGCATGACCATGTCCAGGAACATTCCATTTGCACGGCTGGCCGCGACCGTCGGCCTGGGTATCAGCCTGCTGGCCGGCAGCCTGGTCGCGCCAGCGGCCGCGCAGGCCGAAGGCGAGATTCGCATTGCTGAGCAGTTCGGCATCGTCTACCTGTTACTCAACGTGGTACGCGACCAGAACCTGATCGAGAAATACGGTAAGCAGGAAGGCATCGACATCAAGGTGGACTGGACTCAGCTGTCTGGCGGCGCGGCAGTCAACGACGCACTGCTCTCCGGTTCCATCGATATTGCCGGTGCCGGTGTCGGCCCGCTGCTGACCATCTGGGATCGCACCCACGGCAAGCAGAACGTCAAGGCCGTCGCTTCCCTGGGCAACTTCCCGTACTACCTGGTCAGCAACAACCCCAAGGTCAAGACCATCGCCGATTTCACCGAGAAAGATCGCATTGCCGTACCGGCGGTGGGCGTGTCGGTGCAGTCGCGTTTCCTGCAATACGCGGCGGCCGAACAATGGGGTGACAAGGAATTCAATCGCCTCGACAAGTACACCGTTGCCGTCCCGCACCCGGATGCCACCGCCGCGCTGATCGCAGGCGGCACCGAGCTCACCGGGCACTTTTCCAACCCACCGTTCCAAGACCAGGCCCTGGCCAACCCGAACGTGCACGTGGTGCTGAACACCTACGACCTGCTCGGCCCGAACTCGCCGACGGTGCTGTTCGCCACCGAGAAATTTCGCAACGACAACCCGAAAACCTACAAGGCGTTCGTCGAGGCATTGACCGAAGCCGCGCAGTTCGCCCAGAACGACAAAGGCGCAGCGGCGGACACCTACATCCGTGTCACCAACGCCAAGATCGACCGCGCCGAGTTGCTGAAAATCATCGACAACCCGCAGTTCGAATTCAGCGTCACGCCGAAAAACACCTACCCGCTGGCGGAATTCCTCTACCGCGTTGGCGCCATCAAGAACAAGCCTGAATCTTGGAAGGACTATTTCTTCCAGGACGCCAAGCCCCTGCAAGGAAGTTGAGATGAACGCGCCTTTGCAAGGCCACGCGGCCAGCAACCTGCACACCACCGGCCCGCTGCTGGCGGTGGATAACGTGAGCCTGGAATACCGCACCCCCGAGCGCGTGGTGCGGGCCACCCACCAGGTGAGTTTCGAGATCGACCCGGCCGATCGCTACGTGCTGCTCGGCCCTTCGGGCTGCGGTAAGTCCACCTTGCTCAAATCCATCGCCGGGTTTATCAAACCCTGCGAAGGCGAGACCCGCTTGCTGGGCCAGAAGGTCGAGCAACCAGGCCCGGACCGTATCGTGGTGTTCCAGGAATTCGACCAGTTGCCGCCGTGGAAGACCGTCAAACAGAACGTGATGTTTCCGCTGCTGGCCTCGAAAACCTTGAAGCGCGCCGAAGCCGAAGAACGCGCGCTGCACTACCTCGACAAGGTCGGCCTCACCGCCTTTGCCGATGCCTACCCGCACACCCTTTCCGGCGGTATGAAAGCCCGTGTCGCCATCGCCCGTGCCCTGGCCATGCAGCCGAAAATCCTGTTGATGGACGAACCCTTCGCCGCCCTCGACGCGCTGACCCGGCGCAAGATGCAGGAAGAGTTGCTGCTGCTCTGGGAAGAAGTGCGTTTCACCCTGCTGTTCGTCACCCACTCCATTGAGGAAGCGCTGGTGGTGGGTAATCGCATCCTGTTGCTGTCGCCCCACCCGGGACGCGTGCGCGCGGAAATCCACAGCCATCAATACGACCTGCACAGCCTCGGTGGCGTGGAGTTCCAGGCGTCGGCGCGGCGCATTCATCGCCTGCTGTTCGATGAAGCGCCCGAGGCCGAACGTGAGTTGGGTTTCGCCGATATCCGCATCGCTTACTGAAGGGACAACCCATGCGCCAGGAATACGAAATCACCCTCGAACCGTTGCTCAGTGTCCCCGTGGAACGCGAGCTGCCGCTGCGTCAACGTTTGTGGCAACAATGCTGGCTGCGCAAGGGCCTGATCCTGATCGTGCTCGCGATCCTCTGGGAAGCCGTTGCGCGGTATCAGAACAACGACCTGCTGTTGCCGAGCTTCTTGCAGACCTTTCACGCACTGTACGACGGCCTGCTCAGCGGTGAATTGCTCAGCAAAGTCAGCATTTCGCTGGTGGTGCTGATCAAGGGCTACCTGATCGGCATTGTGCTGGCGTTTGCCCTGACCACCTTGGCGGTATCAACCCAACTGGGCCGCGACCTGCTGAGCACCCTGACCTCGATGTTCAACCCGCTGCCGGCCATTGCGTTGCTGCCGCTGGCGCTGCTGTGGTTTGGCCTGGGGCAGAACAGCCTGATCTTCGTGCTGGTGCATTCGGTGCTGTGGGCGTTGGCGCTCAATACCTATTCGGGGTTCCTCGGCGTGTCCGAAACCCTGCGCATGGCTGGCCGTAATTACGGTCTCAAGGGCATGCGTTTTGTGCTGTTCATCCTCATCCCTGCGGCGCTGCCATCGATCCTTGCGGGTCTCAAGATTGGCTGGGCCTTTGCCTGGCGCACATTGATCGCCGCCGAACTGGTGTTCGGTGCTACCAGCGGCAAGGGTGGGCTGGGTTGGTACATTTTCCAGAACCGCAACGAGCTGTACACCGACAAGGTGTTTGCCGGGCTGGCGGTGGTGATCCTGATCGGCCTGCTTGTGGAAAATCTGGTGTTTGACACGTTCGAGCGCCTGACCGTGAAGCGCTGGGGCATGCAGCGCTAAACAGGAATGATTGCTCTTTGTCCGCCGTGAACCCGATAATGCCGGCCAAATCTGACGTCGCCCTGGCGTCAGGTGTGCCCGGTAAAAGGATTTACGACGATGCGGTTTTTTGTGTTGGCGGCGGCTTTGTGTTTGTCGACTTCGGTTCTGGCGGAATTCGTGCCTGAAGTGGTCACCATGCCCAAGCCGCTGTACCCCAGCCACCTGATAGCCACCCAGGGGCACGCACGCATCAGCCTGAACATTCATAACGACGGTACGGTCAGCGACGTCAAAGCGCTCAGCGCCACCAAGCCGGCGTTTGGTGAAGCCGCCGTGGCGGCGGCCACGCTATGGCGTTTCAAGCCCTGGACGGTAGAGGCCGATCGGCCCGCAGTGCTCCAGGCGCAAAACGATATGGTGTTCACACCCGAACCGGTGAGAAAGGAAACCACTCAACTGACCTTTACCCAGACCACCTACCAATCCTGCAGCGCGCTGACCGAAGAAGTCAGCCAGTTCCGTCGCGAACATCCCACGCGCCCCTTGATCGCAATGAAGAGCTTTGCCATTACCCGAGTCGCGGTGATGTTCCCGGCGCTGAGCGGTAAGAGCGACTACAACGAAGGCCTGACTCGCGCCGACGAATTGGAAAATGCCCTGCCGGACATCGTGCGCAAATGCCAGGCCCATCCCAAAGCCGCCTTTGCGGACTACCTGCCCCGCAACGTGAAGCCTTACCTGTAAAGCCTGCTACGATTGCGCTCAATTCACGCCTTGTTGATCACGAGTGCTTGGCATGCAACTACCGGACATGAACCTGCTGGTCGCCCTCGACGCCTTGCTCGACGAGGGCAGTGTGGTTGGCGCCGCGCGCCGCATGAACCTCAGCCCGGCGGCCATGAGCCGCACCCTGACGCGTATTCGCGAAGCGGTGGGCGACCCGATCCTGGTGCGCGCCGGTCGCGGCCTGGTGCCCACGCCTAAGGCGCTGCAGCTGCAAGGTCAGGTGCGCAACGTCGTCGAGCAGGCGGCGTTGCTGTTCCGCTCGGCGGACCAGGTGGATCTGAGCACCTTGCGCCGCCGCTTCAGCGTGCGCGCCAATGACTTCTTTATCGGCGTATACGGCGGGCGGCTGTTCGACACCATGGAGCGCCTGGCGCCCCTGTGCGAGCTGTGCTTCGTGCCCGAAGGCGACACCGATGACGAGGCCCTGCGCGAAGGGCGCCTGGATTTACGCGTGAGCAACACCATGCCGGCCAGCCCCGAAGTGAAGGTGCAGAATCTGTTCTCCACCACCTTCGTCGGCCTGGCGCGGGAAGACCACCCGTTGTTCGACGAAGAAATCACCGCCGCACGTTTCGCCAGTTATTCCCATATCAGCATCTCGCGGCGCGGCATCGCGCGGGGGCCGATCGATACCGCGCTGAATGCCCAGGGCCTGGAGCGCCGCGTGGCGATGATCGCCCCAGGCTTTCACGGCGCGATGTTCATGCTGCCCGACTCCGACCTGATCCTGCCGGTGCCTAAGGAGGCGCTGTTGAGTGCCAATCGCCTGAAGCTGCCACTGCGCGCATTCGCCCTGCCTATCTCGCTGCCGACGCTGGTATTGGCCCAATCCTGGCACCCGCGATTCGACAAAGACCCCGCCCACAAATGGCTGCGCGAAACCCTTCGCGAGAGCTGCCACGCCACGTGGCTCGAAGCCCAGCCGGCCTGAAGTGAACTCGGTGAATGTGGGAGCTGGCTTGCCTGCGATTGCGGTCTGACTGTTCCAAATGGATCACTGACCCACCGCTATCGCCGGCAAGCCAGCTCCCACAGAGGTTGGTGTTTATCGTGATTGTTGCGTCTGGTGCAGTTACACACTGCCAACAAGTAACTTTTTGTCATGTTTGTGCCTGATTAAACTGCTCGGGTATTTATCATTCGAGCTACTTGTTCATGACGTCCCTCGCTGCACCCACCCTTGCGGCCGCAGCCAAGCCCACTGCCATGACCCCGCCCGTGTTCGGCCCGCGCATCATCATCGGGCTGGTCGGCGTGTTGCTGGCGGTGCTGGTCTCCGGTCTCAACGAGATGGTCACCAAAGTAGCCCTCGCCGATATTCGCGGCGCGCTGTACATCGGGTTCGACGAAGGCACCTGGCTGGTCGCGGCCTACACCGCCACCTCGGTATCAGCCATGGCCTTTGCACCCTGGTGTTCGGTGACTTTTTCCCTGCGCCGCTTCACCCTCTGGGCGATCGGAGTGTTTACGGTGCTGGGGATCCTGTGCCCGTTCGCGCCGAACTACGAAAGCCTGCTGGTGCTGCGCACCGTGCAAGGCCTGGCCGGTGGTGCGCTGCCGCCGATGCTGATGACCGTGGCGCTGCGTTTCCTGCCGGCCAACGTCAAGCTGTACGGCCTGGCCGGCTACGCCCTCACTGCCACCTTCGGCCCGAGCCTGGGCACGCCGCTGGCGGCGCTGTGGACCGAGTACGTCGGCTGGCAGTGGGCGTTCTGGCAGATCGTTGCGCCGTGTCTGCTGGCCATGGCCGCCGTGGCCTACGGGTTGCCGCAGGACCCGCTGCGCCTGGAGCGCTTCAAGCAGTTCAACTGGCGCGGCCTGCTGTTGGGCTTCCCGGCGATCTGCATGCTGGTGATCGGCATCCTGCAAGGCAATCGCCTGGACTGGTTCGAGTCGGGCCTGATCACCTTCTTGCTGTCGGGTGGCAGCGTGTTGTTGGTGTTGTTCATGGTGAACGAGTGGTCGCACCCGATGCCGTTTTTCAAATTGCAGATGCTCGGGCTGCGCAACCTGTCGTTCGCCCTGATTGTGCTGGCGGGTGTGCTGATGGTGCTGACCTCGGTGATCATCATCCCATCGAGTTTTCTCGCCCAGGTCCAGGGGTACCGTCCGCTGCAAACCGCGCCGGTGATGCTGTTGATGGCGATCCCGCAATTGATCGCGCTGCCGCTGGTGGCGGCGCTGTGCAACCTGCGCTGGGTCGATTGCCGCTGGGTGCTCGGGATCGGCCTGGGGATGCTGGTGCTGTGCTGCGTGGGCAGTGCGCACCTGACCTCGGCCTGGATTCGCGATGACTTCTACGGCCTGTACCTGCTGCAAATTTTCGGACAACCGATGGCCGTGTTGCCGCTGCTGATGCTCTCCACCGGCAGCATCCAGCCAACGGACGGCCCGTTCGCCTCAGCCTGGTTCAACACCATTAAAGGCCTGGCCGCCGTGATTGCCACCGGCGTGCTCGACACCTTGACCACCCAGCGCCTGCACTTCCATTCGACCCTGCTGGTGGACCGCCTGGGCAACTCACCCCTGGCCGACGGCGACGCGCCGGGCTTGGCGCACCGTCTGCACGAGCAGGCCGTGGTGCTGACCTCTTCGGATCTCTATTACGTCATGGCCGCAGTCGCGGCGGCGTTGATCCTGCTGATTTTCTGGATGCCCACGCGGATTTTCCCGCCTCGTGCACCGACTTGATTGAAAGGACTGCTCATGAAACGCAAAGACAAAATTGCCGTCTCCGTTATCGCGGTATTCGCCGTCGGCGTGCTGGTGTACCTGGTCGCGCCGGGCGTGCTCGGCAGCAAGCGCCAGACCACCAACGACGCCTTCGTCGCCGCTGACTTCACCCTGGTGGCGCCGCGCGTGGCGGGCTTCATCAAAGAGGTGCTGGTGGAGGACAACCAGCGCGTTAAGGCCGGGCAACTGTTGGCGCTGATCGACGACCGCGATTTCCGCGCCGCCGCCCAGGCTGCCGACGCTGATACGTTGGTCGCCCAGGCCCAACTGAAAAATGCCACCGCCACCCTCGAGCGCCAAAGCTCGGTGATCGCCCAGGCCCAGGCCACCGTCGCAGCGGACCGCGCCGAAGTGGCTTTCGCCGAACACGAACTCAATCGCTACAACCACCTCGCCGGTGTCGGCGCCGGCACCGTGCAGAACGCCCAGCAAGCCAAGACCCGCATCGACCAGGCCACCGCGCGCTTGGCGAACGCGACGGCGGTGCTGGCGGCCGAACGCAAGCAAGTGGAGATCCTCACCGCCCAGCGCGATGCCGCCGAAGGTGGGCTCAAGCGTGCCCAGGCCGCGCTGGAATTGGCCAGTTATCAACTGTCCTACACGCGCATCGTCGCGCCGGTGGATGGCATGGTCGGCGAACGTGCGGTGCGCGTTGGCGCGTATGTGACGCCGGGCAGCAAGATACTCGCGGTGGTGCCGCTGGAGGAGGCGTACGTGGTGGCCAACTTCCAGGAAACCCAGCTTTCCCATATGCACGCCGGCCAGGCCGTGCAGGTGCGCGTCGACAGCCTCGACGGTGAGTTGCTCAACGGCCATCTGGAAAGCCTCGCGCCTGCGACGGGCGTGACGTTCGCCTCGATCAAACCCGACAACGCCACCGGCAACTTCACCAAGGTCGTGCAGCGGATTCCGGTGAAGATCGTCCTCGAACCCAACCAGGCACTCACCGAACGCCTGCGGGTCGGCATGTCGGTGGAAGCCAGCGTCGACACCCAGCCCGTTGCGCAGCAGCGTGAGGTGGCCCAGCAATGAAGCGAATTGCCTGGCTCACCTTGAGCCTTATCAGCCTGAGTGCCTGCACGGTCGGCCCGGACTTCCACAAGCCCCAGAGCCTGCCAGTGTCGCAATGGAACGAGCCCCAGGGTCGTCAGGCGACCAGCCGTGCCGTCAGCGATCCCTTGCAGGAGCGCTGGTGGGATGTGTTTCACGACGCGCAACTCTCGGCCCTCACCCGTCGCGCGCTCACCGATAACCTTGACCTGAAACTGGCCAGCAGTCGCCTGCAACAAAGCCGTGCCGTACGCCAGGTGACCACGGCCGAGCGATATCCCAACGTCAACGCCAACGCTGATTACCTGCGCCAACGCAACAGCGGCAAAGGCCTAAGCGACCCGTCCGGCAACAACGGTCGTTCGGCGTTCAACCAGTGGGACATGGGCTTTTCTGCCTCTTGGGAGTTGGACTTCTGGGGCCGTGTGAAACGCGAAACCGAAGCCGCTGACGCCACCCTGCAAGTCGCCGAAGACGACCGCCGCGCTGTGCTGTTGTCGGTACTCGCCGAGACCGCCCAGGACTACATCCAACTGCGCGGCGTACAGAACACCCGCGCCGTCACCGAGCAGAACCTTGACGTCGCCCGCCACAGCCTCAAGCTGTCACAGTTGCGCCTGGCCGACGGGGTGGCGACCGACCTGGACGTCGCCGAAGCCGCCGCCCAGGTCGCGGCCATCGAAGCGCGTCTGCCGGATCTGCAACAGCGTCAGGACCAACTGATCAATGCCCTCAGCCTGTTGATGGGCGAGCCGCCGCAGGCCCTGCATGCGCAGTTGTCCAAGGACGCCGCCGTGCCGCAAACCCAGCGCCAGGTTGCGATTGGCCTGCCGTCGGAACTGGCCGAGCGCCGCCCGGACATCCGCCAGGCCGAAGCCCGCCTGCACGCCGCCACCGCCAGCATCGGCGTTGCCAAAGGCGACTTCTACCCGCGCATCACCTTGTCCGGCAGCCTCGGCTCCCAGGCCATGCAACTCTCGGATCTCGGTTCCTGGGGCTCCCGCGCTTTTGCCTTCGGGCCGCAGTTCAGCTTGCCGCTGTTCAACGGCGGGCGCCTGCAAGGCATGGTGAACCTGCGCGAAGCCCAACAACAGGAAGCGGCGCTCGCGTACCAGCAAACCGTGCTGCGGGCCTGGCATGAGATCGACGACCAGTTGACCCGCTACAACGCCAGCCAACTGCGCCGCGACAGCCTCGCCGAAGCCGTGCGGCAGAACCAGATTGCCCTGAGCACCGCGCAGCAGCAGTACGTGGAAGGCGTGGTGGATTTCGTCAACGTGCTCACTGTGCAGAGTGCGCTGCTGGCGACGCAGGAGCAGTGGGTGGAAAGCTCGACCGGCGTGTCCCTGGCCATGGTTGGCCTGTACAAAGCGTTGGGCGGCGGCTGGGAATCGGTGTATCCGCTGCAAACCGCTGGGCGCTGAGCGGCAAAGCTACAGATTGAACGCATCAAGGGTTTTGCAAAAACACCACATAGCCTCGAAACCACTCGCTGTCCTTCAGATACCCCGGTGCTTGCCACTCTCCGCCCTGAATCAAGCCAATCTTGAACGGCAGCCCCAGCCGATCCATGCGTGGCAAGTACGCCGCGTAATCCGGGATGCTGTGGCGGCCTTGGTACGTCTGCACCACCACTTCATCCACCACGCCCTTGAGCTGGGCGATGGCCGCCGGGTCGGCGTTGCTGCTCCAGTCCATCAAGCCGGTGATGCTCAGGCGCAACTCGGCAGGCAAACGCTGGCGCAGGTCGCGCAGGAACTCGGCATATTCGTGCAGGTATTGGGTACGCGCATCGAAGTCGATCTGGATACCGACCACCGGGTTGCCCGCATCGCGCCAGCGTTGCACTTGCCCGAGCAGTTGTGTGTAGACCTGTTCCGGCCAGCGCAGGGTGTGGGCGCGGTAGACGATCCAGATGTCGCCCTGGGTGAGGCGTGGCACGCTGATGCCTTGGGCGATCATCTGCACGCCACGGCCCGGCGCGCGGCGGGTGGCGTTGATCTGGCCCTGGAGGATATACAGGGTCTTGGCCTGCTTGAGCACCGGTTGCGGGGTGACGCCACTCCACAGCCAGAAGGCGTCATAGTCACGGGCGTCAACGGCGCCGAAGGCCGGGCTTGCCAGTAACAGCAAGCCTAGCCACAGGTGCTTCACCAGTAGTACTGCAGGGACTTGCCCCACTGGGTGTCGGCGAAGCCGGTTTTCAACTGACGGAACCATGCCTTGCGCACGGCCGGCTCCACATCAACGCCGCCGCAACTGTTGTAGCCCGATGGCCCATAGCAGTTGATGGCGCGAAACAGCGCATAGGCGCGATCATTCTTAGGCGCCTTGGCGTTGCCGATCACCTGTTTGTAGCCGTCCAGGCGCGAGAAGGTTTCTCCCTTGAAGTCCGACGCAGTGCTGCCCAGGCTGCCGGCGGCGCGTGCCTGTTCCAGTGGCATGCCGTCCAGGCCGTTGCGCAGGATGAACTCACCCAGACAGTTCAGGCCCTGTGGATTTTTGGCATCGCCCTGCAAGGTCGCGGCGGTTTGCGCGATGCTCGGGCAGGCGTAGCCGGATTCGGCCTTGTCGCCATTCCACTGGAACAGCTTCAAGGTTTGGCCGGCGCTGTAGACGTAGCCCAGGCTGGTGCCCAGTTTGTCTTCCGAAGCCTGGGCGGGCAGTTGCTTGAGGTCCTCGGCAAAGGTCGCGAACTGGCCGCGCAGCAGGTCTTTGTAGAGCAGCACGAATTGTGCGGTCTGGCGTTCCAGCGGGTCGCTGGCCTGGGCGATCTGCTGGCGCAGCAACTCAGGACCTGCAACGTTGCGCAGCAGGATGTAGCGCACCGGCTTGGCGCTGATCGGCGAGTCGGCGGCGAATACCTTGGCCAACTGGCCGCTGCGCTCGTAGTTCATGGCCAGGGCCAATTCCAACTGGTCGCGTTGCAGCGGCAGTTTCGCCAGCGGCAGCAGTTGCAGCCAGAGCGCTTCGGCACCTTTCCAGTCTTGCTTGGCTTCCAGGGCGAGGGCGCGCAGGGTCTGCTGGCTGAAGGCGAAGTAATTCAGGCTCGACGGTACGCTTTGGGGCAATAGCTTCAAGGCAGCGTCCGGTTGATGCTCGCTGTACAGCGCATTGACCGCCAGCAGGTAGTCATGCAGTTCCGGCGCATTGGCGAATGCGGCTTTTTGCTTCTCCAGGTCGGCGCGGGAGAGGGCCGGCTGGTTGCCGCCGCGCATTACCATCAGGTCACTGACAAACTGGATCATCGGTGTGGTGACGGTCTCGCTGTTGACCATCAACAGCTTGAGGTCAGCTTCCTCCACCAATTCATCCACCGACACATTGCGCTGCGCGTCAGTGGCCTGGGTCATCGCCCAGGCGTAGGCCTCGGCGAGTTTGGTGTTGTCACCCGCCAACCAATAGACCCGGCGCAACAGGCCACGGGCGGAAGCGACGTAATCGCCCTGTGGATAAGTTTTCAAGTAGTTGAGGAAACCTTCCTCAGCCTCGCTCAGGGCAGACTTATCCACATGCTCGAGGCGCGGCATGCCGTATTCATCGAAGGCTTCAGCCTGGGCCTGGTTCAGTGAGGTACGCGCGGTCATGTACAGCGCGGTTTCCTTCAGCCACGGCACGTTGCTGCTGCTGGCGGCGGCAAACCCCCGTTCGGCGTCACTGAAGCGACCACTGTAGAAGTCGGCCGCGGCTTGCAGGTAAGTGCGCAACAGTTGGCCTTCGCTGGACTGGATCTGCTGGGCGTTCACCACTTGGCCCTCCCACGAACAGGCCGTCAGCAGCTGCAAGCGCGCCTTTACCAGCAGGTCGCGTTCGGCCGCCGGCACGTCGGCCTTGATCACCTGGCGGATAAACGCGGTGGCGCTGTCATCGTCGTTGCTGCGGCAGCGGCTGCCTTCGCCATTGAGGAATGCTTCGCCAGCGGTTTTGTACTCGTCGCGCTTGATGCCCAAGGGCTGCAGCAGTGTGTCGAGTTCAGCGGTGCGTGAGTCGTCCGGGGCGTTGTCGGGTTCTTCGTTTGTGCTGGGAATGGGGGCCAGGCGATAGACCGGGAAGGGCACCGGGCCAAAGCCCTGGGACAGGTCATCTTCGCTCAAGGCGTTGGGCGCCAACGGCGCTGACTTTTTGTCGGCCAGCAACAGGCGCAGATTGACGCGGCTGTCGTTGCCCGGGCTGAGGAAGGGCAGGTTGCTGCACGCGTCGAGGCTGTCACGTGCCACCCGCCAATCGGGGTAGCACGAGTCGTCGGAGCTGGCCTGGGCGTGTTGGGAAAGGCCTGCGAGCAGTGCCAGTGCCAGGGGTGACAGAAAACCGATGCGCATGACGTGTCCTTGATCCTGAGTCCGTGGAGGGGGGCAATAATAGCGTGTTCCTACGGTTGCTTCGGAGACGCCCTGCACAATTTGCTGATTTGTCCGATTCCAGCAGCCAGCCTGGATCTTTTGTCCTAGAGTGGCGGTGTTTACGCGTGGGCAATCAAGGCAGTGGTAGGGGAATCGAGGTGCGTCGGTCTGTGGTAGAACAAAACGAAAAGGTCGGGACGTTACCCGCACTCAACCGCCTGACGTGGGATGGCGCCGGTTGGATCAGCCGACTCTGGTGGGTGCCGATCCTGGCGCTGGCTATGATTCTGCGTTTTTACAACCTGACGGCGGCGGCGATCTGGGGCGACGAAGGCTCGAGCCTGCTGCTCAGCGAATACGCCTTGGCCGACCTGTGGTTTCACGCGGCGCACGACGTGCATCCGCCGCTGTATTTTTTCCTGCTGCGCGGCTGGATCGAGCTGTTCGGCGACAGTATCTGGTCGATACGCGGCATGAGCGCCATTCCCGGTGTGGTGGTCGTGGGCCTGGGCGTCTGGCTGACCCGGCAACTGTCCACGCGCCGGGCGGCGGTACTGGCGGGGATCCTGCTGGCGCTGTTGCCGACAGCGGTACGTTACAGCCAGGAAGTGCGCATGTATTCGCTGCTGGGCGTGTGGTTGCTGGGCGCCACGCTGGCGCTGGTGTACTGGGTGCGCCAACCCGAGCGCACGCGCTATCTGGCGGCCTATGTCGTATTGATGAGTGCCGGTTTCTATACCCATTACTTCACTGCGCTGTGCGTGCTGGTGCATTGGGCTTACCTGGGCGTGCTGGGTGGCACGGCGCCGCGAGGCCAACGCCTGATCACGCGCCCGGCCTGGTGGGTGGCGAACACAACGATTGTGCTGGTGTACCTGCCGTGGCTGCCGAACCTGCTGGACCTGGTACAGCACGTCGACCAACTCAAGGTGGGGGGCGACATCGGCTGGGAAGAACCGGTCAACCTGTTCTCCCTGCCCTCGATGATCTGGCAATTCGTGCTGCAGGATGAAGGCGTTGGCTTCTGGGCACCGCTGTTCTGGCTGTTTCCGCTGTTGCTGGTGGCTGTCGTCGTCATCACGGCCTGGCGTGATCGCGAGCGTCATCGACCGGCCCGCCTGCTGGCGCTGTTTTTCTTGCTGCCGTTGTTATTGGTCTACGGCGTGTCGTTTATTTCCCCGGTGTTTATCGAACGCTACCTGACGGTGTATGCCCTGGGCTTGCCGATCCTTTGGGCGATGGCCATCGACCGCCTGCCATCACGGTTTGCACTGCTGGGGGCGGCGTTGTTCGTCCTGTTTGTCGGCGTGGAATTGGTGGGGCTTAAGAACAATTTCACCGTGGATGAACACGACCAGTTCAACGTGCCGGTGGAGTTCGTCAACCGCAATTACCAGGAAGACGACCGCATCGTCCTCAGCGACATGATGTGGTACCTCAGCTACGTGTATTACGACCAGACCGACGCTCAACTGCAGCTCTACACCCCGCCCAAACCCGACGGCACGCCCACCCGGCCGAATGCCTACGGCTTCGGCACCCTGGTGGACCAGGACGGCGGACGCATCTACCTCGACCACCTGTCGGCACTGCCCGCCGAAACCCGCCGCGTGTGGCTGATCAGCAGCAACGAAGCCCCGGACGACTTCGCCCCGCTGCCCGAAGGCTGGCGCGAACTCAGCCGCCAGGATGGCGGCGGTGCGAGGGCGCGGTTGTTCGTGTTGTGCAACGTGCCGTCGGCGCAACCCGAGGGCTGCCGCTAGACTGGGTTAACGCTTTTCTAACAGGAGTCCGTCATGGAATCGCCCGTGCATAGCTTGCCGTCACTGTTCAAACAGCTGGGTCTGCCGGATGACCCGGTGAGTATCGAGCAGTTTGTCACGACTCATTCGCCCCTCAAGCCGGAGCTGAAACTGGCGGATGCGTTCTTTTGGACCGACAGCCAACAGGCGTTTTTGCGCGAGGAAATTCTGGAGGATGCAGATTGGGCAGAAGTGGTGGATGAGTTGAACTTGATGTTGCGGGGCGGGCGAGGGGTGCAAAAAACTTAGCAGAAAGGGCAAAAGTTGAAAAAACCGGGCTTGATGGCTTGGACCTAGTGGGCGAAATCCAGCCCCGTCTGGATGGCCAGGCCGAACACCAACCCTGAAGCCAGCACTGATCTAAATGTGGGAGGGGGCTTGCTCCCGATAGCGGTCAATCAGTCAACCTTGTATTGACTGAAACTGCGAAATCGGGAGCAAGCCTCTCCCACATTCGGTATGCGGTAAATCCTACCCCCACGCTAAAACCAGCTTTACTGACTCCCACCACCCATCCGCAAAATTGTTTCAAAACTTGACGCATTTGGATCCATCCACCATATTGATAGTTAGCAAACTAACTGTATGCGAACTATCCAGTGCCTCAATCCCTCGAACAACTCCAGATGAACCTCAGCAGCAGCATGGTGGTGGGCGCCCGTAACTGGCGCAAAATCTGCCAGACCACGCTGGTGAGCTATGGCATCTCCGAAGCTTGCGCCGTGCCGCTGTTGATGATCGGCCGCCTGGGCGACGGGGTGCACCAGGTCAAAGTGGCCCAGGCGTCGGGGATGGAAAGCCCGTCGCTGGTGCGCCTGCTCGACCGGCTGTGTTCCGACGGCTACGTGTGCCGTACCGAAGACGTTCACGACCGTCGCGCCAAGTCCCTGAGCCTCACCGAGCGCGGCCGTGAACTGGTGCGTGCAGTGGAAGTACAACTGGTGCGCCTGCGCAAGGACGTGCTGGCGGATATCGCCCCCAGCGATCTGGAAGCCGCGCTGCGTGTGCTGCGTGCTTTCGAGGCGGCGTCGCTTTGAACGGATTTTTTACCGGTTTCCCGCCCGCCCGTGATTGGTTCTACGGGGTCCGTACCTTCGCGGCCTCGATGATTGCCCTGTACATCGCCATGCTCATGCAAATGCCACGTCCGTACTGGGCGATGGCCACGGTGTATATCGTGTCCAGCCCGTTTGTCGGCCCTACCAGTTCCAAAGCGCTCTACCGTGCCATCGGCACGTTCATGGGGGCGGCGGCGGCGGTGATCTTTGTGCCGATGTTCGTGCAATCGCCCTACCTGCTGGTGGTGGTGATTGCCCTGTGGACGGGCACCTTGCTGTTCCTCTCCATGCACCTGCGCACCGCCAACAATTACGCCCTGATGCTGGCCGGCTACACCTTGCCGCTGATCGCCTTGCCGGTGGTGGATAACCCCCTGGCGGTCTGGGACGTGGCCGAAGCGCGCACTGAAGAAATCTTCCTCGGCATCGCAGTCGCAGCGGTGGTGGGCGCAATGTTCTGGCCGCGCCGGTTGATGCCGGTGTTCGATGGCTCGGTGGCCAAATGGTTTGCCGACGCGCAGGTCTACAGCCAGCGCTTCCTCACGCGCAATGTCGAGCCTGAAGAAATCAGCACACTGCGCGGCGGTATGGTCGCCACTTTCAACACCCTTGAATTGATGATCGGCCAATTGCCGCACGAAGGCGCACGGCCACAGACGGTACGCAATACCAAGGAACTGCGCGGGCGCATGATTCACCTGCTGCCGGTGATCGATGCCCTGGATGATGCGGTGTACGCCATCGAACACCGCGCACCAGAGTTTGTCGATCAGCTCGCGCCGTTGCTGGAAGCCGCCAACGCCTGGCTGGAAAGGACTACCGACACCGCGCCTCTTGAGCGCTGGCGCGTGCTGCGCGATCAGGTCGACGCCGCCCAACCCCAAGGCGAAGCGCTGGACGACCGTCACACGCTGCTGTTTTCCAACGCGCTGTACCGCCTGGGCGAATGGATCGATTTGTGGCAAGACTGCCGCAGCCTGCAAGCCGCCATCCAGTGCGAGAGCCAGGACACTTGGCGCGCCGTCTACCGCCACTGGCGCCTGGGCCGGCTCACGCCGTTCCTCGACCGTGGCCTGATGTTCTACTCGGCGTTTTCCACCGTTACCGCGATCATCGTCGCCTCGGTGCTGTGGATCCTGCTCGGTTGGACCGACGGCGGCAGCGCAGTGATCCTGGCCGCCGTCGCCTGCAGCTTTTTCGCAACGATGGACGACCCGGCGCCGCAGATCTACCGGTTCTTTTTCTGGACCGCCATGTCGGTGCTGTTCGCCAGCCTGTACCTGTTCCTGGTGCTGCCCAATCTGCATGACTTCCCGATGCTGGTGCTGGCGTTTGCCGTGCCGTTTATCTGCATCGGCACGCTCACGGTGCAGCCGCGCTTTTACCTGGGCATGCTGCTGACGCTGGTGAATACCTCGTCGTTCATCAGCATCCAGGGTGCCTACGATGCGGACTTTCTCAACTTCGCCAACGTCAACCTGGCGGGGCCGGTGGGCCTGCTGTTCGCCTTTGTGTGGACGTTGATCGCGCGGCCCTTCGGCGCTGAATTGGCGGCCAAGCGCCTGACCCGTTTCAGCTGGCGCGACATCGTCAGCCTCACCGAGCCGGCGACCCTCGCCGAACACCGGCACATGGCCGTGCAAATGCTCGACCGCCTGATGCAGCACCTGCCGCGCCTGGCCCTGATCAACCAGGACACCGGCACCGCCCTGCGCGATTTGCGCGTGGCGCTGAACCTGCTCGACCTGCTGGCCTACTCGCCGCGCATCCTCGGCGTGCCACGGGTGCTGCTCAACCAAGTGGTGGAAGGCGTGGGGGGGTACTTCAAGGCCTGCCTCAAGGCGGGTGAACGCTTGCCCGCGCCCAGCGGTCTGCTGATGACCCTGGACCGCACGCGCCGCGCCCTCAACGGCCAGGGCCTGCAAGACGAACACGACACGCGCCTGCACCTGCTGCACGCGCTGGCCGGGCTGCGCTTGTCGCTGCTGCCGGGCGTGGAATTTATTGGCGGCACCGAGATGGAAGCGCCGCTGCCTGATGGAGCGCCTTTATGATCGGTGATCTGGATATCAGCGGGGTGTTCCTGCCCACGCTGCTGGTGCTGATGGGCATTACGTATGTGTTGTTCCTGGTGGTGCACGGGTTGTTGACCCGCGTCCATTTCTATCGCCTGGTCTGGCACCGGGCATTGTTCAATGTGGGGCTCTACGCGCTGTTGCTGGGCGCGGTGGACTCACTCAGTCGATACCTGATGACATGAAAAAACCTTTTTTGACCATCGGCCGTGTAGTCCTCACGCTGTTGATCGTGACGTTTGCGGTCGTCGTAGTGTGGCGCATGGTCATGTACTACATGTTTGCCCCTTGGACCCGTGACGGCCACATCCGGGCCGACATCGTGCAGATCGCCCCGGACGTCTCCGGGCTGATCCAGCGCGTGGACGTGCGCGATAACCAGTTGGTGACCAAGGGCCAGGTGCTGTTTGCTGTCGACCAGGACCGCTTCAAGCTGGCCCTGCGCCAAGCCCAGGCCGCCGTGGCCGACCGCCAGGAAACCCTGGCCCAGGCCCAGCGCGAGTACAAGCGTAACCGTGGCCTTGGCAACCTGGTGCCCAGCGAGCAACTGGAAGAAAGCCAGTCGCGTGTCTCCCGCGCCCAGTCGGCCTTGGCCGAAGCCCAGGTGACGGTGGATTCCGCCCAGCTCAACCTCGACCGCTCGGTGATCCGCAGCCCGGTGGACGGCTACGTCAACGACCGTGCGCCGCGCGCGCAGGAGTTCGTCACCGCCGGGCGCCCGGTGCTGTCGGTGGTGGACAGCAACTCCTTCCATATCGACGGTTATTTCGAAGAGACCAAGCTCGACGGCATCCATGTCGGCATGAGCGTGGATATCCGTGTGATCGGCGACAACGCCCGTCTGCGCGGCCATGTGCAGAGCATCGTCGCCGGTATCGAAGACCGCGACCGCAGCAGCGGCTCCAACCTGTTGCCTAACGTCAACCCGGCGTTCAGTTGGGTGCGCCTGGCCCAGCGGATTCCGGTGCGCATTGCCTTTGACGATGTACCGGCGGACTTCCGCATGATCGCCGGGCGCACGGCGACGGTGTCGATCATCGGCGATAAGGTCGACAACGGAGCCAAGCCATGAAGCAGCTGCTGGCAACCGCTGCACTGGGGGTGTTGCTGTCGGCCTGCCAAGTCGTGGGGCCGGATTACACGCTGCCGGAAAAGTCCGCCATCAACCGTGGCGACCTGCAAGGGCAACTCGCGGGCGAGGGCAACAACGTGGTCTCGGCGCCGGTGCCGGCCGACTGGTGGAAGCTCTACAAGGACCCGCGCCTGGATGAGCTGGTGCGCCAGGCCATGGCCTCCAACACCGACCTGCGCGTGGCGGCCGCCAACTTGCAGCGTGCGCGCTATCAAACCCAGCAAGCCGAATCCGCCGGCGGCTGGAGCGTCGGCGCCAAGGCCGAAGCTCAGCGCCTGCAAGAGTCCGGTGAGGCCTTTTTGCTGTCGGAAAAAGTACCGGTGGGCAATATCGGCAGCGTCGGCATCACCACCTCTTACCAGTTCGATTTGTTCGGCACCCTGCAGCGCGGAATCGAAAGCGCCCAGGCCAGTGCGGACGCCGCGCAAGCCGCCGCCGATATCGCGCGCATCACCCTGGTAGCGGACGTAGTGCGCTCCTACACCCAGGTCTGTGCGGCCAATGAAGAGCTGGCGATTGCCAACGAGTCCCTCGACCTGCAGGCCCAGAGCACGAAGCTGACCCAGCGCCTACGCGACGCCGGGCGCGGTGATGAAACCCAAGTGACGCGCTCGCAGACCCAATACAAATCGTTGCGCGCCGACATGCCGCGCTACCAGGCGCTGCGCCAGGCCGGCTTGTTCCGCCTGTCGATGCTGCTCGCCAAGCCGCTGGACCAACTGCCGGCGGGCACCGGCACTTGCGCCGAATTACCGCACATCGCCCAATTGTTGCCGGTGGGCGACGGCGCGACGTTGCTCAAGCGCCGTCCCGATGTGCGTCAGGCCGAACGGCAACTGGCCGCTGCCACTGCGCGTATTGGCGTGGCCACGGGGGCGCTTTACCCGGATATCAGTATTGGTGCCACTGTGGGCACCGTCGGTCTGCTCGATAACCTCGGCACACCGGCCACCAATCGCTGGGGCTTTGGCCCGATGATCAGTTGGACAGTGCCGACCAACGGCGCACGCGCCCGTATCCACGAAGCTGAAGCCGCCACCCAGGGCGCCCTCGCGCACTTTGACGGCGTGGTGCTCAACGCCATCCGCGAAACCCAGACCGGCCTTGCGCAATACACCGCGCAGTTGCAACGCCGCGACGCCCTGGCCGAAGCGGGCGAGTCGGCCAAGGAAGCGGCGGGGCAGACCCATCGCTTTTTCCAGGCGGGTCGCGCGTCTTTCCTGGCCGACCTGCAAGCCACCCGCACCTACACCGATGTGCGCGCGCAACTGGCGGCGGCCAACACCCAGGTCGCCATGAGCCAGATCGATCTGTTCCTGGCCCTGGGCGGTGGCTGGGAAAGCGGACGAACGCAAGCGTCACAGCCCGGCAAACCCTGAGCGAATAGCTATGCTTTGACAGGCGGATCGTCGTGACGATTCGCCTGACACTGCTCGCGTTTGCTCATGGGGATTCCAATAATGAAAAACCCTTATGCTCCCGCTTTCTGGTGCGTGTGTTTCGCACTGGTATTGTTATCGGCGACTTACTTCTACGGCGTCATGCTGGCTCATCAACTCGACAAGGCGATGGTATTTCTCGACAGCGCCTGCCTGGTGATCGGCACCCTGTCCATCGGCGTCGTGGCCTGGGCCTCCTACCAAAATCAACGGGTGAAGAAAAAACTCCTCGAACAAGGCAAGACCCGCGTAGCCATCTGGGATACCAAGGTTGCGCTGCGTCGGGTCGAAACCGTGTTCGACCGCTATTTCTGGGGCAGCTATTGGCAGCCGGGGCGCACGTTCCAGGAAGTCATGGGCGACCTCACCGGCACGCCCCTGGAAAAAAGCCTCGAAGTCCTGAAAAAACAGTGTGTGGCGCTTGATCAGCAGGTTGCTGACGGCAGGCACTGGCTGAATAACGCGCGGGAATTGTCCGACGTGGCCACCCAGATGGCCCGCGAGCGCTACCAGCTCGACTTCTGCGACCCCAAGGCCGACACCCCCGGTAATGCCGTGATACACCGCGAGTTTGAGGTGTTGGTGTACACCTGGACGGCGCGCTTGAAGAGTTTCGACCACCAACTGGATGAAATTGAGCTGGAGTACTCCTGAACTCCTGTTGAACTGATCCCTCTGAAAGGCTGGGCCGTTTGTGGCCGCCAGTGCTAATCTTCCCCCGTTTTCGGCGGGCTTGAGCCAATCCCCTTGGGGTTCAAGGAAGACAGCCCACTTCTCACAGGATTTGATCAGGTCACTTCATGAATAAGCCAGCAGTCGTTCTTTTGGGTTTTGTTGTCGCCGTCGGCGTCGTCAGTGCGGGCGGTGCCTGGTACACCGGTAAGCAACTGGAGCCGGTGTTGCAAACGGCGGTTCAGGACGCCAACAAGGAACTGCAACGTTCCATGGCCGGCATCGACGGCACCGTTGCACTGGAGCTGGTGTCCCTGGACCGTGGCCTGTTCAGCAGTACCGCGCATTACCGCCTCAAAGGCCAGGGCTCGTTCTTCGGCGAGCAGAACCCGAACCCCGAGCTGCTGATTGTCGACCATATCGAACACGGCCCGCTGCCATTCTCGCGCCTGGTGTCGCTGAAATGGCTGCCGGTCATGGCCACCAGTCACTACGAACTGGAAAAGAACGCCACCACCGAGAAATGGTTCGCCGCCGCCAAAGACCTGTCGCCGCTCAAAGGCGTGGCCAATATCGGCTACAGCCGTTCGGTGAACGGCAATCTCGAACTGCTGCCGCTGGAGTTCAAGGACGCGACGGGCTCGGTCAACTTCTCCGGCCTGAACCTGGATTTTGACAGCACCGCCGAAGGCAAGAAGGTCAAGGTTGACGGCTACATGAACAGCCTCAAGCTGGCCGTGATCGACGCCAATGGCGCGCCGTTCGACGCTGAACTCGCTGGCCTGACCGTGGCCAGCAACCTGGAGAAATCCACTTTCGGCTTCTACACCGGGCAGAACACTGTAGAGCTGAGCGACGCCAAGCTCACCTTCGGCCCGCAGAAAGCCGTGCTGACCCTCAAGGGCTTCGAGCAAAAAGACGCCAGTGAAGTCAAAGACAACACCATGTCCGGCCGCGTTGACTACAAGATTGACGAGATCGGCTACCAGGGCAAACCGGTCGGTTCCGCCGCCATGGCCCTGAGCTTGAAGAACATCGATGTCCCCTCGGGCCTGGTGCTGACCAAGCTGTACCAGGACAAGATGCAGCCGGTGCAAGCCGCTGCCGCCGCCGGCCAACCGGTGCCGGAGCTGCAGCTGACCGAAGCCGAGCAAGCGCTGGCCCAAGCCAACGTCAACCAGTTGCTGGCCGCCAAGCCGCACCTGGCGCTGGAAAACCTGTCGCTGAAAACCACCCACGGTGAAAGCAAGTTCAACCTGGTGCTGGACCTGGCCAAGCCGACCACCCTGGAGCTGCCGCCGGTTGAACTGGGCAAGCAAATGGTCTCGCTGCTGGACGCCAACCTGACCCTGTCCAAGCCGATGATCGCTGACGTTGCCGCGCTGCAAGCACAGGTCGGCGGTGTGACCGACCCTAAAGCCATCGAGCAGCAATCCCAGATGGCCAGCGAAATGGTCAGCGGCATGGCTGTCGGAACGCAGCTGGCGACCCTGGTGGGCAGCGACGTGGTCTCCAAGCTGCATTACGCCAACAATGAAGTGACCTTCAATGGCCAGAAGATGACCGTTGAGCAATTCATTGGCTTCGTGATGTCCAAAGTCGGTGCGGTTGGCGGCGCGCAGTAAAGATTTCGCCATCGCCCAGAAATAAATAATGGGGGAGCGGGATTGCCCGCGATACGGGTCAAACTGTCGGCGCTCCCGCCGGAGTGTGACCCGTTATCGCAGGCAAGCCCGCTCCCCCATTCGTATTTCAGATTTGTCGCGCAATTCTGAACAATTGTGCTGATTTGTGCATTTCGATACAGGCGTCGGGGATAGTTCATACAGGAAAGCTAGGTCGGGTCACGAGACGCCGACGCCCTGATGCAAATCGCTCAGGACCACCTATCGTTACAGCTTTCCGTGTGTAAGGAAGCTCACGATATGCTGCGAAACATTCCACTCAGTGCCTCAGGCCGGTTACGGCTGCTCATCGGGGTAACCTTGTGCAGCCAGTTGCTGATGCCCACCTTTGCCATGGCCGACCCGGCCTATGACGCCCTGATCATCCAGGCGCGCAACGGCAACTTCACCCCCGCCCTGACTCAATTGCGCCAATTGCCTGCCGAGCGCCAGACGCCAGGCCAGATCAGCGATCACCTGGTGATCGCTGGTTGGGCCGGCCAGGATGCCGAAGTGCTGAAGGTGTACGAGGCGCAGGGTCAGAACCGCAACTTGACCGCCCAGGCGCTGGCCACGGTTGCGCGTACCTATCGCAACCAGAAGCAGTGGGCGCAGGCCGAGGCGGTCTATCGCAAGGCGCTGCTGCGTGAACCGAATAATGTCGACCTGCAATTGGGCCTGGCCCTTACCCAGGCTGACGGTGGTAAGGCCAGCGAAGCGGTGCAGCGCACCCGCGCCTTGGTGGCCGCCAAGCCCGATGACCCCAACCGGCGCATGGCGCTGGGCTACGCGCTGACTCGCGCGGGCTTGCAGTTCGATGCGCTGCATGAGTTCGACCAAGCGTTTATCCGCGCCGGCGACAAACCGGAAGTGGCCCGCGAATACATCGTCGCCCTGCAAAAGGCGCGTTTACCGGAGCCTGCATTGCGCCTGTCGGCCCAGCGTCCGGGGCTTGTTGACCCCGTCACTCAGCGTCGCCTGGAAGGTGACCTGGCGGCCGAGCGCGTGCGCATGGCCGAGTTCGCCACGCGCTCCGAGAAAGAACGCTATGTCATCGCTGATCGTGCCTTGCAGGGCTACGACCAACTCCTCGCCCGCTGGACCCCGGACGCTACGGCCCATGACGACGTGCTGACCTGGCGCATCGACCGCCTGGGCGCGCTCAAGGCACGGGCACGCACCGCTGACGTGATTCGCGAGTACGAAACCCTCAAGGCCGAGGGTGTGCAATTGCCCACCTACGCTGTGCGTTGGGTGGCGGCATCCTATCTCGACCAGCGTCAGCCGGAAAAAGCCGAACCGTTGTACCGCCAGGCGTTGAGCGCCCCCGACGCCGAGCCCGATGATCGGGTCGAAGACACCACGGCGTTGTTCTACGCCTTGCAGGAAAGCGATAAAGCCGACGACGCCCGCGAAGTCGCCAACAACCTCGCCAAGAGCCAAAGCCCTCGGGTCGAACTCAAGGGCTTGCCTGTCGGCAACCCCAGCGATGCGTGGATGGATGCGCAACAACTGTCAGCCCAGGCCGGCGTTTTCGGCGGGGACCTGCCAGGCAGCGAGGCCGGCCTGGAAGCGCTGGTGGCAAAAGCCCCGGGCAATGTCGGCTTGCGCCTGGCCCAGGCCGACATGTACCGCGCCCGTGATTGGCCACGGCGCGCCGAAGGCCTTCTCAAGGAAACCGAAGCCCAGGCCCCGCGCGACATTGGCCTGGAAGTGAGCCAGGCCTACACCGCCATGGACTTGCAGGAGTGGCGCCAACTCGATGTGCTGACCGATGACGTGGTCGCGCGCAACCCGGACAACCGCCAGGTGCAGCGCCTCAGTCGCCTGCGCGATGTGCATGACATGGCCGAGCTACGGGTCGAGGCCTACACCGGTAAAAGCTTCGGCGGTGGCAACGACGGCGATGCGGGTGCCGTTTCCGGCAGCCGTGACTGGGGTATCGAAAGCCGCCTCTACACGCCGCCCATCGACGAAGACTGGCGCCTGTTCGCCGGTGCCGGCTATGCCCGCGCCGATTTCGAAGAGGGCACCGGCCAGCATCGTTGGCAGGTGGTCGGCGTAGAGCGGCGCACCCGCGACATGACCATTGAAGCCGAGGTGTCCAACCACTCCTACGGTGATGGCTCAAAACAAGGCGCTGCCGTGTCGATTGCCCGCGACATCAACGACAACTGGCAATACGGCGGCAGCCTTGGCTACCTCCTGTCCACCACCCCGCTGCGGGCGTTGAATGACGGCGTCACGGCCAACGGCGGCAGCGGTTTCATCCGCTGGCGTGCCAACGAAAGCCGCGAATGGAAACTGACCCTCAGCCCGTCCCATTTCAGCGATGGCAACGACCGTTTCGAAGCCTTGCTCAGCGGCCGTGAAGGCCTCTACAGCTCGTCGAAAGTGCAAGTGGACCTGGGCCTGGAAGTCGGCGCCAGCCGCAACAGCAAGGAAGACACGGTGTACTTCAACCCGAAGTCGGACTTCACCGTGTTGCCTGTCCTCAACATCAACCATGTGCTCTATCACCGCTACGAGACCCAGTGGAGTCAGCAGTTCCAGGTCGGTGCGGGTACGTATAGCCAGCGGGATTATTCCACCGGTGGCATCGGTCTGGTGGGCTACGGCCAACGCTTTCGCTGGAACGATGTCCTGGAAGCCGGCGCCAACCTGAGCCTGATCAGCCGACCTTATGACGGTGATCGCGAACGCGATCTGCGTCTGCTCGTCGACCTCACTTACCGTTTCTAGAAGAGCCTGACCATGACCGTCCTCAGCCGTTGCCTGTTGATCCTGGGCGTAATGCTGGCCAGTGCCTGCGCCCAGCAACCCGCACCCTTTACTCCACCCGCCGAGCGGCCGACCCCGGCCAACGAAGCGCCGTGGCCGAAAAACCATTTCCTGGGCATTGCCTACCACGACGTCGAGGATCGCGACCCCGATCAGGCGGTGGTGGCGGTGCGTACCGAACGTTTGATCGAACAGCTGGCCTGGCTGCGCGAGAACGGCTACCAGGCGGTCAGCGTCGACCAGATCCTGGCAGCCCGCAACGGTGGGCGGCCGCTGCCACCCAAAGCCATCATGCTCAGCTTCGATGACGGTTATTCCAGCTTCTACACACGGGTGATGCCGATCCTGCGCGCCTATCACTGGCCGGCGTTGTTGGCGCCGGTGGGCTACTGGATCGATACGCCGATGGACAAACCGGTGGACTTTGCCGGCCAACCACGGCCGCGTGGAGAGTTTCTTACCTGGCAGCAGATCCGCGAAGTGTCCCAGTCGGGCCTGGTGGAAATTGCGGCGCACACCGATGCCAGCCACACCGGCATCCTCGCCAACCCCCAGGGCAACTTGGAGCCGGCGGCAACCTCGCTGCGCTTTGATCCGGCCACGGGCCGTTATGAAAGCCAAGCGCAGTTCGATGCGCGCATGCGTGCCGATGTGGTGGCAATCTCCAACAAGATCCAAAAGGTCACGGGCAAGAAACCACGGGTGTGGGTATGGCCCTACGGTGCAGCCAAGGGCACTTCGCTGGCGATCGTTGGCGAGCAGGGCTATCAAATGGCCCTGACCCTGGAAGATGGCCTCGACAGCTCCAGTGACCTGATGAACAGCCCGCGCTTCCTGGTCGCCTCTGACCCGGACGGCGAGCACTTCGCCAACAGCATCGTCGCGGCGCAAGCCAAGGCACCGCTGCGCGTGCTGCATGTGGACCTGGACAACGTCTACGACCCGGACCCGGCCCAGCAAGCGCGCAACCTCGACCAACTGGTACAGAGGGTCGTGGACATGGGCGCGGGCACCGTGTTCCTGCAAGCCTTCGCCGACCCCAAGGGTGACGGCCTGGTGCATGAGCTGTACTTCCCCAACCGTCACTTGCCGGTACGTGCGGACTTGTTCAACCGCGTCTCCTGGCAATTGCACACCCGTGCCCATGCCGCGGTGTATGCCTGGATGCCGGTGCTCAGTTTCGCCCTCGACCCCAAGCTGCCGCGCGTGACGCGCTGGGACCCGAAAACC
This sequence comes from Pseudomonas sp. QC2, assembly GCF_002859085.1. Lineage (NCBI taxonomy): Bacteria > Pseudomonadati > Pseudomonadota > Gammaproteobacteria > Pseudomonadales > Pseudomonadaceae > Pseudomonas > Pseudomonas sp. QC2. The sequence goes on from NZ_PKKS01000001.1 coordinate 36,045, forward strand.
GGCCAGGTCGGCCTCGACCCCGACCAATACAAACGCCTGTCGCCGTTTGACCCGCAGGTGCGCAAGATCATTGGTGAGATCTATGAAGACCTGGCGCGCAACAACGCCATCGACGGTGTGCTGTACCACGACGATGCGGTGCTCAACGACTTCGAAGACGCCAGCCCGGCCGCGCTCAAGGCATATGCCGCCAACGGCCTGCCGAATACGATCGAGGCCCTGCGTGCCGACCCGGCCGTGATGCAACGCTGGACGCGCTTCAAGAGCCGCTACCTGATCGACTTCACCAACGAGCTGACCGCCAAGGTCCGCGCCATCGGTGGGCCGCAGGTGCAGACCGCGCGCAATATCTTCGCCGAGCCGATGCTCAATCCCGGCAGCGAAGCCTGGTTCGCGCAGAACCTTGATGACTTCCTCCAAACCTACGACTGGACTGCGCCCATGGCCATGCCGTTGATGGAAGGCCAAGAGTACAAGACCTCCAACGCCTGGCTGGAGAAGCTGGTGGCGACGGTCAAGGCGCGTCCTGGCGCGATGGAGCGCACGGTATTCGAACTGCAAGCCAAAGACTGGCGCACCAAGGCCGCGCCGGATATTGACGCTAAGCAGATGGCTGAATGGATGGGTGTACTCAAGCGCCAGGGTGTCACGAGTTTCGGTTACTACCCGGACAACTTCCTGGAAAACTCCCCGGACCTGAAGACTGTGCGTCCGGCCCTTTCCAACCAATGGAACCCTTGACCATGTTCGACAGACTCCTGGCTTTATTCGTGCTGGCATTGGTATTGGGCGTGCCCCTGGGCCTGATCTTCCTGGTCACCGGGCAGTTCCTGATGGACTTTGTGTTTTTCTACCCGCTGTTCATGTCGGCGTTGTGGATCGCAGGCGGCGTTTACTTCTGGCTGCACTGGGAGCGCCACTGGCCCTGGGAAGAAGACACCCCGGCACCCACGCTGGCCGGCAACCCGCTGATCTCGATCATCATCCCTTGCTACAACGAAGGGGATAACGCCGCCGACACCATCCATGCGGCGCTGGGCCAGCTGTACCCGAACATCGAAGTGATCGCGGTGAACGACGGCTCCAAGGACAACACCGCCGCCGTGCTCGACGCACTGGCACTGCAGCACCCGCGCCTGCGCGTGCTGCACCTGGCGCAGAACCAAGGCAAGGCGGTGGCCTTGCGCATGGGGGCCGTGGCCGCACGCAGCGAATACCTGGTGTGCATCGACGGCGATGCGTTGCTGGATAAAAACGCGGCGGCCTACCTGGTTGCGCCGATGCTCGATAACCCGCGCCTGGGCGCCGTGACCGGCAACCCACGGATCCGCACACGCTCGACCTTGATCGGCCGGGTGCAAGTGGGTGAGTTCTCTTCGATCATCGGCTTGATCAAGCGGACACAACGGGTGTTTGGCCGGATCTTCACGGTGTCGGGTGTGGTGGTAGCGTTCCGTAAAAAGGCGCTCGACCGTATCGACTACTGGAGCACCGACATGATCACCGAGGACATCGATGTCAGTTGGAAGCTGCAGCTTGATCACTGGAGCATCTTCTACGAGCCGCGTGCCCTGTGCTGGATCCTGATGCCCGAAACCGTCGGCGGCCTGTGGAAACAGCGCCTGCGTTGGGCCCAGGGCGGTGCCGAAGTGCTGTTCAAGAATATCCGTGGCATCTGGCAATGGCGTCACCGCTACCTGTGGCCGCTGCTGTTCGAATACTGCCTGTCCACCGGTTGGGCGTTCACGTTCCTGCTGTCGGTGATTTTCTGGGGGGTGGGCAAGTTCATTCCGCTGCCCCAGGCCATTGCCGTGGACTCCCTGATGCCGCCGGCGTTTACCGGGCTGGTACTGGCGATGGTGTGCCTGTTGCAGTTTGCGGTGAGCATCCTGATCGACCGCCGCTACGAGAAAGACCTGTGGAAAACCCTGTTCTGGACCGTGTGGTACCCGATGGTGTTCTGGCTGGTCAGTTTGTTCACCACCCTGGTCAGCTTTCCCAAGGTGCTGTTCAACCAGCACCAGAAGCGTGCGCGCTGGGTCAGCCCCGATCGCGGCATCAAACCCACTGAAGAGGAGGCGTGATCATGAAACTGGTCAGAACCCGCCAACGTACCGTGATGTGGATCATCGATGTGCTGTTGACCCTGATGGCCTGGGCCGGGTTGATCTGGCTGCTGGCCCGCGGGATCGGCTCGATGCTCGACAGCCACGGTGGGCCACGGATTGAAGCGCCGATCTTTGCAGCGCTCAATACCCTGCAGATCTACCTGTGGATCGCGCTGTTCAACGCTGTGATCCTGGTCAGCTGGGCCCGCTACCAGCAACGCAAGGGGCGCAAGTTCGCCCAGCGTCGCGCGGAGGCCAAAGCCCTCACCGACAAGAACCTGAGCGAGAGCTTCAGCCTTGCTGAAGGGGACCTTGAGCAGTTGCGTCGACCTGGGGTGTTGGTGATCCATAACGACGAGGACGGCGGTGTCGCGCAAGTGACATCCCATGTCTCCCGCGATGTGGAAAAGCCGGGGCTGACACTGGTGCCTGGCAAGGACCAGACCAAAGACGCCGGTTGAGTATTGTGACGGGCGGGCTTTGTGTCTGCCGCAAGCCCGCTCGTCACAGGTATAAGCTTTAAGCCCATAAATGGGATCCAAATCACAAAAAGGCCGCGAACTTTTCTGCTGTTTTCGGTACTAACTTATCTCGGCAAGAACTTGATGGCTAATTAATAGCAATCTGTTAGTTCTCCGACGAATCGCGATCAATAGTGCTGCCGCTTGTCGGATTAATACTTCCAGTTACAAGCCGTTCGCCTATTTGATTATTTTTACTTGTTATCAATCAATGGGTTGCGTGATTAGCTTGCGCGAATATCCAACTAGCTCTGTTCTTTGAGTTGGCGGAAGTTCGATGTTAGTTTGCCGGCCTTTGATTTTCGACGGATCGAACATGTCTTCGTTATTGCCACGGACTCGGTATCTGCTGTGCACTTTCCTGCTCGCTTATTTGAGCCTGAACAGCGCCACGGCCGCCCCTACGCCCGGGGATCAGGACCTGATCCGCGACCGGCAGAACCGTTTGCTCGAAGAGCAGCGCCGGCGCCTCGAAGAGCTCAAGGACCTTCCCGGTAAAGAAGCCAGGCCCCAGGCCCCGGCGACGCCTGCCGACACACGTTGCTTCCCAATCACAGACATCGAACTCAAGGGCGCTGACAGTCTGTCTGCCGACGACCGCGCGGGCTTGCTCAAACCCTACACACGCCAATGCCTGGGCGTTTCACAGCTTAATGAACTGCTCAAGGTCATCACCGATTTCTACATTTCCAAAGGCCGCGTCACCAGCCGTGCCTATTTGCCTCAGCAAGACCTTTCCAGCGGCCACCTGCAGGTGCTGGTGGTGGAAGGCAAGCTCGAAGGCGTGAAAGGCGGCCCAGGCAGCACCGTCACCGACCGCGAACTGGCGATGGCCTTTCCCGGCAAGGTGGGTGAGCCGCTCAACCTGCGCGAAGTCGAGCAACTGGTCGACCAACTCAGCCGCTTGCCGTCCAAGCAGGCGCAGATGGAGCTGACGCCCGGCAGCCAAGTGGGCGGCAGCGAAGTGGTGGTCAAGAACACCCCTCAGAAACCCTGGCGCGCCAGCCTGTCGCGTAACAACGACGGTCAGAAAAGCACCGGCGAACAGCAATGGGGTGCTGGTCTTGAGTGGGACAGCCCCCTCGGCCTGGCCGATCAACTGATACTGCGCGGCGGCCACGACGCCATGAGTGATCACCAGAAAACCTCGAAAAACAGCATGCTCTACTACAACGTGCCATGGGGCTGGTGGAACTTCAGTTACACCTACAGCGAAAGCGACTACCGCACCCTCGGCGATGCTGATGGCTTCAAGTTCAAGCAGTCCGGCGACAGCCAGAACCATCAGCTGCGCGCCGAGCGTGTGATCCATCGTGACGATGTGAGCAAGACCTCAGTGAACGTCGGCCTCGCCCATATACGCACCAACAACTACTTGCTCGACACTCGCCTGGGCCCCAGCAGCAACCGCCTCAGTGAGTTCCAGGTCGGCATCAACCACGGGCGGCGTATCGGCAGCGCCTTCGTCAACCTCGACCTGGGTATGCAGAACGGCATCGGCGCCTTCGACGCGCAAAGCAACGACCAGGAACGCGATCGCGAGGGCAACCTCACGCCCACGCCGAACTACCGCAAATACACCGCCACGCTCAGCTACCTGCAGCCCTTCACGCTGTGGGGTGAGTCGTTCAGTTTTTCCAGCCTGGCCACCGGGCAGCGCAGTGAAGACGTGCTGTTCAGCCCCCAGCGTATCAGCCTAGGCGGGTCGGCCTCGGTACGCGGCTACAAGGACCAGCAACTCACCGGCGACAGCGGTGGCTACTGGCGCAACGACATTCGCTGGGCCCGCCCGGTGACGTGGGACTGGATGCGCCCGGCGTTCCTGGAATACGGCGCCAGTGTCGGCTACGACCAGGGTGTGATCCGCAATGACCGCTACAACGAAACGCTCCATGGCCGGGTTTCGAGCAACTCCTTGGAGCTGTTCGCCCGCGGCAAAAACGTCAGCGCCAGCGTGACATTTGCCCACTCCCTGGAACGCCCTGCGGTGATGAGCGAGCGCGAAGCGCCGATCTATTTCCGCATGGATTTTTACCTGTAATTCAACGCCAGCTGCCTTGAGATCTTGAATATGGACATTCGCCCTGTTTCTGCCCTGAAAAGCCTAACCCAGCGCGGCCTCGCACTGATTTTGGCGAATGCGCTGTTCTGGCAGCCGCTGCTGGCCCAGGCCGACGGCATTGTCGTCAGCGGCCCTGGCACCACGGTCGGCCAGGCAGGCAATGGCGTGCCGGTGGTGAACATCGCCACGCCGAACGGCAGCGGCCTGTCGCACAACCAATTCAAGGACTACAACGTCGGCCCCAACGGCGTGATCCTTAACAACGCCAGCGGGCCGGTGCAAAGCACGCAACTGGGCGGGATCATCGTCGGCAACCCGAACCTCAGGGGCGGCGCGGCGAATGTCATCCTCAACGAAGTCAAAGGCGGCAGCCCCAGCCAATTGCGCGGCTACACCGAAGTGGCGGGCCAGTCGGCCAAGGTCATCGTCGCCAACCCCTACGGCATCAGCTGCAATGGCTGCGGCTTCATCAACACCCCCAACGTCACCCTGACCACCGGCAAACCGATGATCGATCAGGCCGGGCAACTGAAAAGCTACCAGGTCGATGGCGGCGCCGTGACCATCGACGGCCAGGGCTTGAATGCAAGCAACGTGGACCGCTTCGAAATCATCACCCGTTCGGCCAAGATCAACGCGAAGATCAACGCCCGCCAATTGACCGTGATCGCCGGCCGCAACGACGTCGATGCACAAAGCCTGAAGACCACTGCGCGCGCCGACGACGGCAGCGCCAAGCCCGAACTGGCCATCGACTCGTCGGCCCTGGGTGGCATGTATGCCGGTGCGATCAAACTGGTGGGCACCGAAGCCGGTGTGGGCGTGAAGCTCGACGGCACACTGGCCGCCAGTGGTGGTGATATTCAGCTCGACGCCAACGGCCACCTGAGCATGGCCCAGGCCGCCGCGAGCGGTGCGGTGGACATCAAGGCCGCGAGCCTGGAGACCAAGGGCGCGGTGTACGCGGGCACCACCCTCAAGGCACAGACCAAGGGCGCACTGAAAAACAGCAAAACCCTCGCCGCCCGCGACAGCATCACCCTGGCCAGCAACGGCCAGCTGACCAACAGCGGCATCATCGAAGCCGGCGTCAACCCCGACAACACGCGCAATGCCGGTGGCGACGTCACCCTCGACAGCCAGCACCTCACCAACACCGGCACGGTGATCGCCAATCGCAACCTCACCGCCACCGCGCAAAGCCTGGATAACCAGGGCGCTACCTTGAGCGCCAAGCAGGCGCTGAGCGTCACCGCCGCCAGCGTCGACAACCGCAACAAAGGTCGCCTGCTCAGCGACGGCGCACAGACCCTCAACGTCAGCGGCCTGCTGGACAACAGCCAGGGCGGCATCATCGACAGCACCGGTGCGTTCACCCTCAACGGCAATACCCTGGAAAACAGCGCCGGTAGCTTGACCGCTGGTGGGGCGATCACCCTCGATTTGATCGGCGACCTGATCAACCGCAACGGCAAGCTGGCCAGCGCCGGGCCGCTGCTGATCCAGCGCGCCGCGCACATCGATAACCAGGGCGGCAAGCTCGCCAGCCAGGGCTTGCTGACGGTATTCGCCAACAGCATCGACAACCGTAACACCGGCACCCTGGCCGCCAACGATGGCCTGGCCCTGACCACCAGCGGCCTGTTGCAAAACAGCGGCAACGGCCTGATCCACAGTGAAAACGCTGGCGTGACCATCACCGCCGGTACGCTCGACAACGACGGTGGCCGTATCGCCGCCAAAGCCGGTGATGCGCAGATCGATGCAACGGATTTCAACAACGGCAGCGGCGCGTTGTTTGCTCGGGATCGCGTGCACCTGACCGGTATGAATGTGGATAACGGCGGCGAAATCGCCGGCAACCGGATCGACGTCAGCCTCAATGGCGCACTGACCAACCGTGGCCTGATCGAAAGCGCCACGGCCCTTGATGTCGAGACCGCCAGCCTCAACAACAGCGGGCAAATGCGCGCCTTGGGCACCAGCGGCAAGACCCGCTACGCCATCGGTGGCCTGCTCAACAACAGCGGTAGCCTGGAAACCGCCAACGACCAATTGAGCCTCGCCGCGACCCGCTTCCAGAACACCGGCGGCAAGGTGTTGCACGTGGGCACCGGCGCGCTCGACCTCAGTGGCATCAGCCTCGATGACGTGGGGGGCAGCCTGGTCACCAACGGTGACCTGACCTTCAACAAGGCTAATTGGACCAACAGCACGGCGATCCAGGCCGGGCGCCTGACCGTCAACGTGGATAACCTGCAACAGACCGCCACCGGCAAACTGCTCGGCACCCGCGCCCTGGTCGGCAGCGGCAAGGACTGGACCGTGGGCGGCAGCGTCGCCAGCCAGGGCAGCCTGGATCTTTCGGTGGGCAACCTGCTCAACGACCACGGCCTGATCTTCAGTGGCGGCGACCTGAACCTCAAGGTCGACCGCCTGAAAAACCTCGGCGCCACGCTCTACGCCATGGGCAACCTGCGCGTCGATCGTGACGGCCAGGGCGGCTTGGCCACCAGCATCATCAACAGCTCGGGCACCATCGAGAGCGAGCGCAACCTGGTCCTGGCCGCCAGCACGATCCAGAACATCCGCACTGTGCTCAACACCGAGTCCGGTATCTACAGCGCCTCCATCACGCCCACGGCCTGTATCTTTCGCGTGACCGGTGGAGACTGCGACGGCCCCAAGCAGAACCGCCCGTTCCTGATTACCCAGCGTGATCACTTCATCGTCAGCCAGGCCACGGCAGCGTCCAGCATCACCTCGGGCGGCAACATGCTGCTCACTGGCGGCGAGCTGCTCAACAGCAGCAGTAGCATCGGCGCCGGTGGCAACCTCACGGCCGTCGTCAACCAACTCACCAATGTCGGTGTAGTGACCCACGACACTCAGTACGATCGCATCTTCACCTCCGCCCGTGAGCGCAAGCCCGGTGCCTGGTACCGCGAAGCCGCTGCGTTCACCCAGCGCTATTCGGCCGGCCAGGACATGGGCGGCGTCGAAGCGGGCCTGGCCTCGTTCATCGGTAAGATGGAGAGCGAGCAGATCGCCCTGCGCAAGACCACCCAGTTAAGCGCGCCAGACCAAAGTTACGCCGCTGTGATCCAAGCCGGCGGCAGCGTGGATGTGAAGGCCCAGGCCGGCATCGACAACAGCGTCGTGCGCGGTGGCTACACCTACGTCGGCAGCGGTGCCAACACCCATGCGCCGGGCTACTCGACCCTGGTCAGCCTCAACCCGCAACTGCCGCCGGACGTTGCCCAGCAACAGGTCAACCCGCTAGGTCTGCCTGGCTTCGACCTGCCCAGCGGCCAGAACGGCCTGTTCCACCTCAACGACAGCGATGGCGCCAAAGGCCTGCCCACCAGCCAGTTCGCGGCCAGCCCGCATAAATACCTGATCGAAACCAACCCGCTGTTCACGGATATGCGTCAGTTCCTGGGCTCGGACTACATGCTGACCAAGCTCGGCTATGACCCCGACACCGCGCAAAAGCGCCTGGGCGATGGTTTCTACGAACAGCGCCTGATCCAGCAAGCCGTACTCGCCCGCACCGGCCAGCGCTTCATCGACGGCCAGACCAGCGATGCCGACTTGTTCAAGCACCTGATGGACAACGCCATCAGCAGCAAAAGCGCCCTGAATTTGTCCGTAGGCGTGAGCCTCACCGCCGAACAAGTCGCGGCCCTGACCCACGACATCGTCTGGCTGGAAAACGCCACCGTCGCCGGGCAACAAGTGCTGGTGCCGGTGTTGTACCTGGCCCAGGCGAACAACCGCCTGGCACCCAATGGGGCGCTGATTTCCGGCAGCGACGTCAACTTGATCACCGGCAGCAACCTCAATAACGCCGGTACATTGCGCGCCAGCGGCAGCCTGTTAGCGAACGTCGGCGGCAACCTCAGCAACAGTGGGTTGATGGAAGCCGGTGGTCGCCTCGACCTGCTCAGCGGCAACAACCTGACCAACCGCGCAGGCGGTGTGATCAGCGCGGGCAACGTCAACCTCGCCGCTGGCGCCGACCTGCTCAACGAACGCAGCGTCACCACCCACGAAAGCGCCAGCAGTTACCGCACCGAACGCAGCGACTTCGTCGACAGCGCCGCGCGCATCGAATCGGCCAACGATTTGGCCATGCAGGCGGGCGGCAACGTCAACAACATCGGTGGCGTGCTCAAGAGCGGTGCCGACACCACGGTCAAGGCCGTGGGCGACGTGAACATCACCGCTTCAAAAACCCTCGACAGCGGCGCCATCGGCAACCGTTCCAGCTTCACCACCATCGCCCAACAGGGCTCCGTGGTCGACGCTGGCCGCGACCTGCATGTGATTGGCGGGCGCGATATCAGCGCCGTGGCCAGCCAGGTCGAGGCCAAGCGCGACGTCAACCTGATTGCCACTCGCGACCTCAACGCCGTTGCGGCGGCCAACGAGCAGCACTCCACGGGCAACACAAAAAAGGTCAAGAGCATCGAAGACCACGTGCAGCAAGTGTCCAGCGTGATCAAGGCCGGCGGCGACGCCACCCTGAGCGCCGGGCAGAACCTGCAACTGGTCGCCAGCCAGGTGAATGCCGGCAACGAGGCGTACCTGGTATCCGGTAAAAACCTCGAGCTCAAAGCCGCTGCAAACCAGGACTACAGCTTCTACAGCAAGACCAAGAAAACCTCCCAGGGCAAGAAATTCCGCCTGGATGAAACCGACGTCGTGAACAACGTTGGCAGCCTGGTCAGCGCGGGGACGAACAGCACCGTCGTCGCCGGTGCAGACCTGCTGCTGGCTGGGAGTGCCGTCACTGCTGAAAAAGGCGCCACGCAGCTGGTGGCCGGCCAGGACGTGAACATCCTCGCCGTCAGCAACGCCGACAGCGCCCGCCACGAACGCAAGGAAAGCAAAAGCAGCTGGGGCGGCCTGAAGTCGAGCAAAGTCCAGGACAAAGTCGACGAAAAACGCACCACCGCCATGGGCAGCATGGTCTCCGGCGAAACCGTCACCGTCGCCGCCAAGCGCGACGCCACGGTCACCGGTTCCAACCTGGTCAGCACCGGCGACCTCGCCGTCCAGGCCGGCCGCGACCTGACCATCGACGCGGCGCAGAACACCTTCGCCCGCACCGACATGCACAAGGAAAAAAACCGCGACCTCACCGGCGTACTGACCGGCAACAAGCTCGGTCTGGATGACATGACCGGCAACCAGAAGCTGTACATCAACAGCTCGAAACACAACGGCACCGCCAATGAAATGACCTTGACCGGCAGCACGATTGGCTCGAGCGCGGGCAATGTGTCGTTGACCGCTGGGCGTGAGTTGAAGGTGGTGGCCAGTGATCTGGTGAGCACCAAGAACATGGAGTTGAGTGGGGCTAATGTCACCGTTACTTCGGGGATGGAGACGGCCAGTCAGACCAGTAAGGACAGCTCAAAAAGCTTGGCGGTTGGGCGAGTGATTGCGGGCACCGTGGTCGACACCGCCAACAGCATCCGCGACGCAGCCGAGGCGGCGCGCAGCTCCGACGATCCACGCCTCAAGGCTGTGAAGATCGCCCAGGCGGCGCTGTCGATGTACAACCTGAATAACCAGGCGGGCGATCTCGCTAAACAAAGTACCGGCTTCAAGGACAAGACTGGTGGCTCTGCCGGCAACGGGTCGCTGATCAAGATCGGTACCGAACTGGCCAACACCCGCACCAAAAGCAGCAGCGAATACACGGCGCAGACCGCTCACCAGAGCAGCCTCAACGCCGGGGGCAAACTGTCGATCATCGCTGCGGGCGATGCGCCGGGCACTGTGGGTGACTTGACGATTACCGGCAGTACGTTGAAAGCCGACAGCACGTTGCTGTCCGCGAAAAACAACATCCTGATGCAGAGCGCACAGAACACCACCGACCGCAAAAACGACGGCTCACGCAACAGGACCGCTATCGGTGCCAGCTTCAACATAGGCGAGCAAAACGGTTTCACCATCGACCTCGGTGCACAAACCGCCAAGAACCTTGGCTCTGGAGGCTCGGTTATCCAGGTCAACACCACGTTGGACACCGGCTCGCTGGTACTGCGCAGCGGCCAGGACACCAGCCTGATCGGCGCGCAGGTACGCGCTGACCGTATCGATGCCAACATCGGCGGCAACCTCAACATCCTGTCGCGCCAAGACACCGAAACGTCCAAGAGCAAGCAGAACAGTGCGGGCTTCGGTGCGAGCATCTGCATTCCGCCGATCTGTTATGGCTCCCCGGTAACCGCGTCCGCGAACCTGGCGGCGTCGAAGATGAACAGCGACTACCAGGCGGTTACCGACCAGAGCGGCTTCTTTGCCGGTAAGGGTGGCTACACCATCGATGTGGCGAAAAACACCACCCTGCAAGGTGCGGTGATTGCCAGTGAAGCCAGCGCTGACAAGAACCGCCTCAGCACGGATCGTCTGCTGGTCAGCGACATCAAGAACAAGAGCGAGATCGAGAGCAAGTCGGCGGGCATGAGCGTCTCTGGTTCTTACAGTAGCGGCGCGAGCACCGTCACTCCGGGCGCTCTGTATGGCATGGCGCTTAATGATTCGGATCACAGCTATACGCGCAGCGCTGTCAGCGAAGGCACGATCGTAGTGCGCAACCCCGAGGGCGCCAACGACCTCGTTGGTTTGAACCGCGACACGGCTAATGCTAACCAGCGCCTCGACAAGCCTGATGAAAAGGCCATGCAAGAGCGCATGGAACTGGTCAAAAGCTCGATGGAGTTGACCAAGGGGATTGGCGATGCGATTGCTGCGGCCAGGATCAAGGCCGCTGACGACCCTAACAGTGACGTCAACAAAGCGACCCGAGAGAAGCTCGTACAGGAAGGGGTTACTAACCCGACGCGGGATCAGATCAACCAACGTGCCCAGCAGGATTACGGCGTTGGGAGCAGCTTCCAGAAGGCCAGCCAGGCGGTGACGGCTGTGGTGCAAGCGGCCATGGGTGGTAGCGTCGGGGGCGCGTTGGCGGGAGCGGCGGCGCCGTATCTGGCAGAAACCATCAGGGACAGGACCAAGGGCGACCCCACAGCCAATTTGATGGCCCATGCGGTACTGGGTGCTGTGCTCGCCAAGGCTGGCGGTAACTCAGCACTCGCTGGCGCAGCCGGTGCTGTGGCGGCGGAAGAAACCGCCAGGCTGATCAAGGAACATTTGTATGGCGTCGTCAGTAATGAAAGCCTGACCCAAGAGCAAAAACAAACAATCGCCAGTCTTTCGACCCTGGCAGGTGGCCTTTCTGGATCGCTGACCGGCAAGGGTGCGTTGGATGCGGTGGCAGCGGCGCAGGTTGGGAAAAACGCGGTTGAAAATAACCTGTTGAGCCCGGCTAACAAGTCTTTGCTTCAAAAGGCTCGCGACGCGATCAAGCACAAAAAGTACACCATCGAGGACGCAAAGACGCTTATCGCGCTCGATCAGCAAGATCAGATTTCAGATGCCTTGGTTGAGCGCCTGCGCCGCAATTCAGACTCGATGTCGGCTGCCGATAAAGACGCAGCACAGGCGTACCTCACGGATTACACAAACGCACTCGTTGCGGCGTATGGACAGGGTGAGGCTGATCGTCGCATCTACGCGCTTATGCGGCCCGGTCCTCTGCGACAAAGTAACGATGTGGCGTACGCGGCTGGTAGTTCCAATAAAGACGCTTCGCTGGAACGGCTCTATCCCGGCGATTTGTTGGCGCAGATGAACCGCTCTCCTAGCGAAAACGAACAGCTTTACCGCGAAGCGCAACAGAAAATGCTCATTAACCAGCACTACGAAGGGGAGGCTGCAGTTGGCACGCCTGCTTTGTATGTGCTGGGCGGGGGCGTGGGGTTGGCGGTACGGTTAGTGACCGCTGAGAGCGGCGTATTGCAGATCACTTATGGTGGCGTGCAGGCCTATAACGGTGACTCAAGCGACGGCGCCAAGAACATTTTCCTTGGGGCTTTGAACGCATCGGCTGCAGGTTTGCCGAGCGTGTTAAAAGGACAGTCGGTCGCCGGCAGCACGAAGGGGATGACACCCAAGAGTGAGAGCGTGGTTGGGGCAATACCTGACGCGGAACTCGGTATTCTGGTTGATAGGAACGTTCTGCAAGCCGGTCCAGATTTCGCCAAAGGTGCAAAAGAGACCTCAGCGCCTGTAGTGGGGGGATTGGATCTTTCGAAGGTTGATGTATTGACCATAAAAGACGCACGCAAGCATGAGGGCGAAAATAAAGGTTTGATCTTCGTACAAGAACCTCAGGGAGATTTTAGTAAGCCGTTTGTGAAATTCGAAGCGGGTACAACAGGAGCGTTTTCAGAGGTTCTTTCGCAGCGTAAGGCCGTGCCTGCAATACGGTTTGACAACCCAAATCCTAACGGTAACAATTTCGTGAAGTTTGATGGCGTTGAGGATGTCGATGGTATTACCCTAATTGACCGAAAAACAGCACTGACATCGTTTGATAAGCAGATTCAAAGTGTTCAGCGAGTATCGAATGCGTTGAAACAAAACCCTGGTATCAAAGCCGTTTTTGAATTTCCAAGTCAAAAAGCGGCTGATAGAGCAACTAATATTTTGATTGAGCAAAATATCAGAAACATTACTGTGAGGGTTGCACCCTGATGACTACGCATAAGCTTGAATTTCGTCACAGGCCAAAATTTTCAGAGCCTATTGAAAAGCGGCACCAAAATTTTCTGGAAAAGTTGTCCGGCTTAGGCAAACCCTGGGACTTGGACGGTGCTGTAGAAGTTCCCGATATTGAAGGCGAGCTTGTTGTTGCTGTTTCTTTAGATAAGTTTCTTCCAAAGGGAATAAAAGGCCGAATTGCATATGCTCTTAGAAGTGAGAAATATCTAGAAGATGATGCTCAATTTGATGACTCTCTATTCGTTGAGTTTTCGAATGCTAAAGTTGATTATTCCGACTTGTTGAAAAGGATTTTCCCTGCATACGTACATGCTTTTGGTGCCTATAGAGCTGCGCTGCATGATTGGTCGGTTACTAGACGCGACTGGCCGGAAGTAATAGCTGCATGCGATGCTACAAAAAAAGATGTTAACGGGAGAGATGGTGTTTTTCGTATAAATGCGGTTAATTATTTTGATGAGGCATTGTGCATTCGCGCATTTGGGAAAAGTCCTCAACAGATTATTAGCTGTCTCAAGGGGCACGTTGAGGAGGCGTCGGAACTGGCCGGAGGTGTGCTGATTGTTGTTAGCTATACACCGCTGTCCACCAGTGAGATAACTACTGCTGGAGAGCGATTAAAAAAACTTTTGGTTGGGTGATGCGAGGGGCTAGGTGCAAAAGGGGCTGTAATTCCAAAAGGTTTTTCAAGCGCAGATGACTTTTCACGTTTTAGCACAGATACACGAGATGGTTTGGCACGCGCTGGCTATGGGAATGTAGAGCCAATTCTTCAAGGAAGTGCCGTAACAGGTAAGAGTTTTAAAACCGGGCAAGAATTTGACGTTGGCAGGGTAAGTGACTTTGATATTGCGCTGGCAAGCCCAGAACTTTTGCAGCGAGCTCAATCTTTAGGAATAGGTTTGAGGAGCGGTGGAAGTCGTACAGGTCCATTGAGTGCGAGAGACTTGCAAACTCTTGGCCTAAAGGATTTGTCGAGGAGAAAAATAGGGGTCAGACCACGGTTTTGCGCTTTTTAGAGTTCAGCAAAATTGCTCTTTTAAAATATGATTTATTTTTTGTAATTATTCGATTTTGTTGGCCTGGTGATGGGCGGCTAAGCTGTTAGCTCTTATTCATTTGGGGGTTTATATGGCTCGCCGTCCTAGAGTTATACTGCCGGATATCCCGTTGCACATTATTCAGCGGGGAAACAACCGGTCTGCGTGTTTTTATTCAGACGAAGACTATATTTTTTACGTTGATAAATTAGACATGCTTGCTGAATTGTATGGCTGTGAAATTCACGCAATGTGCTTGATGACAAATCACGTTCACTTGTTGTTGACTCCCACCTGCTTCGCAGGTGCTGGTCTACTTATGAAAGGGCTGGGGCAGCGCTACGTTCAATACATCAATCGAACCTATCAACGAACGGGCACGTTGTGGGAAGGACGTTTCCGCTCCTGTCTGGTTCAAAAAGACAACTATGTTTTAGCTTGCTATCGATATA
>NZ_PKKS01000010.1:0-357417 GCF_002859085.1 Pseudomonas sp. QC2
ACCATGCTGGCAGCCTTGAGCTTGAACTCACTCGAATAAGATTTACGCATATCCAAACACCTCAGATTTGGGCGCTATCATAGCGCCCGATTGAAGTGTCCAAAATCATTAGGCCAGTTCAAGCCCCCTCCCACATTGGGATCGCAGCCTAACTGTTAGATGGCGCTGGTCTGCCAGGCCAGCGCCCTTGCCACAGCGCCACACCCAGACGTGTATAGATGCCTATACCCATCGCACGCAAGCCAGCGCCCACATTGACCCGCGGTAAAACGCTCACAGCAACCCAAAAATCACCAACCCACCCAGCCCGAACAGACACGCCATCCCAACCGCATACGCCAGGGTGCGCCAGGGTTGCCATCCACCCAGATACATCAGCGTGTGCGCCATGCGCGCCAAGGTAAAACCACCAAACAGCGCCACAGTCGCCCCCGTGGGAGTCCCCAGCACCACACACAACCCGCCAAGCACAAAGAACAACGGAATATTCTCCAGGTCATTCGCCCACGCCTTACTCGCCCTCACCACCTGCGGCAATTCCCCTGCATGCGCAGCACAGCTGAAGAACGCCGCATCCTCCTGATTGATAAACGCCCGCGCCCGTATCCGGAAAAAACCCTGATAACAGGAAATTGCAAACATCTTCAGGCACAGCACCAGCACGCACAGCGCATAGACCTGCAAACGCTCACTCATCGCGGCCGCCGTTCACCACCAGATAAAGCAACGGCCCTACCGACACAAACACCGCCGTCAGCAAAAAATACGGCACCACCGACGCCAGCGACCGCCCGCGCCGCCGCGCATCCCGGTACATCCACACGCACGCCAGCACCGCCATCAGGTACAGGTCGATCACCACTTGCGCGGTGTCCGGCCGCGACATCAGTTCGCGTCCAAAGGCCAGCAGCGACTGCTCAGCCGTGAGCATCGTCGCCAGGGTGTACAGCGAAAATCCCAGCAGGCCCGCCAGGGCGATATAGGGTCTTCTCATGGTCGCTTCCTTGGAGTGATGAAGGCCCACGTTAGTGATAAGGTTCGGCCCCTCGCAATGACCTCGGAGGTCATGATCCCGCCATGGACACCCCTTCTACCGCCGGCGAGCAGCTGCGCCAACTGCGCAGGCGCGCCAAGCTGAGCCAGCTCGACCTGGCCTTGATCACCGGCGTTTCCCAGCGCCACCTCAGTTGCATCGAGACCGGGCGGGCCAAGCCGAGCCCTGGCACCTTGCATAATCTGCTCACGGCACTGGAGACCCCGCTGGAGCAGTGCAACGGTGTGTTCCTCGCCGCCGGCTATGCGCCGCGCTACAGCGCCACCCCGCTCGCCTCGCCCGCCATGGCCGCGATCCGCGAAGCGGTCAACCATGTGCTGCACGCCAACAATCCCGCCCCGGCTATCCTGTTGGACAGCCAGTGGCAAGTGCTGTCGGCGAATGCCAGTACCGGCGTGCTGTTTGGACTGCTGGGCATACCGCCCGATGCAGCCTTGGGCTTGAACCTGCTGACCACGCTGCTGCAATCGGGCGGTCTGGGCGATCATCTGGTCAATGCCGAGGAGATACGCACCCTGGCCTGGCAGCGTGCCACCCGTGAGGCGCTGGGCAATCCTGAATTGGCCACGTTGCTGACGACGTTGCCGACACCGACCCACACCGAACTGCCCGCGCAGATGCCACCGCTGGTACTGACGCGCGTCCGCTCAGCCCAAGGTGAACTGAGCTTTCTGTCCACGTTCACGACCTTCGGCATGCCCCAGGACATCACCCTCACCTCCCTGCGGATCGAACACCTGATTCCCGCTGACGAGGCCACTTGGCAAGTGATGCGCCGCGCGTATGCAGAGTATGCGGCGCTGGTTTTGTGAAATATCTGTACGTAGACTGCCGCCATACCCCCACTTGAAGGCGGCGAAAAAAAAGTGATGCACGTTACCGAAGTCTCCATTGCCCAATTGCGCGCCGCGCTTGAATCCGGCCAGACCACGGCGGTTGAACTGGTCCAGGCCTACCTCGCACGGATCGATGCCTATGACGGTCCGCAGACCGCCACCGCCTTGAACGCCGTGGTGGTGCGCAACCCCGATGCGCTGAAAGAAGCCGAGGCGTCCGATGCACGCCGGGCCAAAGGCGAAACCTGGGGGCCATTGGATGGCATTCCTTACACGGCCAAAGACAGCTACCTGGTCAAGGGCCTGACCGCGGCATCCGGTAGCCCGGCGTTTGCCACCCTGGTCGCCCAGCGTGATGCGTTCACCATCGAACGCCTGCGCGCCGGTGGCGCCATCTGCCTGGGCAAGACCAATATGCCGCCGATGGCCAATGGCGGGATGCAGCGTGGCGTGTATGGCCGGGCGGAAAGCCCGTATAACGCCGACTACCTGACCGCACCGTTTGCCTCCGGCTCATCCAACGGCGCCGGCACCGCGACGGCGGCGAGCTTTGCAGCCTTTGGCCTGGCCGAAGAAACCTGGTCGAGCGGACGCGGCCCGGCCTCCAACAATGGCCTGTGCGCCTACACGCCCTCCCGTGGCGTGATTTCGGTGCGCGGCAACTGGCCGCTCACACCGACCATGGACGTGGTGGTGCCCTATGCCCGCACCATGGCCGACCTGCTGGAAATCCTCGATGTGGTGGTGGCCGAAGACCCGGACACCCGTGGCGACCTCTGGCGCCTGCAGCCGTGGGTGCCGATCCCGAGTGTGGCTTCGGTGCGCCCTGCGTCCTACGCTGACCTCGCGGTGCCCGCTGAATCCCTCGACGGCAAGCGCTTTGGCGTGCCGCGCATGTACATCAATGCCGACCCGGACGCCGGCACCAGCGAAAAACCTGGGATCGGTGGCCCTACAGGGCAGAAGATCAACACCCGCGCCAGCGTGATCGACCTGTGGCAAGACGCACGCCAGGCGCTGGAAGCCGCCGGCGCCGAAGTCATCGAGGTGGACTTCCCGCTGGTGTCCAACTGCGAAGGCGACCGCCCTGGCGCGCCTACCGTGTTTAACCGTGGGCTGGTGTCCAAGGAATTTCTCCACGATGAACTGTGGGAACTGTCCGCCTGGGCCTTCGATGATTTCCTGCGCGCCAACAACGACCCCGCGCTCAACCGCCTGGCGGATGTGGACGGGCCGAAGATCTTCCCCCACGACCCGGGCACCCTGCCCAACCGTGAGGACGACCTGGCCGCCGGCATGGACGAATACGTGCGCATGGCCGAACGCGGCATCACCCCGTGGAACGAGATCAGCACCTTGCCCGACGGCCTGCGTGGCCTGGAGCAAACCCGGCGGATCGACCTGGAAGACTGGATGGACACGCTCGGCCTCGACGCGGTGCTGTTCCCCACCGTCGCCGACGTAGGCCCGGCGGATGCCGATGTGAACGAAGCCTCCGCCGATATCGCCTGGAGCAACGGCATCTGGGTGGCCAACGGCAACCTCGCCATCCGCCACCTGGGCGTACCGACCGTCACCGTACCGATGGGCGTGATGGCCGATATCGGCATGCCGGTGGGGCTGACGTTTGCCGGGCGGGCCTATGACGATTCGGCGTTGCTGCGGTTTGCCTCGGCGTATGAAGCTACCGGCAGCAAACGCCAGATTCCGCCGCGTACGCCGCCGTTAGCAGCTGGCTAAACACGGTCAACCCTATGCAAGAGGGCTTACCGTGGAAGCAAGCTTGCTGTGGTGAGCGGGCTTACTGTGGTGAGTGGGCTTGCCCCGCGCTGGGCTGCGCAGCAGCCCCATTGGGCTTACGGTGATACTGACGGGGGACAAGTCAAATCGTCGCACCTCTCCCCACCACAGCAAGCCCCACACATTTGCGTCGGTATTTCACATCAAGTGATGAAGGGCACGGCGATCAGCAGGATCGCCGTGCCATGGGCCAGCGTCGCCGCCAGCACACCGTAACGCAGGCGCACCAGCGCGCAAGCCAACCCTTCGATCAGGGTAAACAACAACACCGGCCAGCCCAGCTGAGTAACGCTCAGTGCCAGGAATGTATGGCAAGCCGCAAAGGCCACACCGCTGATCAGTGCCGCGCGCAATGGCGTCACCTGCTGTGCCAGATACCCCTGCAAATACCCGCGAAACAGCACCTCTTCCAACGCATTGGCACCATAGGCCAACACCACCATGCCCGGCAGCCATGCCCAGTAGCCCGGGATCGCTGACGCTTCAATTGCCTGGTAGAAGCGCAGCGGCACACCGATCAAGCATCCGACGGTAAGGCCGACCGCAAGGCCGCCGATTCGATGCCCCCTTGACCAGCAGATCAGCGCCGACAGGTCTGGCGCCACTCGCATCAGCACGGCAATCAGTAGCAACGACAAGCCGCCCAACGCCGCCAACACAAACGCATTGGCCGTGAACGCCAACTGCACTTCGCTGCTCAGCGACCATAGGCCCAACGGGGTCATTACATCGCGCATCAGCACGAACGCCGCCAGCAGAATCAGGATACGCAGGGCCGTCAGCGACCTGGGCGTGAGTGCAAACCACAGGCCGAACAACAGCAGGCCCGGCGCCAGATACGTGGCGTAATTGATCAGTACTGCCATTCCTTGGGTAATCATGGGTCGCTCAGCCGTGCGCCACCGCGATCATATCGATCTCCACCGCCGCCGACTTCGGCAACTGCATCACCCCCACCGAGGTGCGCGTATGCACCCCGGCTTCACGGAGGATCTCGTGCAGCAGGTCCGACGCACCGTTGGCCACCTCACTTTGCTGATCAAAGTCCTCGGCACTGCGCACGTACACGGTGATGCGCGGGATCGCCTTGATCGCGTCCAGCGAACCCAGCGCCTGCTTCAGCAACCCCAGGCAGCGCAACGCACTGATGCCGGCGGCGATTTGTGCCTGGGCCAGGGTCAGGTTGTCACCGACCTTGCCCGGCAGCACGATGGTATCGCCGACCCGCGGGATCTGGCCGCTGATGTACAGGTGGTTGCCGTCCCGGACCAGGGGCGTGTAGTTACCACCGACCTTGAATTCGTCCATCAGGTAGCCAGGGCGTTGTTGCGCGGCCTGGTATTTTTCGTCGCGGGTCATGGGCGTGAATCCTCGTGTCGGCGCCGCCACTCGTCCACCACGTCACCGAGGGTCTTGGGCTCAGCGTTGCGAATCCAGGCCATGAAGGGCCGGTCGAACGTGAATGCCGGACCACAGTGCTCAAGCATGAAGCGGCGTACGTTCTGCGTGTTTTTGTAGTGAGGGGTAACGGGCGTGTTGCGGGTGATGGGGTCGCTGTGCCAATTGAAGTCCATTTGCTTGACGCTCTGACGCCTCAGGAGCCCGCAGCATAGCGCCAAAATGCCAAGATGGGCGCCGCTCGACCGACGCTCACCCTGGTTTTTTTTGCGGTCAGCCGCCGAAATCGGCGCCACGCGTGTTGACGAACACTGCATAGATCGAATGGCTGCCGGCCATGAACAGGCGGTTACCCTCACGGCCGCCAAAACACAGGTTGGGGCAGCGTTCCGGCAGCGAGATATGCCCGATAGCCTTGCCCTGCGGATTGAACACGCGCACGCCATCGAGTTTTTCCAAGTCGGCCTTGGGGTCGCCGTTGCCGCCCCAGCCACACCACAGGTTGCCGCTCTCGTCGCACTTGATGCCGTCCAAGGCCGCGTACTCCAGGCCTTCGATATGCTTGCGACGGGCGCCCAGCGTACCGTCGTCATTCACGTCGATGGCCCAGATCAACCGGTTGGGCTTGGCCCGGCCTTCGACCACGTAGAGCAGCTTCTCATCCGGGGAAAAGCACAGGCCGTTGGGGCCGTTGAGGTCGTCGATCACCCGCGTGACCTTGCCGCTGTCACCGTCGATGCGGTAGACGCCATGGGGCTGGGTGGGCGTGATCTTGTGCCCTTCGTAGTTGTTGCCGGTCTGGAACGGCGGGTCCGTGAACCACACCGAGCCATCCCGTTTGCACACGATGTCGTTGGGCGAATTGAAGGGCTTGCCGTCAAAGCTGTCCGCCAGCACGGTGAGGCTGCCGTTGTGCTCGGTGCGGGTGATGCGCCGGCCCTCTTGGCTGGTGGTCGAGCCTTCGCACACCAGCAGCCGGCCTTGGCGATCACGGCACATGCCGTTGGAGAAATTGGCGTTTTCGCGGTACACCGACAGGCTATCGGTCACCTCGTCCCAGCGCACGATGCGGTTGTTGGGGATATCGCTGAGCAGCAGGTAGCGGCCATCGCCGATCCACACCGGCCCCTCGGCCCAACGCAAGCCGGTCGCCAGTCGCTCGACACTGGCATTGAACAGGCGCAATTCCAGGAAACTGTCATCAAGCACTTTCACCAAGGGGTCTGGATATCGCTGGCTCAATGGCTCAGCGCCATCTGCCAGGCGCGGCAGGTTGCCCAGCACTGCCACGGAGGCGGAAACCGCCAGGGAACGTTGCAGGAAAACGCGGCGACTGTGGGCGGTCCGGGCAGGCGAAGAGGAAGAATCCATGGTGTGTCTCCGTTATTTTATTGTTAGACGGGACGCCATTTTTAACCAGTGATGAGACATCGTACAATAACAATGAAATATCGAGACCGAGCAAACCCTCAGCACCTTGTAAATATCCGAAATTTTACTTTCCAAACGGCACAAGAGTATTGCAATGTTGTACGATGACATAAGCGGTAACGTGTTGTCCCACCCCCAACAACAATAAGGAAACACCCATGCAAAAAGTCAAAGTGCTGATCGGTTTTCTGTGCCTGTTCAGCGGCTACGTGGCCGCAGCCCCCCCCGCCGATAAAGACGTCGCCCAAGCGGTCGACCACCTGACCCAAGCGATGCTGCATAAAGACCTCAAGCAGCTCCAGAGCCTGACCGCCGAGAACCTTACCTACGGCCACTCCAGCGGCAAGATCCAGAACAAGCAGGAATTCATCGCCGATATCGAGACCGGTCGCAGCGGCTTCAAGACCCTCGAAATGCAGAAACAGACCATCACCTTGAGTGGCGATACCGCCTTGGTCCGCAACCACTTCTCCGCCCTGGCAGTGAACAGCGGCAAAGAAGTGCCCACCGAAATCGAGAACTTCCAGATCTGGCAAAAGCAGAAAGGCCACTGGCTGCTGATCGGTCGCCAGGCGTTTAAATTCTGAGGGCTAGCGGTGAGCCGCCTGGCTCACCACTGCACGACCTTGCGCACCGTCAGCAACGCTTCGCGCAACGCCGCCATGTCCACCGACCCCAAGGCCAGCCGTAGTGCGTGGGGCACATGGGCCGAGACGGAAAACGGCTCGGCGGTTGACACGGAAATGCCCTCGCGCTGCAAGGCCATGGCGACCTGATCGGCGCGGGCCTCTTCCGCCAAGGGCAGCCACAAGAAATACGAACAGGGATGACGGGTGTACGCCAGGCCCTTCAACACCTGGGCTGCCAGGGCCTGGCGCGCCTGGGCATCACGGCGCTTGTGCGCTTCCAGTTCCGCCACTGTGCCGTCCTCGATCCAGGCCACCGCAATAGCGCTCATCACGCCGGGCACGTTCCAGGTGGTGGCCATGATGCTGCGTTCCAGGCCCTTGACCCATTCAAGCGGCGCCACCACAAACCCCACCCGCAGGCCGGTCGCAACGCTTTTCGAAAGCCCGCCCACATACACCGTGCGCTCCGGCGCCAGGGTGGCCAGGGGCGGCGGCGCGTCCTCGACCAGAAACGCATAGGCCGCGTCCTCGATGATCATCAGGTTGTGCTGCCGGGCGATCGCCACCAGCGCCTGGCGCTGGTCCAGGCTCAGCACCCAGCCCAGCGGATTGTGCAGCGTCGGCATGCTGTACACGGCACGCACCGGGCGCTTGCGACACAGGGTCTGCAGCGCGTCCAAGTCCGGGCCGGCCGCCGTGACCGGGATCGCGACAACGTCCAAGTGCAGGGTCTCGGCCAACACTTTGAACCCTGAATAGGTCAACGCATCCACCGCGATCACATCCCCGGGCTTGAGCAACGCCATCATCGTCACCGCCAAGCCGTGCTGGGCGCCGCTGACCAGCAGCACTTGGTCGGCCTCCACACTGAGCCCCCTGCTGAGCACATGCCGCGCAAACGCAGCACGCTCGTGCAGGCGACCGGCGTGAGGCTGGTAACGCAACAACGCTTCGAGGTCGCCGGATAATGCCAATTGGCGTAACGCCGTGCGCAGCAGGTCCGCCTGGCCGGGCAGCGACGGGTAGTTGAAGTTGAGATCCAGCATCCCCGCCGACACCGTCATCTGCCCACTGCCCTGCCCCGGCGGCAACGCGATCTCGCGCACGAACGTGCCACGCCCGGTTTCCCCACTGACCAGGCCCATGGCTTCCAGCTCGGCGTACACCCGGCTGGCGGTGACCAGGGCCAGGCCATGATCGGCGGCCAGTTGCCGGTGCGTCGGCAGGCGTGTGCCGGGCGGCATTATCCCGCTGCGAATATCTGCGGCGAAGCGGTCGACCAGGGACTTGTAGCGGGCGCGAGGCATAGACACTGTATCCATGACAATTTTTTGATTGTCTTAATGCTGCCCCCTAGGATGGCCTGATCGCAACCTCTCCTTTCTTCAGGGCACCCTTCATGGAACGTACATCCCCCTTCAACACCCTGGACAGCCGCACGCAAGGCTGGATCAACGGCTTTATCGGCGTGGTGATTTTCAGCGGTTCCCTGCCCGCCACACGCCTGGCCGTGATGGAGTTTGACCCGGTGTTCCTGACCATGCTCCGCGCGGCCATCGCCGCCGCCCTGGGGCTGTTCCTGCTGGGGCTGTTCAAGGAAAAACGCCCCGCACGTCATCAGTGGCTGCCCCTGGCGATCGTCTCTCTGGGGGTAGTGATCGGCTTTCCCTTGCTCACGGCGCTCGCGCTGCAATACGTGACGTCCGCCCACTCCATCGTGTTTATCGGCCTGCTGCCCCTGGCGACCGCTGTATTTGCCGTGCTGCGCGGTGGCGAGCGCCCGCGCCCGGTGTTCTGGGTGTTTTCGATCCTGGGCAGTGGGCTGGTGATGGGGTATGCCGTCGCCCAGGGGCTGAGCGCCGCACCGGCCGGCGATCTGCTGATGCTGCTGGCGGTGCTGGTCTGCGGCCTGGGTTACGCCGAAGGCGCCAAGCTGTCGCGCAGCCTGGGCGGCTGGCAGGTGATCTGCTGGGCATTGGTGGTGTCGATGCCGGTGGTGGTGCCCTTGAGCCTGGTACTGGCGCCGCCGAGTTTCAGCGGCATCAGCCTGCCCGCCTGGCTGAGCCTGGGCTATGTGGCGTTGTTCAGCATGTTGCTCGGCTTTGTGTTCTGGTACCGCGGCCTGGCCCAGGGTGGCATCGCCGCCGTGGGCCAGTTGCAATTGCTGCAACCGTTTTTCGGCTTGGCGCTGGCGGCGGGCCTGCTGCATGAGCCGGTCAGCCTGGGCATGGTACTGGTGACGGTCGCGGTGATCGGCTGCGTGGCGGGTGCAAAGCGGTTCGCGCGTTAACGCTGCGGCGCGACCATCTTGAACTTGATGTTGATGTCATTGGACACCACGCGATTGCCGGCCCATTCACCCTCGCCAATCTTGAAGTCGCCGCGCTTGAGGATGAACTCACCGTCGAACACGCCGATACCGCCTTGCTCCTTGAGCACCACGTCGACCGTCACCGGGTGCGTGATGCCCTTGAGGGTCAGGTTGCCGCTGATGGTGTAGCGGTTGTCCCCCAGGGCCGTGACACCCGTGGACTCGTACACGCCCACCGGATACGTCGCGGTGTCGAACCAGGACGCACGTTGCAGCTCATCGTTCGCGTCGGGGCTGCCGGCGTCGATGCTCGCGAGTTGGATCTTGAGCAACGCATGCCCGGCTTCAGGTTTTTGCGTGTCGAAGGTCAAGCTGCCCTCGAACTCGCTGAAGGTGCCGTACACCCGCTGCCCCAATTGTTTATAAGTGAAACTGATCTGGCTGGCGGTGCGGTTGACGTCCTTGTACTCCAACGCCTGGGCGCTGGCGCCATAGGCAAGGATCAAAGCCAGTAAAGCGACCGGGGACATTCGACGTTTCATGCAACGCTCCGCTGGAAGTAACGACACAGGTACTGAGCTGGTAGGTCATACCAGGGATTTATTCCAATCAGGCGTCTGTCCTGCTAAACAGAGTAGTCGCCCAAGCACAACAAGGATTCTGCATGCACGCCCCTTCACTCCAGGACACCACCGCGCCGGAAGGCATCTGCTACGGCTGCGGCGGCAGCAACCCCCACGGCCTGCACATCAAGAGCCGCTGGGACGCGGATGGTACCCACCTCGTGGCCGAGCACCTGCCCGAGGCAAAATACAGCGGCTGGCCCGACCTGGTCTACGGCGGATTGATTGCCATGCTGGTGGACTGCCATTCCAACTGGACCGCCATGGCCTACCATTACCGCGCCGAGCAACGCGAACCCGGCAGCCTGCCGCGCATCGACTGCGTCACCGGCAAGCTGGGCATCACATTCATCAAGCCGACGCCCCTGGGCGTCACCCTCACCCTGCGCGCGCGGGCTGAAGGCGATGTGGGCCGCAAAACCCGCGTGATCTGCGAGGTGTACGCCGATAACGTGCTGACCGCAGTGGGCGATTCGATCTTCGTACGCGTCGACACCGGCCAACTGGCCGCCGCCGCCCATGGCCGTGAGGGCTGATCCTGGTCTACATTGACTGCCACCGCTAATCGAGGATTGCACCGATGACTCGTCTCACCGCGAAAGACTTTGCACCCGAACTGCTGGAACTCTACGACGGCTATGCCCACGGCAAGATCAACCGCCGCGAATTTCTCGACCGCGCCGCGCTGTTCACCTTTGGCGGCCTCACCGCCTCGGCCTTGCTCGCGGCCCTGAGCCCCAACTACGCCCTGGCCGAACAGGTGAAATTCACCGACCCGGACATCGTCGCCGACTACATCACCTACCCCTCACCCAAAGGCAACGGCAACGTACGCGGCTACCTGGTGCGCCCGGCCAAAGCGGCGGGCAAGCTGCCGGCAGTGGTGGTGGTCCACGAAAACCGGGGCCTCAACCCCTATATCGAAGACGTCGCCCGACGCTTGGCCAAGGCCGGTTTTATCGCCCTGGCGCCCGACGGCCTGACCTCGGTCGGCGGCTACCCCGGCAACGATGAAAAAGGCGTGGAACTCCAACAGAAAGTCGACCCGACCAAGCTCATGAACGACTTCTTCGCCGCCATTGAATGGCTGATGCACCACGACAGCAGCACCGGCAAGGTCGGGATCACCGGCTTCTGCTATGGCGGCGGCGTGACCAATGCCGCCGCGGTGGCCTACCCCGAACTGGGTGCGGCGGTGTCGTTTTATGGACGCCAGCCGGAGGCCAAGGATGTGCCACGGATCAAGGCGCCGATCATGCTGCACTACGGTGAGTTGGACACGCGGATCAATGAAGGCTGGCCGGCGTACGAGCAGGCGTTGAAGGCGGCAGGCACCCGCTATGAGGCATATATCTACAAGGGTGCCAACCACGGTTTCCATAATGATTCGACGCCGCGTTATGACGAGGCGGCGGCGAATCTGGCGTGGAAAAGAACGCTCGACTGGTTCCATAAATATTTGGCCTAGACGCCCCTTAAATGGGGGAGCTGGCTTGCCTGCTCCCCCATTAGATCCACTGTGTTCTCGAGGTCAGTGTTCCAAGGCATACCGGCGGCAATGGTTGAGGTAACCCTGCTCATGGCTACCCACCAGTTGCACCACGCTGGTCCAGAGCCAGGACGGCGCGTCCAACTGCTTGGAGCGGTTCTCCTGCAACACCGCCATCCAGTCCTTGCGCGTGTCGCGATCCATCTGCCGCGCATGGGCGATACCGACCACCCGCGCGAGGTAGCCGGCGGCGTGCATGGCATCGATCTCGCTCAGTTCGTCCAGCTCCAGCTTCATGTCCTGGGGCAGCAGTTCACGGATAAAAAACCCGTGATCCAGAAAACGCGTGGCCACCATCCGCTCACCCAGGCCCGGTGACAGCTGGCGTGCACCCTCCACCACGCGACGACCGTTATCCCTCGGCATCTTCGCCCGCACCGCACGGGGTGCAGCAGCCCCGACGGCTTCCTTGATATCAATCAGGCAATACTCTTGATCATCGTCGTCGCCCACGCCGAGCAAGGCGGCATACCGCAGCAAGCCGAGCGAACTGCAGCCCTTGACCCAATAGGCCGAGTCCAGCAGTTCGACCCTGGCATCCTTGGGCCGCCCCTTGAGCGAGGTGACCAATTGATGGATTTCATCCGAGGCACACAGGGTTTGCAATGCGGTTTTCTCGGCCCGTGATAACGACCAGAAATGCTTGCCCAAGGGGATGGTCGGCCGGGCGCTTTCGATGCGCTCACGCGCGAGGTTTTTCCAAGTGCGCGCCACCGCGCTGCGCATGCCCGCCTTGACCTGGGACGGACGTGGCGGGACCTGGTCGGGTTTGTCTTTGAACGCCTGTTCGTAGCCCAGCATCATTTCTTCGAGCATACGTGCGGTGGTGACGCCGGGCAGGTCCGAGCCGCGTGCAGCGGTCGCCAGGGACAAGGCCAGGCGCACCAGATCGTGGGTCGGATTACCGATCACCGTCTGGTCAAGGTCGCGGATATGCATATCGATGCGGCCGTTGGTGTCCCCGGTAGGCCCCAGGTTACCGGCGTGGCAGTCGCCGCAGATCCAGATGGCCGGGCCGTGGGGCAAGCGGCGGCCAGTCTGGCTGTGCAGCCACTCATAAAATTGCACCGTGCTGCCGCGTACGTAAGCGTGGGCGGAGCGCGCCATCTTCAAGTTTCGCAATTGGGTCAGGCGAGGCATGCGGGCGGAGGGGCGCGGTATTTTCATGGAATCACTCAGTGCAGGTGTTGCGGTAGAGCGCTGGCCCTCGGAAAATGTTTCATTATGTTTCAAAAAAAGCGTTCAGCCCGGCTGCGCCATGTCCCGCAACCAGCCCTTGAACGCCAGCATCGCCGAAGTCTCCGCACGCGACTGCAAGCGCGTCAGCCAATAGCTGCCGGTGGTGATGTCGACGTCGAACGGCTGGCGGATGACATCGCTCTCCAGTTGCCGCGCAAACATCATCGCCGGTGCCAACGCCACCCCCATGCCTTGCAAGGCTGCCTCCATCATTGCCAACGACGAGTCGAACACGATGCTGCGCGGGGCCAGGGTGTCGGCGGGCAACCCGGCCGCCTGGAACCACAGGCTCCACTCATCGGTGCGGTAGGAGCGCAGCAACGTGTGTTTGAGCAGGTCAGCGGGTGCGTGCAGTTGCTCGGCCAGTTGCGGTACGCAGAGCACCGTCAATGGTGCAGCCAACAGTTCGCAGGCATCCGTGCCATGCCAGGCACCGGCGCCAAAACGGATGGCGTAATCCAGGCCCTCGGCGGCCACATCGACGCGGTTGTTGTGGGTGGAAAGGCGCAGGTCGATAAACGGATAGCCGCGTTGAAAATCCGCCAGGCGTGGCAGCAACCACCCTACCGCAAACGTGCCGACGGCCCCCACGGTGAGGACCTCGCGGTAGTGCCCGCCTTCAAACTGGCCCAGCGTGTGGGCGATGCGGTCAAAGGATTCACGCACCACCGGCAGCAGGGTTTCACCTTCGCGTGTCAGCATCAGGCCCCGTGGCAGGCGCTTGAATAATGTGACATTAAGTTGCGCCTCCAGGCTTTTTACCTGATGGCTGACCGCCGCTTGGGTGACGCACAATTCAATGGCCGCACGGGTAAAGCTCAAGTGACGGGCGGACGCCTCGAATGCGCGCAGGGCATTGAGTGGCAAATGGGAACGCAGCATGCTTTACCCTAGATTTTCTAATGGCAGATGCAAGATATCATCGTTTGTCGAAGGGACGGAACCTCACTAGATTTGCGACGCCTGCGCAGGCTCTGATCGTCAGCGCATCATTTACATGGAAGCGAGTAATCATGAACTTCAGCGTACGAAATTTCCTGTTTTCGGCCTTATTTTTCGTCTCCGGCACCAGCATGGCGGCGACCGATTTGCGCAAGGTCGTGGACAGTCATGTTGAGCCCCTGATGCAGCAACAAGGTATTGCCGGCCTGTCGGTGGCCGTCGTCAACAAAGGCAAGGTGCAATACTTTAACTACGGCGTCGCCAATAAAGACAAACAGCAGCCCGTGACTCAAGACACACTGTTCGAGATCGGCTCGGTGAGCAAAACCTTCACCGCCACCCTGGGCGGCTATGCCGAGGCCAGCGGCAAGCTCCAGCTCTCGGACAAGGCCAGCCAGCACCTTGCAGCCCTCAAGGGCAGTGCCTTCGACCGCATCAGCCTGCTGCAACTCGCCACCTACACCCCCGGCGGCCTGCCGCTGCAGTTTCCGGACGCCGCCGACAACGCCGACGCCATGATCGGCTATTTCCAGCACTGGAAACCCGCCTACGCGCCCGGTGCGCAGCGTCTCTACTCCAACCCGAGCATTGGCCTGTTCGGCTACCTGAGCGCCCAAAGCCTGGGCCAGCCGTTCAACACGGCGATGGAGAAAACCCTGCTGCCCAAGTTGGGCCTGAAGAACACCTATGTCAGCGTGCCTGCTGATAAAGCCGACGCCTACGCCCAGGGCTACGACAAGCAGGACAAACCTGTACGCGTCGGCCCCGGCGCGTTGGACGGCGAAGCCTATGGCATCAAGACCAGCACCCAGGACCTGGCGCATTACGTCATGGTGAACATGCACCCGCAAACCCTGGAGAAACCGCTGCAACAGGCCATCGCCACCACGCACACCGGTTACTACACGGTCAACGGTATGACCCAAGGCCTGGGCTGGGAGTCCTACCCCTACCCGATCACCCTGCAAGCGCTGATGGATGGCAACTCCACACCGATGGCGATGGAGCCGCACAACGTGAAGTGGCTGCACCCGGCTCAGGCGCAACCGGCGAACGTGCTGTACAACAAAACCGGCTCAACCGGTGGTTTTGGTGCCTACGTGGTGTATGTGCCGAGCAGGGACATCGGCGTGGTGATGTTGGCCAACAAGAATTACCCGAATGCCGAGCGCGTGAAGGTGGCCCATGCGATCTTGAGTGCACTGGACCATTAAAAAGACTGCACATACCCCCTGTGGGAGCGGGCTTGCCCGCGATGAGGATGTGCCAGCCAGCACAGCTGGCAACTGACACACCGCCATCGCGGGCAAGCCCGGCTCCCACAAGGTATTGCGGTATTGGCGGGATTTACATACCCAACCAGTGCGGCAACGCCAACGAGATAAACGGCAAGTAGGTGACCATGATCAGGAACACCAACAGGATCATCAGCCACGGCAACGCCGCACGGATCGTCTGCCCCAGCGTCAGCCCCGTCACCGCCGACGTCACAAACAGGTTCAACCCCACCGGCGGGTGCACCAGGCCGATCTCCATATTCACCACCATCACGATACCCAGGTGAATCGGGTCAATGCCCAGCTTCATGGCAATCGGGAAGAAGATCGGCGCCAGGATCAGCACGATGGCCGAAGGCTCCATGAAGCTGCCGGCGATCAACAACACCACATTGACCATGATCAAAAAGCCAATCGGCGTCAGGCCTTCGGAGAGCACCCAAGCGGTGATTTCCTGCGGGATCTGCTCGGTGGTCAGCACATGGGCAAACAGCATGGCGTTGGCGATGATGAACATCAGCATGATCGCCAGGCGCCCGGATTCCAGCAGCACCTTGGGGCAGTCGCGCAGCTTCATGTCCTTGTAGACGAACAGCGCGACGAACGCTGAATAAACCGCCGCCACCGCCGCCGCTTCGGTCGGGGTGAACATGCCGCTGTAGATGCCGCCGAGGATGATCACCAGCAGCAACAGGCCCCAGAAAGCACGCCGTGCGCAGGTCAGCCACTCGCGGAAGGTCGCTCGCGGCTGGGCCGGCAGCTTCTTGATGCGCGCGACGATGTAGATCGCGATCATCAGCATCAGGCCCAGCAGCAGCCCCGGAATGACGCCCGCCATAAACAGCTTGCCCACCGAGGTTTCAGTCGCCGCCGAATACACCACCATCACGATCGACGGCGGGATCAGGATGCCCAAGGTCCCCGCATTACAGATAATCCCCGCACCGAACTCCTTCGGGTAACCGGAACGCACCATCCCCGCCACGGCAATCGAACCCACCGCCGCCACCGTCGCCGGTGACGAACCCGACAGCGCCGCAAACAGCATGCACGCCAGCACCGCCGCAATCGCCAGGCCGCCACGGATATGGCCGACGCAGGCATTGGCAAAGTCGATCAAGCGCTGCGCCACGCCGCCGGTGGTCATGAACGCACCCGACAACAGGAAGAACGGAATCGCCAGGAAGGTATAGGCATCGGAGGTTTCGAACAGCTTGATCGCCAGGGAACTGACCGAGTCCTGGCTGAACATCAGGATCGACACCGCACCGGACAAGCCCAGGGAAATCGCGATGGGCACACCCAGGAACATGAATACGAATAACAGCAGGAATAAACAGAGCACGGCCATCAGTGACGCTCCTCATGGCTGCCGGCCAATTTGCTGGCCTCACCGGCCTCGTCGGCCAGCCCCAACCCGACCTGGCGGTGGGTAAAGATGCGGTAGAAAATTTCCAGGTAGCGGATGAACACCATGGCGAAACCGATGGGCACGATCACCACGATGTCACCGACGTCGATGCCGTACTGGTCGAGGTCTTCGGCGCCGATATGCGCGCCCATGACCGCACTCACCCACTTGTAGCTGGCGACCATGAACAACCCGGCGTAGGCCAGGCAGCACAGGCAGGCGAGCATGCCCAACACGCGCTGCACCGGGCGCTTGGTCAGCTTGACCAGTGCGTCCACGCCGAGGTGGCCGGCGGTGCGTACGCCGTAGGAAATGCCGAAGAAAATCAGCCAGCCGAACATGGCCTTGGTCAGCGCTACGCTCCAGGTCATGTCCTGGGCCCAGGTCATGGTGTGGTCACCCAGCGCGCCGAAGAACTGGCTGCTCCAGGCCCATTTGTCGGACAGGGCAAAAAACAGCGTGTAGATGTTGTTGAGCATGACGTAGACGAATGTCACCAGGGTCATGGCGGCCAGCAGGAAAGCGATAAAGCCTTCCTCCAGGTGCTCCCAGACGCGCCTTAGCGTTTGCATGGCAAAACCTCGCGAAAGCAAATGAGATATCGATATGTGGGAGGGGGCTTGCCCCCGATAGCGGTGGGTCAGAGACAGATGGGCAAGCTGACACACCGCAATCGGGGGCAAGCCCCCTCCCACATTGGGGGGTTACCGATTGGAGGCGTCCGCGGCCTTGATCAGATCAGCCCCGATCTCACCCTCGAACTTCTGCCACACCGGGCGCATGGCTTCGCGCCAGAGCTGGCGTTGCTCGGGGGTCAGTTCGATGATTTCGCTGGTCTTGGCGTCGATGATTTTCTGCTTGGCCGACTGGTTCAGCGCCTCAGCCTGTTTGTTCACCTCGACCGTGACCTCGACCATGATCTGCTCCAGGGTGCTACGGATATCCGGCGGCAGGCCGGTCCAGAACTTGGCATTGGTGATCACCATGTAGTCGATCAGGCCATGGTTGGACTCAGTGAAATACTTCTGCACCTCGTTGACCTTCTGGCTTTCATAGTTCGACCAGGTGTTCTCGGTGCCGTTGACGGTGCCGGTCTGCAGACCTTGGTACACCTCGGCAAAGCTCATCTTGCGTGGGTTGGCGCGGATCGCCTTGAACTGTTCTTCCAAGACGCTGGAGGCCTGCACGCGGAACTTCAGGCCACGGGCATCCTTGGGTTCATGCAGTGCTTTGTTGGCAGAAAGCTGCTTGAGGCCGTTGTGCCAATAGGCCAGGCCGAGGATGTTCTTGTCCTGCATGGACGTCAGCAGTTCCTTGCCCTGGGCGGCCTGGAAACGGTCGACAGCGGCAAGGTCGTTGAACAGGAACGGCAGGTCGTAGATCTGCACTTGCTTGGTGTATTGCTCGAACTTGGCCAGGGACGGGGCCAGCATCTGCACGTCGCCCAGCAGCAGCGCTTCCATTTCCTTGCCATCGCCGAACAGCGACGAGTTCGGGTACACCTCGACCTTGACCCTGCCCGGCAAGCGTTCTTCGGCAAGCTTTTTGAACAACAACGCGCCCTGGCCTTTGGGGGTGTTTTCGGCGACCACGTGGGCGAACTTGATGACAATCGGGTCCGCCGCCTGGGCCAGGCCCGCGGCAAACAAGGTGGCGGCGCACAGCAGCGCCCGGGAGAGCTTGAGCATGGAAAATCACCTTCTTATTGTTGTGTTGTCAGGCAAGGTGCCTGATGTCAGGCGTGTAGTGAATTTCGAATTCTAGATACCTGCGTTCGGCCAAGCCGAACGCCAAAAACCGGTTCGCCCCCTTGTGGCGAGGGAGCTTGCTCCCGTTGGGCTGCGAAGCGACCCCAGGAAAAACCGGAGCGCTG
The DNA here is from genome assembly GCF_002859085.1 of Pseudomonas sp. QC2. Taxonomy (NCBI): domain Bacteria; kingdom Pseudomonadati; phylum Pseudomonadota; class Gammaproteobacteria; order Pseudomonadales; family Pseudomonadaceae; genus Pseudomonas; species Pseudomonas sp. QC2. Next base: position 18,374 of record NZ_PKKS01000010.1, read on the forward strand.
CGCACGCCAACGCGAGCAAGCTCGCTCGCCACAGGTTTACTCGGCAGCTAATAAACGTTGTGCGCGAAGCAACACCGGGGCATCCACCATCTGCCCATCGATCTGGTAGGCCCCTGCCCCATGCGCGCCGGCGTCCACCACGCGCTGGGCCCAGGCCAGGTCCTCGGCGCTCGGCGCCAGCGCTTCGTGGATCACCGGCACCTGCTTGGGATGGATACACAACGCCCCGGCAAACCCCATTTCATAGGCATGCCGGATCGAACGACGCAGGCCCTCGGGGTCATCGATGGCCGGGTGCACGCCGTCCAGGGGCGCTACGAGGCCGGCGGCGCGGGAATGTACGATCAGCGCCAGCCGCGCCTGGTCCAGGGCGAACTGCGCGGCCGGGGAATTGCTGCTCAGGTTCAGGTCCAGCGCCAAGTCCAGCCCGCCGAACGACAGGCGCTCCACCTGCGGCGCATGGGCGATCTCGGCCACGGCCAGCAAACCCCGTGCGCTTTCGATAATCGGCCAGATGACTTTGCCGGTAGCCGCTACCACAGCAACCTGGGCCGCACTTTCGACCTTCGGCAGCAACACCCCAGCCACGTTCGGATGGACTTTGCAGAACGCCACATCCTCGAAATGCTCGGCGTGCTCCGGCGCGTTGATGCGTACCCACACCTGAGCCTCGGGATGCGCCTGCAGGAACCCCCCGAGGTTATCCCGCGCCTGGCGCTTGAGCGGTTCTTCCACCGCGTCTTCAAAATCCACGATCACCGCATCGGCACCACTGGCCAAGGCTTTGGAAAATCGCTCCGGTCGGCTACCGGGCACAAACAACGCCGAACGAACCAAGGGCCTTGGCATCTGTTGAGTTCCTTATTATTAATAACGTGTTAAATAACACCGCGCGCACGCAGACCGTCGATGGCCTCTGCCGAGTAACCCAGCTGATCCAGGATGCCCTGGCTGTGCTGCCCCAACCCTGGAACCGCGTCCATGCGCGGGGTGAACGCGGCATTGCGCGCCGGAGGCAGCAGCGACGGCAACGGGCCGGCCGGGCTGTCGACCTCGCGCCAGCTGTCACGCGCCTTGAGCTGCGGGTGGTCCCACACGCCTTGCATATCGTTGACGCGGGCGCTGGCGATTTGCGCGGTTTCCAGGCGCTGGATCACCGCTTCGGCATCGAGCTGGGCAAAACTGTCGACGATGATCTGGCGCAGCGCTTCACGGTTGGCCGAGCGCTTGAAGTTGGCGGCGAAACGCTCGTCCGTCGCCAGTGTCGGCGTGAGCAGCACCTTGTCGCAGAACGCCGCCCATTCGCGCTCGTTCTGCAACCCGAGCATCACCGTGCCTCCGTCGCCGGTCGGAAACGGCCCATAGGGATAGATCGTCGAATGCGCGGCCCCGGCCCGCGGCGGCTGGGGTGCACCGTCGAACGCGTAGTACATCGGGTAGCCCATCCACTCCACCAGGCTCTCCAGCATGCTCACGTCGATGCGGCTGCCCTTCCCCGTCTTGCCGCGCAGCAGCAGTGCCGAGAGGATGCCGCTGTAGGCGTACATGCCCGCCGAGATGTCGGCGATGGAACAACCGGCCTTGGCCATCTGGTCTTCGCCGGGGCCGCCGGTCACCGAGAGAAAACCGCCCTCACTCTGGATCAGCAGGTCGTAGGCCTTCTTTTTCTCGTAGGGCCCGCCTTCGCCGTAGCCGGAAATGTCGCAAACAATCAGGCGTGGAAAACGCGCCTGCAGTGCCTCGAACGACAAGCCCATGCGCGCCGCCGCACCGGGCGCCAGGTTCTGCACCAGCACATCGGCATCGGCCAACAGGGTGTCGAGGATAGCGCCCGCCTCGCCTTGCTTGAGGTCCAGGGTCAGGCTTTCCTTGGAGCGGTTGGTCCACACGAAATGCGAGGCCAGGCCGCGCACGCGCTCGTCATAGCCACGCGCAAAGTCGCCGCTGCCGGGGCGTTCGATCTTGATGACACGGGCGCCCAGGTCGGCCAACTGGCGGGTACAAAAAGGCGCGGCAATCGCGTGTTCCAGGCTGACAACGGTGATGCCGTCCAGCGGTCGTTGGTGAGTCATGACGGTTCCTCAGAGCCAATGGGCCATGGATGCGGTGTTGCGTAAGTCCCAGACCTTTTCAATCAGGGCATGGGCCTCAAGCGGCGTGCGGGCGCCGCTGAATTGGGCGAGGCGCTGGAATTTATCCGCCAGCTCTCGACGGCTGAGGGTGTTGCCCGGGTCGCCCTTGGGCTCGTCGATGGCGCCGTGCAGCGTGCGGCCGTCAAGGGTGGTGACGGTGACGCGGCCGAGCCAGCGCTGGGGGTAAGCGCCGTCGACTTCGGCGTCGAGGGTCATACTGACCTTGTCGCGGAAGCTGGAGACGGCCGGGTCGGTCAGCGCCCGCTCGTGGAACTCCGTGAGCCCGGCCTTGCCATGCACGGCGATCAAGCCCAGCACGGTGCCCATGGAGAACTTGGCCTGGTGCACGCTGGTCGGCACGGTCACGCGCCCCAGCACATCGATGGCGCCTTGATGCACCCGCGTCTCCACATGGGCGATATCGGCGGCGGTGAGGCGTTCGCGCTGCATCAGGTCCAGCAGCGCATCGGCCGCCGGATGCGTATGGCGGCACGACGCGTGGAACTTGAACGAGGTTTCCAGCAGCGCCCAGCGACTCCCCAGGTCGGCGGACAACTTGCTCGGCTCGGCATCGCTGGACATCCCCGCCGCCAAGCCCTGGTCGCCTTCGAGGATATTGCGCGCACCGGTCAGCCCTTCCGCCGTCAGGTACGCGGCGAGCAAACCGTCCGCCGCCGCCTTGGCTGTGTGCAATTGCTTGGAGTCGGCGGCATCGCGCAGGAACTCCCACAGCCCGGCGGCCTGCGTGCCGGCGCTGCCGAGCAGGTTGATGAATTGTTCTTGGTTGAAGTCCAGCAGCTTGCCCACCGCGACGGCCGCCGCCAGGGTGCCGACCGTGGCCGTGGTGTGAAAGATGCGGTAGTGGGAACGGCCCATGAATTCGCCGATACGGATACCGGCTTCATAACCGGCCACCGAGGCCAGCAGCAAGTCGCGGCCGGATTTGCCCAGGTCCTGGGCGGCCGCCAACGCGGCGGGAAACACCACGGTTGCCGGGTGCAAAACTGAACTGTTGTGCAGGTCATCCTGCTCCACCAGGTGGGAGGAAGCGCCGTTGACCAGCGCGGCGAAATACGCGCTGGTGCTGGCGCCGTTGACGATCACCTGCGCCGGGCCGCTGCTTGGCCCCATTGTCTGCGCATAACGCTCGAATAACGGGATTGGGTGCGCGCCCTGGCTCGCCAGCGCCGAGGCCAGCCAGTCCAGATACAGGTCTTCGGTACGCGCCAGCACGTCTTCCGGCAGGTGCGTGTCATTCATCTCGGCAAGGAACCGACACAGGGCTTGGGTATGGCTCACGGTCAGGCCCTCAAAAACTGCGCGGCAGTTCGAGCAAGTGCTCGGCCACGTAGGACAGGATCAGGTTGGTGGAGATCGGTGCCACCTGGTACAGGCGCGTCTCGCGGAATTTGCGCTCCACGTCGTATTCGCAGGCAAACCCGAAGCCGCCATGGGTCTGCAGGCACGCATTGGCTGCCTCCCAGGACGCCTTGGCCGCCAGGTACTTGGCCATGTTGGCACTGGCCCCGGCATTTTTGCCGCTGTCGTATTCCTCGCAGGCACGCCAGCGCATCAGGTCCGCCGCTTCGATCTCGATATGCGCTTCGGCGATCGGGAACTGCACACCCTGGTTCTGTCCGATAGGCCGGCCAAACACCACACGGTCGCGGGCATAGGCGCTGGCCTTTTCGATAAACCAGCGGCCGTCGCCGATGCATTCGGCGGCGATCAGCGTGCGTTCGGCGTTGAGGCCATCGAGGATGTATTTGAAACCCTTGCCCTCTTCGCCGATCAGGCTGTCCAGCGGCAGCTCGAGGTTGTCGAAGAACAGCTCATTGGTTTCGTGGTTGACCATGTTGGCGATGGGCTGCACGGTGAGGCCATGACCGATGGCCTCGCGCAGGTCCACCAGGAAGATCGACATGCCCTCGGACTTTTTCTTCACTTCAGCCAGCGGCGTGGTGCGCGCCAGCAGGATCATCAGGTCGGAATGCTGGATGCGCGAGATCCACACCTTCTGGCCGTTGATCACGTACTTGTCGCCGCGCTTGATCGCGGTGGTCTTGATCTTCGTGGTGTCGGTGCCGGTGGTGGGCTCGGTCACGCCCATGGACTGCAGGCGCAATTCGCCGCTGGCGAGCTTGGGCAGGTAGAAGCGTTTCTGCGCTTCGCTGCCGTGGCGCAGCAAAGTGAACATGTTGTACATCTGGCCGTGTACGGTGCCCGAGTTACCGCCGCAGCGGTTCACTTCTTCGAGGATCACCGAAGCCTCGGCCAGGCCCAGGCCGGAACCGCCGTACGCTTCGGGAATCATCGCCGACAGCCAGCCGGCGTCGGTCAGCGCTTTGACGAAGGCTTCGGGGAAGCCCTTTTGCTCGTCAATCTTGCGCCAGTAGGCGGCATCGAATTCGGCGCACAAGGCGCGCACGCCTTCGCGGATGGCATTGAGTTCTTCATTGTCATTCGGGTTCATTAACGGCGCTCCGCCTGTTGTTCTTGGATTATTCGACTTGGATTATTCGAAATGCACCTGGGCTTGCTGCGCCAGGCCGTCAGCGTTACCGGCCCACAGCTGCGCCACGCCGGTTTCAGTCACGCGGCCCGCCACTTCAAACGGCTGCGGCGCAATCAACGGGCGCACGCCGCGATAGGCAAAACGGCGCAAGGTGGCTTCGGGGTGGGCACGGCAGAACGCGCGCAGGCTCAGGGTGGCGATCAACGGCCCATGCACCACCAGGCCTGAGTAGCCTTCGGTGCCGGTGACATAGGGGTAGTCGTAGTGAATGCGGTGACCGTTGAAGGTCACGGCGCTGTAGCGAAACAGCAGGGTCGGCGTGGGATCGATCGCTTCGTGCCATTCACCGTGCTCCAGCGCCTCTGCGCTGCCGGCCTTGGGCGGCGTGGGTTCGCGGTAGACGATGTCCTGTTCTTCGCGGATCGCCAGGCGACCGTCCTGGGCATAGTCGTGGCGCACGGTGACAAACAACAGCGAACCGGTGCGGCCGGTCTTTTCTTCGACCTGAGTAATGGTCGACACGCGGGTCGCCGCCGCCCCGGCACGCAGCGCGTGCAGAAACTCGATGCGCCCACCGGCCCACATGCGGTTGCGGTTGTCGGCCGGCGGCAGGAACCCGCCACGCGCCGGGTGGCCGTCGCTGCCCAGGGCGGTTTCCGGCAGCGGGTCCTGGAAGAAGCACCACTGCCACAACGGCGGTATGTCCGCGCCGTCCTCGGGCACTGCCTCGCCGAACGTAGCGGCGATACGTTTGAGCAGGTTATGGCTCAGGTGGTCGTGAGCAGTTTCGCTTCGGCCGATCCAGTCAGTGGCGCTCATCGGGTGCAGTTCCTCGGGCAGTGAGTGTCTGCCCCGGATCATGCAAGCGCCCGCCCGTTCTGAGAATTTGCATTTCAATAAACCAGCGTTCGGCTATGCTGAACGCCAATTCACTGAAAACACCGCATACCCCTGTGGGAGTCTTGCATGCACTTCGACCTGGCCGACCTGCGCCTGTTTATCCACATCGCCGAATCCCCCAGCCTGACCCAGGGCGCCAAGCGTGCGTTTCTTTCGCCGGCCGCCGCCAGTGCACGGATCAAGGCCCTCGAAGGCCAGCTCGACACCCGCCTGCTGTACCGTGACAGCCGTGGAGTGGAGATCACCCCGGCCGGTGAGCGCCTGCTGCACCATGCGCGGCTGATCATGCGCCAAGTGGACTACCTCAAAAGCGAATTCACCCAATACGGCGTGGATTCGGCCGGGCATATCCGCATCTTCGCCAACACCACGGCGGTCACCGAATTCTTGCCGGAAGTGCTGGCGGGGTTCCTGTCACAAAGGCCTGGCGTCACCGTCGACCTGCAGGAGCGCCTGTCTCGCGACATCGTGCGCGGCGTGCTCGATGGCACCAGCGACATGGGTATTATCGCCGGCCCCGTGGAAGCGGCGGGTTTGCAGGTGCTGCATTTCAGCACAGACACCTTGGTATTGATGGTGCCGGTCGGCCACCCGCTGGCAGCGCAACCGTCAGTCACCCTGGAACAGACCCTCGCCTACCAGCATATCGGCCTGCATGAAGGCAGCACCTTATTGAGTTTTTTGCGCGAACACGTGGAGCGGCTGGGCAAGCACTTGTCGCTGCGTATCCAGGTGTCGAGTTTCGAGGCGATCTGCCGGATGGTCGAAGCCGGTGTGGGCATCGGCATCATTCCGGAGTCCGCCGCCGTGCGCCACAGTCGCACCATGCACGTGGTGGCGGTGAAGCTCGATGAGCCGTGGGCGATTCGCGAACGCAGCATCCTGGTGCGGGAGCTGGAGGCGTTGCCCGGCACCATTCGTGCGTTGATCGCCACGTTGATGCCGGACTCGGTCAATGGAGGCTGAGGTTGCGCTGGCGGGCGTCTTCCACCGTGATGTGGCTCAAACGTCCCTGGTCATCGAATAACAACCAGCCATCGCCGGTGCGACGGATATTCACCTCGTAGCGCGGCCAATGCAGCACAGCACACACGGTGTCACTGCCACGATGGATAAAGTGCCAGCGGGTGTCGCGGTCACTGGCGATATAGCCGAATACCAACCAATCCGCGTCGACGACGATGCGCACCGGGTCGCTATCGAAGCACCCTTCATCACAGCCCGTCAGCCGATACCCCTTGCGGTTGCCGTCGACATCCAGGATCAGCACGGGCTCTTCGTCGTCGCTGTACCGGATCAGGTACTCAACGGTTTGATCGAGTGCACAGAACAGCGCGTGGCTTTCCTCTGACTGCGGCGACACCGGCTCACGCCCCGCCAACCGCCGCTCAGGCAGGCGATAATGCCAGCGCTCAAAGCCTTCCAGCGGGTTATGGAGCCACAGGAACTCATTGCGTTCATCACCTTTGAGGGCGCGAACCGGGCCTGGCAAGTCGCTGACGTGCCACAGGGTTTCAAAGCCGCGATCCACGTCCACCACACGCAGTTGCCGGCCTTGGCCGAGGGTCCAGGTGCTGCCATCAAACTGATCGGCGAACACGTCGAGCACCTGCACGCCCAAGTCGGTCGCAGCGCGGTTGACCAAGTCCAACTTGCTGATGCGCCACACCGTGTCGCGCCGGGTCAGCACCAGCGCCATTTGCCGGCTGTGCGCCAAGACAATCCGCTGGGCCGGCACGGCGAAATGGAACAGCGGCGTGCCGCTGGCATCCGTCACCACCGCACCGGCCTCGCCCAGTGCCACCAGGTAACGCTCGTCATCCAGCGACACCGCATCGTATACGGAGCGGCTGCCCTGGACGGGGGCTGACCACTGCAATGCCTCGCCCGCGCGCTCCAGCGAGCGCACGGCGGGACGTTTGAGTGACTGGCCAGGCAAGTCCGCCTGCAAACATTTGTCCCGGCTCATTTTGACCAGCGACTGCAGTTGGTTGAAGTTGAGCCCCCCGCGCCCATTGAGCTGGTCGGCGAGCACCGCGTGCACGGTGGCACCGGCGAGCCAGGCCAGGGCCACGGTGTCGGACTTGTGCGCCAACAACGTGTGCGCCAGGGCATCCCGCTCGGCGCAGCGGCTGGGATCGTCACGCAGCTGTTCGATCCAGGGTCCGTAAGCTTCCAGGGTTTGGGGCAGCAATATGGCGCGCTTTACCAAGGCGCCAATCGCCAGGCGCCCACCGGCCGCTTCGGCATCGAGCAGCCATTGAGCGGCGCGCGGGCGCTCTTGAGGCAAGCTCCACACCACCTCGACGGCTTGCAACCACAGGCCCTTGGCGATCAGCGACTCGGCCCATTCCAGGCGTAAACGGTCGGCGATCTGCGGTTGCTTGGCCTGAAGCAACACCACCGCATCGGCAAATGCATCATCACGACGCGCCACCAGCAAGGCGCGCTGCCAGTTCTCGGCCAGGCACAGCAGGCGCACGATGACCGCAGACGGCATGTCCCAGGCGAGAGCGAGGTCGGCGGCCTGTTGGTAGCGCGCGTGCTTTTCCAGGTAATCGAGTGCTTCCTGGCGTTCCTTGAGCAGTTCAGCGAGTACGAATACCGCTTCTTCGATACGGTTTTCGCGGGCCAGGCGCTCATAAGAGCGCCGGTAGATCTGGCGCAGGTGCTCGGTCAGCCCTTCCTCGAAGCGGTAGGTACGGCTGGGCCCGTGCTGTTGGCTGAGGGTCAGGTCCTGGCGCCGCTGCGGCGTACCGAAGTGCTGTTCGGCATTCGAGTGCTGGTCACCCAAGGGGATGGCATGGCGCAACGCCTCGGCGAAATCGCCGTCCTCGAACATCTCCAGCATGCGCTGCATGTAAGCCGCCTGACGCTTGCCGTACAGCCTGGAAAGCTTTGAATGCTCGGTCAGGCGGGTCAGCCAGCGGCGCCAGGCCGCCGGCTTATGACGAGCTGGTTTGGCGCGCTGGGGAATGCTTGGGGTGTCCGGGGCTTGCGGCACTGCGCCGATAGGCCGCGCACCTCGGCGCAGGAATGTGTTCAGCGCTACCAGCAAGGCGGTGAAGACAATGGCGCTCAGCAACATGCCCAGGATCACGCCGCTGATGTCTTCGGTGGTCGTGGCAGACACCGGTGTCAGCGGTACGGATTGGCCCTGGGTGGCCATCCAGGTCAACCCTGCAACCAGGGCCAGGGTGACGCCCAGTTTCAACGCCGGATAGGGTGCGGACTCCTCGTTGCCCCATTGGCGTGCGGCCTTGGGGGGCGGCGCTTTCGGTGCGGGTGATTGCCGCTCCAGCAAGGCCCGGATCACGTCCTCCTGCTCGGGGCTGACCGGCGCCAATCCGCCCAGGATCTCGCGTACATCGGTGATCACCGGCTCAGGCAGGGCCGGCACGACGGGCGCATGACAATCGAAGGTATCGAGCAAGGTGTAGGCGCTGATATCAAGCCACTGCCCAGGTTCCAGGGCCTGGGCATCGCGCAACTGCAAAGCGTGCACCTGGCTGCCGCGCACCAGCCACAGGTCGGCGGCCGGTAAAGCGCGCAGCTCCTCGGCGCTCAGCTGGGCCGAACACAGGCCACGGCCCTGACGCACCAGCGGCCAGCCGGCAAGGGCCTGGCAATCCAGCGCGACCGGCGTGCTGAATTGCACTAAATCGCCGTCGGCAAAACGGTAGGCCATCGCGCCCGTGCGCCAGTGTTCCAACATCAAGCGAGCCCGTTCCTGCAGCGCAAAGCGCTCGGCGGGCAACCACATGCCGTCGATGGATTGATGCCCGGTCAACAACGGCCGGCGGATCAACGGGGATTCTTGCTCAAGCATGGGCAGGCTCATGTTTCAGGTCACACATCACTTGCAAACGCATGGCGCGCTCGGCAACGTTGAACACCAGTAATTCCCGGGCGGTGGTCAGCACCGCCACCAGGCCGCTCATGGGGCAGAAACTCGCACGGGCAATCGGTGCCGTCGTGGTGAACAGCGTCTGTTGTTGGCCCTCGGTGTACAGGCCAATGGTGTGCTGGTTCGGCCCCAGCAGTACCAGCGAATAGCGTTCCTGCGCCGCCACGTGATGATGCAGGCCGATGGCGCTCCAGCCGGGCGCCAAGTCGATCTGTACCTTTTTCGCGGGAAAACTGTCGTGGGTCACCAGGCGCCAACTCTGGCGGCCACCTTGGTGAGTGAGTAATGCGCAGCCACCAAAGGCGTACTTCCAATGCGGGGTGCTGGCGAACAGTATCTGGCTTACACCGGCAGCCGCACCGACTGCATAACCGTGACTGCGGGCACCGGAGGACGTCGCGGGGTAAGCCACCAGTTGCCCACCCTCGATGCGGGCGTAGACCAACGATAAGGCATCCAACTGCGCCAGCCCCATGACATTGTCCGTCACCGAGAAACATTCTTCCCTCGGCGCGTGGCCAGGCCGCTGCCAGTGAGCGAGCTGACCGTTTGTATCGAGTAAATACAGGCGTTCCGCCTGTTCGCCGCGCAGCCACACCGCGGGCAGAAAGGTCGCAGTGCCCGGCGGCAGGTGCATTTCTTCGCGTGTGGGCTTGTTGACCGAAACGAGATTGGGGATGTTCCAGAAGGTCAGGATATTGCCATCACCGAGCACCGCACCGAGGCTGCGGTAGTTAAAGGTGGCCGCGAGCACGTGCTGATGTTTGCCCCACAGGCGACGTCGCACTTCGAGGTTTTTTTTCTGGTTCTTGTGCGGCAGCTTGATCACCACCATGCCGTGCTCATCGAGCAAGCGCAGGGCGACATAGTTACCGGAACCGGAGATGACCGGCGGCAGGGTCAATGCAACCCGCGCCACTCGGCCGGCAGCGGTCGGTGCCGGCGTGTGCACGGCGTTATCGAACTGGCCCTTGAGCAAGCGCACGGCCTGCTGCTCCTCCGGCAGCGGCAGCGACACGCGCCGCGACTGCAAGGCGAACGTCAGGCTGCGCCCATCCAGGTTGCGCGTAATCTGCACGCGGTGGGTGCAGACCTTGGGATCCGTGGGCGGCAAGCGCTGGCCGACCACCCAGCATTCTCCAACGGCGTGGTCGGCCAGCGCGTCACGCCAGGCCAGCCAATGGTCGTCGCTCACGACCTCGTAGGTGCGGGCGTCGAGCAGGCGCTTGAGCTGCGCCGATGAGTCCAGCTCATGCAACTCGGGCGTGGCTTGCAGAATGCCCCAGCGCAATTGCGCCCCCGCCTCTTCGGCACGCCGCGCCAGCAGCATCAACAGCGCCAGGTGCACCAGGCGCGCAGCCCCCAGTTGCAAGGGCCCCGCATCAAACAGCACCACAATCAGGCGGTTCGCTTCACGGGCACGGTAGTGCGGGGCGAGGAACATATGCTCACCGCCGACCGCCCGGCGCAGGAACTCGTCAGGCACTTCATCGGCCAGCAGCCATTCACTGGACAGCAGTCGCTCATAGGGGCCGCGCCGATGCAGGTCGCCCAGGCCATCGGGCTCCGGCACTCCGCCCTGGTGCAGGCCGCGCAGCGGTCCGAGCAGAGGGTTGAGTCGACCGAGCAGGTCGGCGAACAGGGGCAGGTGTTGCGGGGCAAACCACTCCAGCCACTGCCGCCAGGGTTGCAGCGCCTCAGGCAGTTGCATGGGCGACTCCCCAATAGGCGGCGATACGTTGCAGATGCGCGGGCGACACGGCCAGCAGGCGGTCCAGCGGGATCACCGCCCGCGGGTCGTGCCACACCAACAAGGGCGCGCGTTTGAAGCGAGCGGACAAAGCCTGCCCCAACAGGTCCTGTGGCACCTGCGGTTCCCAACTGGTCGGCAGCCAGAGGTGCGGCGCGCTGGTGCTGGGCGCAGCGTAAGCAACACCGTCGACCCAAGGCAGGTCAGCCATTACGCCCGTCACCACCAGTACATCACCATTGGCAGTGGCTTGCAGCCGCGCCGCATGGTCGGCCGCGAGCAGCGCCAGGCGTGCGTGCAGGCGCCGGGCAGCATCGCCCCAGGCAACGGCGGCCTGAGCCTCGGCGGGCACTGGCCGTGAACGCCAGGCCCAAGGCTGGGTCAGCGCACTCATTCGCTGGGGGTCAGCAATCGAGTGAGTTGTCCCCGCGCCTGCTGCAGAGGTTCGGGCAGGGTCTGGCTATTGAAATTGGCATCGATCTCGCGCAACAGGCCTTCGAGCACGCTACTGGCCGGCGGTTCTGCACGGGAGAGGTAGTCTTCGGCGGTTTCCAGCAGCCGATTCACACGTGACATCGGCTGCAACGTCGCCTCTTCCACCGCGCTGAACAAATGGCTGTTGCTGGAGGCAGCAAACAGGTCGCGCAATACTTCGCGGCCGTGTTGCTGGGTAGCCTGGGTCGGCAACACGTACAGCAGCGGCCACAAGTCGGCGTCGCTGGCTTCCAGGCGACCACTGAGCAATGCAGCGGCCGCGATCAAGCGCTGGGACTTGACGATGCGCCGGTCAGACAACTGGATCCCGGCTTCGCGCAGGCGGCGAATGGCTTGGGCCAGGGCTGGGCGCACAGCGGTCAGGTCGACGTGTTTCAGGGCCTGGCCGAGCGTGTCCAGTTGCGCAAGGCCGAGCAACTGTTGCACCGGGCGCTGCTCCGACTGCCAGCCGCCGGCCAGCATGGCTTCCAATTGATTGTCCGGCACCGACTCGACAAACAGATGCAACAGGAAACGGTCACCGAAGGCCGCCAACGCCTCATCATCCGGCAGGCCGTTGGCGGCGCCGACGCACACGCGCAGCGGGCATTGCACCTGGGTATGGCCACGACGGAATCGGCGTTCGTTGAGTACGCCCAGCAAGGTGTTGAGGATCGCGGTAGAGCCCAGGAAGACTTCGTCGAGAAACACGATATCGGCTTCCGGCAGCATGCCGCTGACGTCAGTTTCCACCGTGCCTTCGCGCAGCTTTTTCAGGTCTACCGCGCCGAACAGTTCGGACGGCTCGGTGAAACGTCCGAGCAGGTATTCGAAGTAACGCCCACCCATGGACTGCGCGACACGCCGCACCACCGCGCTTTTTGCAGTGCCGGGCGGCCCGATCACCAGGATGTGCTCCTGGGCCACGGCTGCCAGCACAATCAATTCGGCCAGTTGCTCGCGCCCGACCAAGCCTTCGGTAGCGGCACGCACGGCGTGGCGGATTTGCGCGGCAGCGCTCTGCAACTGAGCAATCATGGGTGTCTTCCCTGAAACCAAAGCGGGGGAATCTTGCCTGAGGCTAAGGTATTAGCAAAGCGTTGTTACATACTCATATCAGGAGTCAGCCCATGCAGCTTGAAGGATCCTGCCATTGCGGCGCCGTGACGTTCAGCCTCACCAGTGCCCACCCCTACCCTTACCAGCGTTGCTACTGCTCGATCTGTCGCAAGACCCAGGGCGGCGGCGGTTATGCGATCAACCTGGCCGGCGATGCCCAGAGTTTGAAGGTGCGCGGGCGCAAACTGATTTCGATCTACCACGCCAGGCTCAAGCCCGAGGGGGCCAGCCGGGCCCATGCGAGCAGCGCTGAACGGCACTTCTGTTCGCAATGCGGCAGCGCCTTGTGGCTGTTCAGCCCCGAGTGGCCGGCGTTGATCCATCCGTTTGCCTCGGCCATCGACACGCCATTGCCGGTGCCGCCGGAACATACGCACCTGATGCTGGGCTCGAAGGCGCCGTGGGTGGAAGTGACGTTGCGCCAAGGCGATCTGCAGTTCGATGAGTACCCCGAAGAGTCCATCGCCCAATGGCATGAGCGCCTCGGGCTGCACCTTCAAACGCACCCATGCCCCCCCTGAGTTTCTGACCCCATGAAACCCCTGATGCGTTGCAAAAGCCTGTGCCTGTCCCTTACCTCAGTGTGTTTGCTCGCACACAGCTTCTGACCTGAGAACCGAATTAAAAATGTGGGAGGGGGCTTGCTCCCTCCCACAGTTGATCTGTCTTGCTTTCAAGCTCGTTATTCGGCATACGCCCAGGTCATCCGGAACGACGCCCCGCCCCATTCCGAATCCAGCACTTGCACTTGGCCGCCGTGCCACTGCGACACCCGCTGCACCAGCGCCAGGCCCAGGCCGAAACCGCCGGTGCGGCGGTCGCGGCTGGCGTCCAGGCGCGTGAACGGCTGGAAGATCTTCGCCCGGCCTTCCTCCGGCACGCCGGGGCCATCGTCACACACACGCACTTCATAGCCGCTGCCGAACTTGACCAGCGACACTTCCACGCGGCGCTCGGCGTAGCGCACGGCGTTGCGCAGCAGGTTGATCACCGCACGCGCCATAAAGCGCGGCTCGATCTGGATAACGTCCACCTCGCAGGTGCGCAACGACAGCTGGATGCCGGCCGCCTCGGCCTCCAGGGCCACGCTGCCGATCACACTGTCGAGCCAGCTGTGGGCCTCGATGCGCTCACGGGTGACCTGGGTGGCGCCACGCTCCAGGCTGGCGTAGGTGAGCAGTTCGGAGACCATTTCTTCCAGCTCGCCCAGGTCGGCATACATGTCGGTGATCAATTCGCTGCGCTGGCGCGGGTCGGTCTGTTGTTTCAACTGGTCGAGCTCGAACGACAGGCGTGCAATCGGCGTGCGCAGTTCGTGGGACACGGCGTTGGTCAGTTCGCGCTGGTTGGCGATCAGGCTTTCGATACGCTCGGCCATCTGGTTGAAGTGCCCGGCCAGCTCGCGCACCGTGGAACGGCGTGGCAGCAGAATGCGTGAACCGAGGTCGTTGTCACCGAAACGTTGTGCCGCCAGGCGAATATGTTCCAGGTCACGCCAGTGCGGGCGCACCCAGAAATACAGCACGATCGCCAGGCTCAATCCCAGCAGGCAATAGGCCCACAGGTACAGCCATTTCGGTTCTTCGGGCAGTTTGATATTAAGCAGCTGCGGGCCGCCATCGATATTGGCGATGAACTCCATGAAGTCGCCGCGTACCACCAGCTTTCCGGCGGCAAGCAACTGTCGTTCACGCGGGTCGAGCGCCAAGTCATCGCGCTGGACCAGTTTCAGGTGCAGGCCGTAGTGGAGTTGCAGCTCGCTCAGGCGCGCCGCGCGGGCATCGCCCGGTAAGGGTCGCAATTGTTCCACCAAGCCATAAGCCGGGCCGCGCAGGGCTTCGCGGTTATAGGTTTCATTGGCTTCGGGCAGCAACTCATCGAAGGTGTAGTTGACCAGCCAGATCGCCCCCGCCAGCCCCAGCGCCAGGATGATGTACAGGCGGATGTAGAGCCGCAGCATCTAGACCTCCCACGCGAAGGGGTTGAACAGGTAGCCCTTGCCCCAGATCGTCTTGATGCACACCGGTTCGCGGGGGTTGTCGTTGAGTTTGCCGCGCAGCTTGCTGATGTACACATCGACGCTGCGGTTAAGGCCGTCGAAGGCGATGCCGCGCATGCGGTTGAGGATGTCATCGCGGGACAGGATCGTGCCCGAGTTACTGGCCAGCAGCCACAGCAGCTCGAATTCCATGGTGGTGAGGTCGATCTGTTCGTCCCCCAGGCTGACCACGCGGCAACTGCGATCGATGGCCAGCCGCCCGAAGGCCAGGGCCCCGCGCACCGTCGGCTCCGGGGCTTGGCGCCGTTGCAGGGCGCGCAGGCGTGCCAGCAGCACGGGGGGCTTGATCGGCTTGATCACATAATCGTCGGCACCGGACTCGAGGCCGAGGATATGGTCCAGGTCGTCTTCCTTGGCGGTGAGGATCACGATGGGCGTGTCGGACACCGTGCGAATCCCGCGGCACACGTGCAGGCCGCTCTGGCCGGGCAGCATCAGGTCGAGTACGACGATCTTTGGCTTGAACTCCAGGAACGCCGCCAGGGCTTTGTCACCCCGGTGCTCCACGCGCACCTCAAAACCATGCTGCGACAGAAAGTGCGCGATCAGCCCCGCCAGTTTCTCGTCATCCTCAACGAGCAAGACCTTGCCCAGCCCCAGGTTTTCCATAAGTTCCCAATGTGCAGACGCGGATTGAAGAGCGGGCATTATAGGTGGCAAGCTGGGCAACTAAAGCCGTTGGCCAGCACCGGCCGACGAAGCTTCATGCTTTTAAGAGTTTTTAACAAATAAGCTGCAATCTTTAACGCCATGTACAGGGAGTTGTATGCGCAAGGATTACCTGGCGTTCTTTGTTTCGCTGTTCCTGTCACGGCTGGCGGACCAGATCCTACTGTTTATCGTGCCATTGATCGTGTTTCAGACCACTCAAAGCGTGGCCTGGGCCGGGCTGGCGTTCTTTGTCGAGTCGCTGCCGCGCTATCTGGCGTTCCCGGTGTGCGGCGCAGTGTGCGACACGTTCGCGCCGGTGCGCATCCTGCATATCAGCCAGGTTTACCGGGCGCTGGCCTGTGTGCTGGCGGTTGCCCTGTACGGGGTGTTCGACGGTATTTACTGGGTCGTGCTGCTCTCGGCAGTGTGCGGGGTACTGACCACCCAAGGCATCATGGCGCGAGAAGTGCTGATGCCGCATATCTTCGCGCAGTACAGCTATGCCAAGACCCTCTCCTATTCGCAGATCGCCGACCAGAGCGGGCTGGTGCTGGGGCCATTGGTGGCCGCACTGATGCTTGAGGTATGGGCGTGGCACTGGGTGGTGCTGGGCGTGGCCGGGCTGTTCCTGCTCGCAGACCTGGCGATGCGGGTGTGGCAACGCTCCAGCACGGCCAGCCTGGCAACCTTCGAGCAACATCGAGATATCTGGCTGCGGCCGCTGAAGATTGCCTTCGGACATATCCGCCGCCTGCCGGAGTTGAAGCGGGTCATCACGTTGGCGGTGGGTGTGAACCTGATCATTGGCGTCACGCTGGCCACCTCTGCGGCCATGGTGACCGGCCAGTTTGCGGCGGGCAAGGACGCCTATGCCCTGCTCCAGGCGGCGGGCGCGCTGGTGACCATCGGCATTCTGTTTTATCTGGCACGGGCCGGCCTGCCCCTGAAGGTGCTCGGCGGACTGTCTTATTCGATGATCGGCGTGGGCGCAGTGATCATGGCGATCAGCCCCGACGTGTGGCTATACGTAGTGGGCTTCCTGCTGGTCACCGGCTTCGACAAGATGTTCAACGTCTACCTGCGCAGCACCCGTCAGCGGGTCATCCCCGTGCAGGACTTTGGCAAGACCGTGGGCGTGATCACGCTGCTCAATAACCTGCCGCAGCCCCTGGCAGGCCTGGCGGTTGCGCTGCTGGCGGCGCCCTTGGGCACGCAGACGGTGATCCTGCTGCTGGCCGCGATCACCGCCTTGATCGGCGTGGCCGTGGCCTCAGGCTGGCACGCCACTGTGAAAGCGGAACTCGATGTCGGGTGACTCGATCAGTTCCTGCTCAGTCGCCCTCACCCGCTCGATCACCTGGGCGATGTCCTTGGCGTCACCGTACTGGTACGCCAACTTCAGGTAACCCTGGAAGTGCCGCGCCTCGCTTTTCAGCAGGCCGAAGTAGAACTTGCCGAGTTCTTCGTCCAAATGCGGCACCAGCGCTTCGAAACGCTCGCAACTGCGCGCTTCGATAAAGGCGCCGACCACCAGGGTATCCACCAGTTTGACCGGTTCGTGGCTGCGCACCACTTTGCGCAAACCGGAGGCATAGCGCCCGGCGTGCAGCTGGCGCAGCTCGACCTTGCGCTTTTTGATCAAACGCATGACTTGTTCGTGGTGCACCAGCTCTTCGCGGGCCAGGCGCGACATCATGTTGATCAGGTCGACATGGCCGTGGTACTTGGCGATCAGGCTCAGGGCGGTGCTGGCGGCTTTGAATTCGCAATTCTTGTGGTCGATCAGCAGGGTGTCCTGATCGGCCAGCGCGGCCTGGACCCAGGCATCAGGGGTGCGGCAACCGAGGAATTCGTGGATTTCTGGCAGGTTCATCGGGCTCACGGGCAAAAGGATCACAAAAGGCCGGCGATTATACCGACCCCGCCGCAGACCACCAGCCACCGGCCTTGATGTGCATCAACATGACGTGCGCCAGCCAGCAACTATAGTTGTTGCAGCCCCCACCCTTTTTGGAGATCCCGATCATGCAAGCCATCCGCAGCATCCTGGTGGTCATCGAGCCCGAGCATTCGGAAAGCCTGGCCCTCAAGCGTGCCAAGCTGATCGCCGGGGTCACCGGCGCACACCTGCATTTACTGGTCTGCGACAAGAAGCATGAGCACTCGGCGCTGCTGGCCCTGCTTAAGTCGGGCTTGCAGGAGGACGGCTACAGCGTCACCACCGAGCAGGCGTGGAATGACAGCCTGCATGACACCATTATCGACGTGCAGCAAGCCGAGGGCTGTGGGCTGGTGATCAAGCAGCACTTCCCGGACAGTCCGTTGAAAAAAGCCCTGCTGACGCCTGCGGACTGGAAGCTGCTGCGCTATTGCCCGACGGCGGTGTTGCTGGTCAAGACGGCCACGCCGTGGGCTGGCGGCGTGATCCTCGCGGCGATCGATGTGGGCAATACCGATGGCGAGCACCGCTCGTTGCACACTTCGATCATCGACCATGGCTTTGATATCGCCAGCCTGGCCAAGGCGCAGTTGCACGTGATCAGCGCCCATCCGTCGCCGATGTTGTCGGCGGCGGACCCGACGTTCCAGCTCAAGGAAACCATCGAGGCGCGCTATCGCGAGCAATGCAAGGCGTTTCAGGCCGAGTTCGATGTGGACGAATCGCACCTGCATATCAAGGAAGGCCCCGCGGATGTGTTGATCCCCCATCTAGTTCACACCCTGCAAGCGGCGGTAACGATCATCGGCACTGTGGCGCGCACCGGGATCTCCGGGGCACTGATCGGCAATACGGCAGAGGTGATACTGGATGCGGTGGAGAGTGATGTGCTGGTGCTCAAGCCGCAGGCGTTGATGGATCACCTGCAAGAACTCGCCAGCAAGCCCTGATCCAACCTTATGAACGATGGAGATCAAAATGTGGGAGGGGGCTTGCTCCCGATGAGGACGTTCCAGTTGATAAATCCTGGGCTGACACGCCGCCATCGGGGGCAAGCCCCCCTCCCACAGGGGTTATCCGTTGTCAGTTGGAAAGCGCATCGCGCAGGAAACCCGGTGCGATATAGCGCTGGTAATGCGCCTCGGACAGGATAAAGAACTCCCGATCAATGGCATCGCGTAATTCCGGCAAGGCCCAGTCACGAAATTCGGGCAACAGCACCATGCCGTAGGCCTCCAGGTTATTGATCACCCGCGCCCCACGCGCGATCAGTTGATAGGCCCAGCAGTACTCGGACTGGTGCGGCACGAAGCGGATCTTGCGCTGTTCCAACTGGCCGCGCAGGGTCTTGGGGTCGAAAACCTCGAGCTTTCCGGCCATTACCTGCACCAACAATTGCTCCAACCGCAGCCAGACCGCGCGCTTTTCTTCTTCGTTATAGCCATTCCACAGGATCACTTCGTGGTGGAAGCGCTTACAGCCACGGCATACGAGATCGCCGTAGACCGTGGAGCACAGGCCGACGCAGGGGGTCTTGATGGTTTGGTTGGACATGGGCAACAACACGCAGATCAGCGAAACAGTGCGCCATGTTAGCCCTTTGTCTAACCTTCATCACCCTGCAAACTTCGCGAGGCAACTTACCTTTAGAATTTTTTTGCCGTAGAATCATCCGGCCTTGTAAGGCGCCAATAATCCGCTGGAAGCTGTTTTCAAAGCGTCACGAGCACAGTCGTTCCTTCAGAACGGTGTTGGCGATGGTTAATGACTCGGTAGGTCAGAGCCCTCGCCAACCCTCATCAGCTCCGTTCTGCAGGCGTAAAACTTTGAAAGCAGCTTCTGTGAGGAATGCCGGCAGCGCTGGCTTTGCGGCCCAAAAAGCCCCCGAGCGCATGCGTGCCGTTCATTTCTGGATGAGCGTCCCGTGGGACCACTGATGAGGGTAATAACTGTGCTTGAAGCCTACCGCAAACATATCGAAGAGCGTGCAGCCCTGGGTATCGTTCCCCAGCCGCTTAATGCCGAACAAACCGCAGGCCTGGTCGAGCTGCTGAAAAATCCTCCGGCTGGCGAAGAAGAATTCCTCGTTGACCTGATCACCAACCGCATTCCACCAGGCGTTGACGAAGCCGCTTACGTCAAGGCCGGTTTCCTGTCTGCCCTGGCCAAGGGCGAAGCCACTTCCCCCCTGATCGACAAGAAACGCGCTGTTGAACTGCTTGGCACCATGCAAGGCGGCTACAACATCGTGACCCTGGTTGAGCTGCTGGACGACGCCACACTGGCACCGGTCGCCGCCGCCCAACTCAAGCACACCCTGCTGATGTTCGATGCGTTCCACGACGTCGCCGAAAAAGCCAAGAACGGCAACGAACACGCCAAAGGCGTGCTTCAGTCCTGGGCTGACGGCGAGTGGTTCCGCAACCGCCCTACCCTGGCCGACAAAATCAGCCTGCGCGTGTTCAAGGTCACCGGCGAAACCAACACCGACGACCTGTCCCCTGCGCCGGATGCCTGGTCCCGTCCTGACATCCCGCTGCACGCCCTGGCCATGCTGAAAATGGCCCGTGAAGGCATCGTGCCGGACGAGCAAGGCAAGACCGGCCCGATGAAGCAGATCGAAGAGATGCGCGGCCAAGGCTTCCCGATCGCCTACGTCGGCGACGTGGTCGGTACCGGTTCCTCGCGTAAATCCGCGACCAACTCCGTGCTGTGGTTCTTCGGCGACGACGTTCCCTACGTGCCGAACAAGCGCGCCGGCGGTTTCTGCTTCGGCAGCAAAATCGCTCCGATCTTCTACAACACCATGGAAGATGCGGGCGCACTGCCCATCGAGTTCGACGTCTCCAACATCAACATGGGCGACGTGATCGACCTCTACCCGCATGCCGGCAAAGTCTGCAAGCACGGTACCGACGAAGTCATCACCACCTTCGAAATGAAGACCCCAGTGCTGTTGGACGAAGTTCGTGCCGGCGGCCGTATCCCGCTGATCATCGGTCGCGGCCTGACCGACAAGGCCCGTGCTGAGCTGGGCCTCGGCCCTACCGACCTGTTCAAGCTGCCTGAAGCGCCTGTCGACACCGGCAAAGGCTTCACCCTGGCACAGAAAATGGTCGGCAAGGCGTGCGGCCTGCCGGAAGGCAAAGGCGTTCGTCCTGGCACCTACTGCGAGCCGAAGATGACCACCGTGGGCTCCCAGGACACCACCGGTCCTATGACCCGTGATGAACTGAAAGACCTGGCGTGCCTGGGCTTCTCGACCGATCTGGTAATGCAGTCGTTCTGCCATACCGCGGCCTATCCAAAGCCGATCGACGTAACCACCCACCACACCCTGCCTGACTTCATCATGACCCGTGGCGGTGTATCGCTGCGTCCAGGCGACGGCATCATCCACAGCTGGCTGAACCGCATGCTGCTGCCGGACACCGTCGGCACCGGTGGTGACTCCCACACCCGTTTCCCGATGGGCATCTCGTTCCCGGCCGGCTCTGGCCTGGTCGCGTTCGCCGCAGCCACTGGCGTAATGCCACTGGACATGCCGGAATCGATCCTGGTGCGCTTCAAAGGCAAAATGAAACCTGGCATCACCCTGCGTGACCTGGTTCATGCCATTCCTTACTACGCGATCCAATCGGGTCTGCTGACCGTAGAGAAAAAAGGCAAGAAGAACGCCTTCTCCGGCCGCATCCTGGAAATCGAAGGCCTCAACGACCTGACGCTGGAGCAAGCTTTCGAGCTGTCCGACGCCTCGGCTGAACGTTCGGCTGCCGGTTGCACCATCAAGCTGTCGAAAGACTCGATCACCGAGTACCTGAACTCCAACATCACCCTGCTGCGCTGGATGATCGGTGAAGGCTACGGTGACCCGCGCACCCTGGAACGTCGCGCCCAAGCGATGGAAGCCTGGGTCAAGAACCCTGAGCTGATGGAAGCCGATGCCGACGCGGAATACGCCGAAATCATCGAGATCGACCTGGCCGAGATCAACGAGCCGATCCTCTGCGCACCGAACGACCCGGACGACGCCCGTCTGCTGTCCAGTGTTGCCGGTGAGAAGATCGACGAAGTGTTCATCGGTTCGTGCATGACCAACATCGGTCACTTCCGCGCTGCCGGTAAGTTGCTGGAGCAGGTCAAGGGCCAGCTGCCGACGCGTCTGTGGCTGTCGCCGCCGACCAAGATGGACGCTCACCAACTGACCGAAGAAGGCTACTACGGTATCTACGGCAAGGCTGGCGCGCGCATGGAAATGCCGGGCTGCTCGCTGTGCATGGGTAACCAGGCACGTGTAGAGCCGAATTCGACCGTGGTGTCGACTTCGACCCGTAACTTCCCGAACCGTCTGGGTGACGGCGCTAACGTCTACCTGGCTTCGGCCGAGCTGGCGGCCGTGGCGTCTACCCTGGGTCGCCTGCCGACCGTCGAAGAGTACATGGGCTACGCAGCGAAACTGGACACCATGGCCAGTGACGTCTACCGCTACCTGAACTTCGATCAGATTGCTGAGTTCCGTAAGATTGCAGCAAGCGCTAACATCCCGGTGATTCAAGCCTAAGGGTTTAGCGATGTAAAAACGCCGCGTATCGCAAGGTACGCGGCGTTTTTTTTATGCCTGGAATACGGCACGTGTAGACGGTGGTTCCCTCTGGCGGCCGGGCTGGATGTTGGGTCAGACCGGGTACATATCCGTTATTGGGGTAACGGCTGATAGGGCCTCTGCCCTTACGGCGGGTCACTTTGGAAAAGAAGAGCGCTAAAACGCATCGCCCCAACACTCGGCACCTTGCTCACGCTCGGTGTGCCCGTAATCCGACATTGATTGGGGGGGCGGCTAAGATCAAAAGCAAGAGCGCGGGGGCCTTAGAGCCGACCGATGTTGCTTCTGTCGATCGCGGTCCAAATGTGGGAGGGGGCTTGCCCCCGATAGCAGTGGAACAGTCACAGATGCATCAACTGACACACCGCCATCGGGAGCAAGCCCCCTCCCACAGTTTGATCTCCATACATCAGGTAGATATCAGACTGCTGTTGATCTGCTTTTGATTTTGATCTGAGGCGCCCCATCAAACACTCCGGAGTGAGGGCACACCGAGCCTAGGCGAGCTCAAGCAAAAAACGAATAGACCACCGCAGTAATCGCCACCAGGCCTACCGCCGTGACAAACACATTGGACGCCTGCCCACGGTACTTGGCCATGGCCGGCACCTTGCGGATGGCATACATCGGCATCAGGAACAGTATCGAGGCAATGATCGGACCGCCCAGCGCCTCAATCATGCCGAGAATGCTCGGGTTCAACGTCGCCACGATCCAGCACACCACCAGCATAAACCCGGCAGTCATGCGATCCAGGCGCTTGGCGCTCGGACGACGGCCGGTCTTCAGCACCAGGCCCTTGAGGCCTTCGCTGGCGCCGATGTAGTGGCCCAGGAACGACTTGGCAATCGCCACAAACGCGATCAACGGAGCGGCAAACGCGATGGTCGGGTTATCGAAGTGGTTGGCCAGGTAGGACAGGATCGACAGGTTCTGCGCCTTCGCTTCGGCTAACTGCGCCGGCGACAGGGTCAGCACGCAGCTGAACACGAAGAACAGCACCATCCCCACCATCAAAAGATGCGCGCGAGACAGGATCTGCGAGCTGCGTTCATCGGCATGGACGCCGTACTGGCGCTTCTGATCAACCGCAAAGGCCGAGATGATCGGCGAATGGTTGAACGAGAACACCATCACCGGAATCGCCAGCCACAGCGTATTGAGCAGTGCCGACGGTGCCGGGACTACGCTGGCGGTGCTGAGGATGCCGCCATTCCAATGCGGAACCAGATACACCGCCAGGAACAGCAAGGCGACGATGAACGGATACACCATCAGGCTCATGGCCTTGACGATCACTTGCTCGCCGCAACGCACCACAGCCAGCAGGCCGAGGATCAGCACCAACGACAGGATCGCCCGTGGCGGCGGCATGATGTGCAGTTGATGCTCCATAAAGCTGCCGACGGTGTTGGTCAACGCCACGCTATAAATCAGCAGGATCGGGAAGATCGCAAAGAAGTACAGCAAGGTGATCAGCGCACCGGCCTTGATGCCGAAGTGTTCTTCCACCACGTCGGTGATGTCGGAGCCTTCTCGGCCGGACAGCACGAAACGGGTCAGGCCACGGTGGGCGAAGAACGTCATTGGGAACGCCAGCAGCGCGAGGATCACCAGTGGCCAGAAGCCTCCCAGGCCCGCGTTGATCGGCAAGAACAGCGTGCCGGCGCCAATGGCGGTGCCGAACAGGCCAAGCATCCAGGTGGTGTCCTGGCGGCTCCAGGTCGTGAGGGTTGCAGGTGTCGTCTCATAGCGTTCGTCGACGCTATTGGCCTGATCATTCATCCAGTCGGATCTCCGCATTTACACGGCCGGGACGAGTCAGAAAAACCTGACAGGCAGCGCCCCGACCATAGAAGGGGCCGGATTGTCCGGGATTCTTGTGAAGAAGCAAAGACTTAGCTGAGGAACGGTGGCGTGGTACATCGACGCGCCGCGCACAATTCAAACACATTCGTTGACAACTTGGCGCCGCTCTCAGCATGATCCAGCCATGAACCGTATTCAGCTGAACCTCACCCGCACCACCACCACGACCGCCTCAGGCGGGTCGTGCGGTTGCTGTGGGTGTTCACGCTAAACACCTCACAGATTCAACCCAAGGCCCCGCCAGCAATGGACGGGGCCTTTTTATTGCTCCGCCATCTGGCCATCGCAAGGAGCAACACCATGACTGACGCCCTGCTGATCATCGATATGCAAACTGGCTTATACGACGGTCCGGAAAAGCCCTTCGAGCGCGAACGTGTACTCGCCACCATCAACCAGCTGATTCAGCGTGCCCGCAACTCCGATACACCCATCTTCGTCGCCCGCCACACTGGCCCGGCCGGCTCCCCAATTGAAGCCGGCAGCCCGCCCTGGCAGCTATGGCATGCGCTGGAGGTAGACGAGTCGCGTGATCACCTGTTCAACAAGACCCGTCCCAGTTGCTTCCTGGGCACAGACCTGGAAGCGCAATTGAGAGCGGCGCACGTCAAGGAACTGGTGATCGTCGGCATGAAAACCCAGTTCTGTATCGACACCACGTGCAAGGTCGCGGTGGAACTGGGGTTTTCAGTGGTACTGCCCGAAGACGGCCATACCTGCATGGACACGCCGACGCTGAAGGCCGAGGTGATTATCGAGCATCACAACGCGACCCTGGCCGGGGCATTTGTGAAGCTCACAAGCGCCGTCGAGATCAGCTTCTAAACGCTCAAATACGGCATACTCCTTCCCTCAAACCCTTCAGGAAGAGCCTTCCGATGACCGCTACTGTTCTGGTCCTGGTTGAAACCATCAACGAATACCTGCCCATCATCGAGAGCAATGACTTTCACGTGATCCTCGCGCCCACACCCGCCGAGCGCACCGCGGCCATCAAGGCCCACGGCAGCCAGATCAAGGCGGTGCTCACCCGCGGCCCACTGGGCTTGTACGCCGAGGAAATCGCCGCGCTGCCCCTGCTGGAAATCATTTGCGTGATTGGCGCCGGCTACGAACACGTGGACCTGCAGGCCGCCAGCAACCGCGGGATCGTGGTCACGAACGGCGCCGGCGTGAATGCGCCGTCGGTGGCCGATCACGCCATGGCGCTGCTGCTGTCGCTGGTACGCGGCATCCCGCAGACCGACGCCGCCGTGCGCCGCCATGAATGGCCGAAAGTGATGCGCCCGTCACTGGGCGGCAAGCAGTTGGGCATTCTCGGACTCGGTGCGGTGGGCCTGGAGATCGCCAAGCGTGCGTCCCTGGGCTTCGGCATGGAGGTGAGTTACCACAACCGCCAGCCACGCGATGATGTGGACTACACCTACTGTGCGACGGCGGTGGAGCTGGCGCGCACCTCGGACTTCCTGATCCTGGCCACGCCCGGCGGCGCCAGCACCCGTCACCTGATCGATCGGCACGCCCTGGATGCCCTGGGCCCGAATGGCTATCTTGTCAACATCGGCCGTGGCAGCGTGGTGGTCACCGCCGACCTGGTCGCCGCCCTGGAACAGCGCCGCATCGGTGGCGCCGCGCTGGATGTGTTCGACGATGAGCCCAAGGTCCCCGACGCGCTCAAGAAACTCGGCAATACTGTGCTCACCTCCCACGTCGCCGGCCTGTCGCCGGAAGCCGCCCATGACACCGTGCAACGGGTGGCCGATAACCTGGTAGAGCACTTCGCCGGGCGCCCGGTACTCACCCCGGTCGCCCTGCCCCCGCCCACTAAATGACCGATCAGGCACGCTGATCATCATCCAACACGCTAACCTATTAAGCCGCCCCGACCTTGTCGCTGGGCGGTGGTGCGCATTAGATTAGGAAATAGTCCGAGGCCTTTAGAATAAGCAGAAGGGATAAGCATGGCGCTGAACGACCAATCGACCCAGATTCGCCCAGGTGAAGAACTTGATGCCAGCCTGATCGATCCCTACCTCAAGGCCCATATCCCGGGCCTGAGCGGCACGCCCACGATCAGCCAGTTTCCCGGCGGCGCGTCCAACCTGACCTACCTGCTGGAATACCCGAGCCAGGAATTCGTGCTGCGCCGCCCGCCCTTTGGCCACAAGGCCAAGTCGGCCCACGACATGGGCCGCGAATACCGCATTCTCAACCAGCTCAAAGACGGCTTCCCCTATTGCCCCAAGGCCTACGTGCATTGCACCGACGAGTCGGTGATCGGTGCCGAGTTCTATGTGATGGAGCGGGTCAACGGCATCATCCTGCGCTCCGACCTGCCAGCCGAGCTGGGCCTGGACGCCGTCAAGACCGAGGCGCTGTGCAAAAGCTTCATCGATAAGTTCGTCGAACTGCACCAGGTGGACTACAGCGCCTGCGGCCTGGCCGACCTGGGTAAACCCGAGGGCTATGTGGCACGCCAGATCCGTGGCTGGAGCGATCGCTACGAAAAAGCCCTGACCCCCGACGCGCCACACTGGGAAGCCGTGCGCGCCTGGCTCAACGACAAGATGCCAGCCGATCACCCGACGTCGAGCATTGTGCACAACGACTACCGCTTCGATAACGTGATCCTCGACCCGCACAACCCAATGCAGATCATTGGCGTGCTGGACTGGGAGCTGACCACCCTCGGCGACCCGCTGATGGACCTGGGCAACACCCTCGCCTACTGGATCGAAGCGGCGGACCCCGCGCCGGTGCAGTTGATGCGCCGCCAGCCGAGCAACGCGCCCGGCATGCTCACTCGCCGTGAGTTCGTCGACTATTACGCCGAGCGCTCCGGCATCCAGATCGACAATTTCGACTTCTACTACACCTACGGCCTGTTCCGCCTGGCCGGCATCGTGCAGCAGATCTACTACCGCTTCTTCCATGGCCAGACCCAGGACAAACGCTTTGCGCAGTTCATTCAGATGAACAAACTGCTGGAGCAAATGAGCCTGAACGTCATCAGCAAATCCACGCTCTGATCGCCGACCACAAGGAACCCCCATGTCCAAGACCCACCTGTTCGACCTCGACGGCAAGATTGCTTTTGTCTCCGGCGCCAGCCGCGGCATCGGCGAAGCCATCGCCAAGTTGCTGGCCCAGCAAGGCGCCCATGTGATCGTTTCCAGCCGCAAACTGGAAGGCTGCCAACATGTGGCCGATGCGATCATCGCCGACGGCGGCAAGGCCACGGCCGTGGCCTGTCATATCGGCGAAATGGAGCAAATCACCCAAGTATTCGCCGGTATCCGTGAGCAGTTCGGCCGCCTGGATATCCTGGTCAACAACGCCGCGACCAACCCGCAGTTCTGCAATGTGCTGGACACTGATCTCGGTGCGTTCCAGAAGACCGTTGACGTGAACATCCGTGGCTACTTCTTCATGTCGGTGGAAGCCGGCAAGCTGATGCGTGAAAACGGTGGCGGCAGCATCATCAACGTCGCCTCGATCAACGGGATTTCGCCGGGGGTGTTCCAAGGCATTTACTCGGTGACCAAGGCCGCCGTGATCAACATGACCAAGGTGTTCGCCAAGGAATGCGCCGCGTTCGGCATTCGTTGCAACGCCCTGCTGCCTGGCCTGACCGACACCAAGTTCGCCTCGGCGCTGGTGAAGAACGACGCGATCCTGAAAATGGCCCTGGCGCAGATCCCTCTCAAGCGCGTGGCAGACCCGAGCGAGATGGCCGGCGCGGTGCTGTTCCTGGCCAGTGACGCGTCCAGCTACACCACGGGTGTGTCGCTGAATGTGGACGGCGGTTTCCTGTCCTGATCAAGCATTCGGCGGTTGCTGCCGAAAGCTCACCGCCAGGCGGTTCCAGCCACTGATGCTGGACACCGCCATGGTCAGGTCGACCAGTTCCTGCTCGCTGAACTCCAGCCGCACGGCGGCGAACAGTTCATCCGACACCGTTGAGGTCGGCAGCGTCGCCACCGACTCGCTCCAGGCCAATGCGGCCTTTTCCCGCGCCGTGAAAAACGGCGAATCACGCCACACGCACAACGCGAACAAGCGCCGCTCGGTTTCGCCGCGCTGACGTGCCGCCATCGAGTGCATGTCCGTGCAGAAACCACAGTGGTTGAGCTGCGAGACGCGAATCTTGATCAGCTCCAGCAAGGGGGCGTCGATGGACAGACCAAACGTCGTCGCCTCCAGCATCAACATGCCCTTGAGCGCTTGCGGCGAGGCGGTGTAGTAATCCAGGCGGGGTTCCATGGGGCGGTTCTCTGGCGGCGAATGCAATCACAGTCCAGCCTAGGGGTCATGCGGCACAAGCCCTATAGCCAATCAGGCGGTTTATGCAGAGACCATTTTGAGCCTGTTACGCAGGCGCGTAATCTGGGCGCAGATTGAATGCCCCGGGATACCCCATGGAACTGCACGTTGTGATCAATGGCCGCAAGGATCTGGCCGAACAGCTCTACCAACAGCTGCGCGAAGCCATCGGTTCCGGGCGCCTGGCCGCCGGTGCGCAACTGCCGCCCAGCCGCTTGCTCGCCGAGCAACTGGGCGTGTCGCGCAAGACCGTGTCAGACACCTACGCCACCCTCACCTACGAAGGCCTGCTGGTCGGCAAGACCGGCCGTGGCACCTTCGTCAACGCCCGCGCCCCCCAGTCCGAACGCCTGCAAGCCTCCACCGACCTGGCCTGCGCCGCCCGCCTGGCGAAGTGGCAATCGCTGCCCTCGCCCATGCGCCACCCCACCCGCGACAGCACGCTGCGCTATGAATTTATCGGCGGGGCCACCAGCCGCAACCAGTTCCCCCAGGATGAATGGCGGCGCTGTACCCAGGACGCGCTGCGACGCATTGCACAAAACAGCGGGTTCTACAGCCAACCCGAAGGCCTGCCCGCACTGCGCAGCGCAATCGCCGGGCATATCGCGTTCTCACGCGGGGTCAACTGCCGCGACAGCGACATCATCGTCACCAACGGCGCACAGCAGGCGCTGGACCTGATCGCCCGCGTGGTGCTGGAGCCGGGCAGCAGGGTCGCCATGGAAGACCCCGGCTACAGCCCTGCGCGCCAGTTGTTCGTGGCGATGGGGGCGAATGTCGCCAGTGTGCCGGTGGATGCCGAGGGCATCCAGGTCGACCGGATACCCGATGGCACACGACTGATCTACGTGACGCCCTCCCACCAGTTCCCCCTCGGCATGCCGATGAGCATGCCACGCCGCGAAGCCCTGCTGGCAAGGGCCTTCGAGTTGGGCGCGATCATCATCGAGGACGACTACGACAGCGAATTCCGCTACGAAGGCCGGCCCACCGACTCCCTGCAAAGCATGGACACCCACGGTGTGGTGACCTATGTCGGCACCTTCTCGAAAACCCTGCTGCCCGAATTGCGCCTGGGCTACGCGGTGCTGCCACCGGCGATTTACGGCGCGGTGCTCAAGGCCAAGCAACTCACCGACCAGCACAGCTCGACGCTGCCGCAATGGGCCCTGGCCAAATTCATCAGCGAGGGCTACCTGCTCAAACATATCCGCCGCTGCCATACGGTCTATGCCGGGCGCCGTGAACGCATCCTGCAGCGCCTCGCGGGGGATTTGTCGCCGTGGTTCGAAGCAGTGCCTACCGTGGCCGGGTTCCACATGGCCGCGTTGTGCAAGGTGCCGGTGAATATCCCGCTGCTGATGGAACTGGCGCGCCGGGTGGAAGTGGGTGTGTACCCGCTGGAAGTATTCTTCCACGATGCGCCCGTACGTCCCGGCCTGATCATTGGCTTCGGCGCCATCGAAACCCTCGATATCGACCCGGCGCTGGACAAAGTCCGCGATATTCTCCAGCAGATTGGCTAGCGGATTTTCCGCCGGATTGGTCCTTGGTCCTGTCGCAACGAGGCCCTAGCCTGTGCACTGACACCTGACCTCGGAGACCATCGCCATGCCAGCCTGTGCCTGCAACACTGTCTATGTCCGCGCGGCGGCCGGGCGCTCAAGGGAATTGGGCGAGCGCCTGCAGCAGATAGCCAACGCCGTGCGCACCGCTCCCGGCTGCCTGGACTACGCCGTTCAGCGCGACCCGCAGGACCTCGACCTATGGACCGTCAGCGGCCGTTGGACCTGTGCCGACCAGTTGGTTGCACACTTCCGATTGCCGGCCCTGCAAGGGTTTATCGAACTGACCGGCGAGCACCTGGCGTGGCGCCTGGATTTCGACCATTGAGGCATTGGTCTCCTGGTCTTCGCCGGGATTGGTCATTGGTCACCCAGGCATCGCGGCGTAGGGTGAAGCGGTCTCGAACGATTCGGAAACTTCGCCATGAAACGACTGCTCGCTACCTCGCTGATGCTCGCCTCGCTCAGCGCCTTTGCCCACGAACCGGTGTACAACCAAGAGTCGATCAACGTGCTCCAAGAGCACGCCTTGCCCCATGTGCCCGGCAAGAAAACCATCATGCTCACCGTCGATTACGCCCCCGGCCAGGCCACCGTGCCCCACAGCCACACCGGCACCGCCGTGGCCTACGTACTCGAAGGCGCGATCACCTCGCGGGTGAATGACGAGAAGGCGAAAACCTACAAGGTCGGTGAATCGTTCTACGAACCGGCAGGTTCGCGGCACTTCGAATCGAGCAATGCCAGCCAGACCCAACCGGCCAAGTTGCTGGTGGTGATGGTGCTGGATGACAAGGCGGAAGTGCTTACCCCCCTACCAAAATAATGTATCTACACAACGCTGCAGCAACCACGCTAACCACGATGCGAAGCGAGCCGCTCTTGATCTTGATCTTGATCTTGATCGTGCTTTTGATCTCAGGCGCCCCGTCAACCACGCTGGCCGGAATTCGATATTGATTTGGGGGGTAAACCGGCAGGGATGCCGGTTTAGCCGCCCCGCGCCATGGATGGCGCGTGGCGGCGGCCCCCCAAATCAATGTCGGATTACGGGCACACCGAGCCTGGGCGAGGTGCCGAGTGGTGGGGCAAGAGCCCTTTGCTTACTTTGGGGCTTTTCCAAAGTGAGCCGCTGTAAAAGCGGAACCCATAGCAGCCGTAACCTAAATAATGGATATGTACTCGGTCTGATCCCACACCCAGGTCGGCTGACCCGCCGCTATCGCCGGCAGGCCAGCCCCAGGTTTCATCGCATAGGGCCAGTGAATCAGGGCCGTTCAAACTGGCGGCGCAGGTCTTCGATCCGTGACCGACAAGCGCACCCTTCCAGATGATCATTGACCATCCCCATCGCCTGCATCAACGCATACATCGTGGTCGGCCCCACAAACGTCCAACCCCGTTTCTTCAACGCTTTGGACAAACGCACCGAAGCCGGCGACGTGGGATTCCCCGTCCAATACGCCATGTCCACCACCGCCGGACGCTCTTCCTCACCAGGCTCGAACGCCCACAGCCAGCGCGACAGCGAACCGGTTTCATCCACCAACTCACACGCCCGGCGCGCATTGTTGATCGTGGAGAGGATCTTGGCCCGATTGCGCACGATGCCTGGGTCCTGCATCAGCCGCTCGATATCCGCGTCGCCATACTGCGCCACCCGGCGAAAATCAAACCCTTCGAACGCCACGCGGAACTGCTCGCGCTTGCGCAAAATGGTGATCCAGGCCATGCCGGCCTGGAAGCCTTCCAGGCAGATCTTCTCGTACAACTGGATATCATCCGCCACCGGCACGCCCCACTCCGCGTCGTGATAACGCGGGTATTCCGGCGCGGCCGTGCGCCAGGTGCAGTGGGCCTGCCCGGTTTCATCAAGGGTCAGTCCTGGTGTGTCCATCCATCACCTCCTGTGCCGAGCGACGGATGATAAGCGAAAAAAATTCCACGTCGCCAACCGCTCAAGCATCGCCTTCGGCGACCAACTGGTCAGACCGGGAACCGTCAACCGATGAATAATGACTTGTTATTTCAAAAATACCTGGCCTAGACTGGCGACGCACTGGACTTACCGGTATGACCACAACAATTAAGCCCTGGAACCACCAGGGCACCGAATAGAGATCCCTCCCATGCTCAGATGGTGCTCGCGTTCGATTTTCCTGCAAGTCGTGATTGGCCTGATGCTAGGCGTAGTCTGCGGCCTGGCCCTTCCCGAATTTTCCTCGCAACTCAAACCCTTGGGTGACGGCTTTATCAAGCTGATCAAAATGCTGATCGGCTTGATCGTATTCTGCGTGGTGGTCAGCGGCATTTCCGGTGCCGGCGACTTGAAGAAAGTCGGCCGCATCGGCCTCAAGTCGGTGATCTACTTTGAAGTATTGACCACCGTCGCGCTGGTGATCGGCCTGGTCATGGCCTTCAGCACCGGTATCGGCACCGGCGCCAATATCCATTTGGAGCAGCTGTCGTCCGCTGGCCTCAATGAACTGGCCGACAAGGGCCAGCATATCCGCGGCACCAGCCAATTCCTGATGGACCTGATCCCCAACTCAGTGATCGGCGCCTTTGCCGACAACAACGTGCTGCAAGTGCTGCTGTTTTCAGTGCTGTTCGGCAGTGCGTTGAACCTCGTGGGCGAAGCGGCCTCAGGCATCTCGCGGCTGATCAATGAGCTGAGCCATGTGATCTTCCGCATCATGGGCATGATCGTGCGCCTGGCGCCCATCGGTGTGTTTGGTGCGATCGCCTTCACCACCAGCACCTACGGGCTGGACTCCCTGCAACACCTGGGCAGCCTGGTGGGCCTGTTCTACCTGACGTGCTTTGCCTTCGTCGGGCTGATCCTTGGCCTGGTGATGCGCCTGTCCGGCCTGCGCATGTTGCCGCTGCTCAAATACCTGCGTGAAGAACTGCTGATCGTGATGGGCACCGCCTCCTCCGACGCCGTGCTGCCACAGATCATGCGCAAGCTTGAGCACCTGGGTATCGGCAGCTCCACCGTGGGCCTGGTGATTCCGACGGGCTATTCGTTCAACCTCGACGGTTTCTCGATCTACCTGACCCTGGCCATCGTCTTCATCGCCAACGCTACCGGCACGCCGCTGTCGATGACCGATCTGATGACGATCCTGCTGGTGTCGCTGATCACGTCCAAGGGCGCCCACGGAATCCCCGGTTCAGCGCTGGTGATTCTGGCAGCGACCCTCACCGCCATCCCGGCGATTCCGGTGGTGGGCCTGGTGCTGGTACTGGCGGTGGATTGGTTCATGGGCATCGGTCGCGCATTGACCAACCTGATCGGCAACTGCGTGGCGACCGTGGCCATTGCGCGCTGGGAGAAAGACATCGATATCCAGCGTGCCAACAAGGTGCTGGACGGCCAGCAAGGTTATGCCTTCCAGGCCAAGAAGCCGGTGTTGCCGGCGCATCAGGAATTCTAATGAGCACCGCCGGCTAAAGGTGGGAGGGGGCTTGCTCCCGATAGCCGTGAATCAGCCTGCACACCCGGCGACTGACACACCGCCATCGCCGGCAAGCCAGCTCCCACAGTAGATCTTCGTTGGATTCACCACCGTATGTGCAACATCAAGGAGCCATCGACGTGATCAGCACCTCAACCGTCGTCAATTCAGTGGTAGAAAAACTCCGTGCCGCCTTGGCGCGTGGCCAGTGGCGCCGTGGGGAAATGCTGCCCGGCCAGCGTGAACTGGCCGAACAAATGGGTATCAGCCGCCCCAGCCTGCGCGAAGCGGTGATCGTGCTGGAGACCCTCGGCCTGGTGCGCTCCATGCCGGGCAAAGGCGTGGTGGTGTTGGAAACCAGTATCAGCGAACCGCAATCCAGCGATGCGGTGGCCGACGCCAGCCTGGAAGACATCCTGCAACTGCGCTACACCCTCGAACCGTTCATTGTCGGCCTGGTGGCCCAGTCCATCAGCAGCAAGGAGGTCGGCCAACTGCGCCTGACCCTGATGGACATGCGCGAAGCCCTCGACGCCGGCGACGCCGAAGCCGGGATGAACGCCTACATCGGCTTCCACGAAGAGCTGTTCGCCCTCACCTCCAATCCGATTTTCCAGAACGTGGTGCAACAAACCAGCAATGCCCTCAAGCAAAGCGCCCAGGTGCTGCGCAACTCCCCCGAGCACCTGGCTGAGCGCCTGCAGGAGAATGAAGCGGTGGTGCGTGCCATCCGCAATAAGAACAGCGCCTTGGCCAGTGCCGAGATGCGTCGGCATATCCTCCAGGAAGGCCTGCGCATGGGTATTCGCCTGAACATCCCGGATGACCATCTGGGCAGTTGATTTTTTGGAGACAGGCCATGACCGCCCACGCCCTGCAATACGACCCTATCCTCCCTGCCCTGCGCCTGGTCGCCGGTAAAAAACCGTCGGTGGACGACATCTACCCCCGGCTGTTCGACGCCATCCTCGAGCAACGCATTGTCCCGTCC
Organism: Pseudomonas sp. QC2; assembly: GCF_002859085.1. Classification (NCBI taxonomy): domain Bacteria; kingdom Pseudomonadati; phylum Pseudomonadota; class Gammaproteobacteria; order Pseudomonadales; family Pseudomonadaceae; genus Pseudomonas; species Pseudomonas sp. QC2. The sequence goes on from NZ_PKKS01000010.1 coordinate 52,635, forward strand.
AGCCGCTTTACCGAAGAAGGCCTGGGCGAGACCTTCGGTGTGAGCCGCAGCGTGATTCGCCGCGTGTTGGCCAAGCTCTCCCTGCAGCGCGTGATCATCCTGCGTCCCAACCAACGGGCCGAGGTCGCGGTACCGGACAGACAACAAGCGCAGCAGATCCTGGAAGCCCGGCGGTTGACAGAAATGACCGTGGTGCAACTGGCCTGCGCCAACGCCACCCCGGAACACCTGCGCCAATTGCGCGAACTCATCCTGCGGGAACAGGAAAGCCTTGCACGCGACCAACACGCGGCAGCTATTCGCCTGTCCGGCGAGTTTCATCTGCGGTTGGCGGTCATCGCAGGCAACAAGCCCTTGGAGCAGTTCCTCAACAGCCTGGTGCCGTTAACCTCATTGATGATTGCGCACTGTGAGACGCAGTCGCGCAACGGGTGTGCATGGCAAGAACACCTGGCCATTGTCGACGCTCTGGCGTGCAATGACATTGCTCACGCGCAGGCGCTGATGGCCCGGCATTTGAAGCACCTGGAGCATCACTTGGCACATCACTTGCGGCATTGATCCGGTCGGCCATGACGGATGATAGATATGTAGCGACAGTGAGGAACTGCGTTTCCATAACCTGAATTCGCACAATTTCAGTGCTTATTACAGGTATAGATCATGTCCGCCGAATCAACTGTCAGGTCCGCACTGTTCAATGTGCTGTCCCAACTGAATGCTCAAAAAGAGACCTTGTCACTCCCGATGACAACAGCCCTGGATGAGCTGAACCAAAGTGCGGCGCGGGCCGGAATGAAAATGTTCTGGCTAAATAACACCGAAGAGGCCGAGCATTTTCTGACCATAGCCTCGGCCGCCCAGTTTCCTGAGTGTCAGTTCAGCATGGCCACGTGTAACGTTTACCGAGACGGCATCTGGCACAGCGAGCACGGAAAACTGTCTTCTTACGCCAGTGAAGAAACCAAGAAATGGCTGAAACTCGCCGCAGCGCAGAACTACATTCCGGCACTTATACAGTTGGGGGATACCGAGTCGCTGGAAACAGCCAAGACACTGGTGAGCACGTTCCCGGCGTATAAAGAGCCCGAAGGTTTGTACTACCAGTACCTCATCACCGATGACGTCAGCTGGCTGGAAAAATCCGCCGCCGCCGGCTTCAGCCTGGCCCAGTTCAAACTCGCCGAACAGTATCAACGCCACCCGAAATTGATTGCTAACGACGCACTGCGCCTGGCGCGAATCGAAGAGCTGTATCAAGAATCTGCCGACGCAGGCCTGCCATTGGCGCTGTACGCACGGGTCTTCTTCGGGGACTCCACCGCCAGCATGGCGGAAAAGCGCACTCGCCTTGCCCGGTTGGCCGACTTGGGCCACGTGGAGGCGATGATGGAATATGGGCATGCCCTCGCTAACATGCCATTGCGCGAGCGTCCCGCACCGGAGGAGGACGGTAGCGAACCGCCTTTTACAAACCCATACGGGTTGGAAAAAAACCTCCCCCTCGCCTACGCCCTGTTGAAGCACGTCCAAAAAAGCATGCCGGCCCCTATCCCACCAAGGCTTCCAGCGGACATCCATAAGATCGAAATGCGCATGAGCCTGGAAGATCACGAACAGGCAAAACTGGCGTTGGCCGCCGTTGAAAGCAACACGCCACAGCTGTTCGTTCGCCTGGAGGAGTTGATCATTCCGGGCACCGCGAAATAGCGATCCCCTGCCGTATTGACCGATTGATCTTGCGCCCAATAAAAATCCCCGAACCTTTCGATTCGGGGATGTTTTCAAGCGCTAACGTTCAGTCACATTGTTACAGCACCGACTGACCGCTCAACGCCAGGTCCAGCAGCTCACGGTTGGCCACCGCATACATGGCGTAGTCCGTGCCGACCGCAGCACGGATCTCCACCATCATCGCGACCCAACGATCGGCCATGTCCTTGTGCTGCTCAAGCCACAGGGCCACGCGGGCTTCCATGTCTTCTGGCGCGTCGGCCATTTGCAGGACGGAGATGGTAATCGCGCGTTGCTGCCAGTCCACATCATCGCGGAACGCTTCGCGGGCCTGGGCCTGCCAGTTGTTGGCCACCGGCAGATCGCTGATCTGCTGCAGGTACCACGGCAGGTCCAGGGCGCTGCCGACGGCGAAGTAGGCCTTGGCCACTTCGGCGGCGTCGTGCCCGGTGACGTCGGCGGCTTCGATGATCGGCAGCAAGGTGTACAGGTGGGTAGTGCCTGCAACCATGCGCGCCAACAGCTCAGGCACGCCCGCTTCGGTGTAGGCCTGGTAGCGGTTCTGCCAACCTTCGCGGGTCGGGCCTTCCAGCAGTTCGTCGAGCTTGAGGCCCAACGCGGCCAGGTGCGGACCGAAGTGCGCGGTGTCACGGCCAGCGTCCTGCTCGTTGCGACGGCTGCGCAGGAACCAGCGCGTAGCGCGGCGGCCCAGGCGCATCAGTTCGTCCATCAACTGCAATTGCACGTCAGCGGAGACCTGATGGTCCAGCGCTTCGATCTGACGGAACCAGTGCGGGAGATGGAAGATGTCACGCACGATCACATAAGCGCCCGCCACGTTCGCCGGGCTCATGCCGGTCGACTCTTTGAGTCGTTGAACGAAGGTGATGCCCATGTGGTTGACCAGGTCGTTGGCGATCTGGGTGCTGACGATCTCGCGCTTGAGGCGGTGACGACGCATGGCCTCGGAGAACTTGGCCACCAGGCTCGGTGGGAACGCGGTCTCCATGTCACGGGTCAGGTACTCGTCATCCGGCACCAGCGACTTGAGCAGCGCTTCCTTGAGGTCGATCTTGCTGTACGAGATCAGCACCGACAGCTCCGGACGGGTCAGGCCCTTGCCGTTCGCGGCGCGCTCCACAAGCTGCTCCTCGGTCGGCAGGTACTCGATGGCGCGGTCCAGCTTGCCACGACCTTCCAGGTCGCTCATCAGGCGCTTGTACTCGGCGGCACGCTCGTAGGCACGGCGCGCAGCCAGGGACAGGGCCTGGGTCTGCTTGTAGTTGTTGCCCAACACCAGGTGGCCGACTTCGTCGGTCATGCTCGCCAGCAACTGGTTGCGCTGCTTGTCGGTCATGTCACCGGCCTGCACCACTTCGTTGAGCAGGATCTTGATGTTCACTTCGTGGTCGGAGCAGTCCACGCCACCGGCATTGTCGATGAAGTCGGTGTTGGAACCGCCGCCATTGAGGCCGAACTCCACACGACCCAGCTGGGTCATGCCCAGGTTACCGCCCTCGCCCACCACCTTGCAGCGCAGCTCGTTACCGTTCACGCGCAGCGCATCGTTGGCCTTGTCGCCGACATCGGCGTGGCTTTCGGTGCTGGCCTTGACGTAGGTACCGATACCGCCGTTCCACAACAGGTCCACCGGAGCCTTGAGCAAGGCGTTCAGCAGTTCGGTCGGGGTCAGCTTGTCGGCCGAGATGTCGAAGCGTTCTTTCATCTGTGGCGAGATGGCAATGCTCTTCGCGCTGCGCGAGAAGATACCGCCGCCTTCGGACATGATGCTGGTGTCGTAGTCGGTCCAGGCCGAACGCGGCAGCTCGAACATGCGCTGACGCTCGACGAAGCTGGTCGCCGGGTTCGGGTTTGGATCGATGAAGATATGCAAGTGGTTGAAGGCCGCGACCAGTTGCAGCTTGTCGGACATCAACAGGCCGTTACCGAACACGTCGCCGGCCATGTCGCCGACGCCCACGACCGTGATGCTGTCTTCCTGCACATTGATGCCGCGCTCACGGAAGTGACGCTGCACACCGACCCACGCGCCTTTGGCGGTGATGCCCATTTTCTTGTGGTCGTAACCGGCGGAACCACCGGAAGCGAACGCATCACCCAGCCAGAAGCCGTAGTCAATGGCGATACCGTTGGCGATGTCGGAAAAGGTTGCCGTGCCTTTGTCCGCTGCCACGACCAGGTACGGGTCATCGCCGTCATGACGCACGACGTTGGCCGGCGGCACCAGGGCGCCGTCCTTCAGGTTGTCGGTGATGTCCAACAGCCCGGAAATGAAGATGCGGTAGCAGGCGATGCCCTCGGCCGCGATCTCGTCCCGGCTGCCGCCCAATGGCAGGCGACGCGGCAGGAAGCCGCCCTTCGCGCCCACAGGCACGATCACCGAGTTCTTCACTTGCTGGGCTTTCACCAGGCCAAGCACTTCGGTGCGGAAGTCTTCTTCACGGTCGGACCAACGCAGGCCGCCGCGCGCGACGTTGCCAAAGCGCAGGTGCACGCCTTCGACACGTGGCGAGTACACGAAGATTTCAAACTTCGGCACTGGCTTAGGCAGCTCAGGAATCGCGTGCGGGTTGAACTTGAAGCTGAAGTACGACTTGTTCTGGCCGTTGGCGTCGGTTTGGTAGAAGTTGGTGCGCAGGGTGGCCTTGATCAGGTCCAGGTAGCGACGCAGGATGCGGTCTTCGTTGAGCACCTGAACATCGTCCAGGGCGGTGAGGATCGCTTGCTCCAGGCGTTGCTGCTTGTCTTCCAGGTCTTCGGCGGTGAGCTTGCGCGCCAGATAGAAGCGGGTCTTGAACAACCGGGTCAACTCGCGGGCGATGTCGGTGTGGTTGTTCAGGGTGCTGGCGATGTAACCCAGGTCGAAGCCCAGGCGGATCTGCTTCAGGTAACGGGCGTAGGCACGCAGCAGCGCGACGTCGCGCCATGGCAGGCCGGCGGTGAGTACCAGGCGGTTGAACGCATCGTTCTCGGCGTCGCCATGCACGATGTGCACGAACGCGTCTTGCAGGGTGTCGTTAAGCTGCTGGATATCCAGGTTCACGCCTTCGGCGGCAATGAACGCAAAATCATGGATCCAGAACTCACGACCATTGGCGTGACGCAGGCGGTACGGGAATTCGCCCAGCACGCGCAGGCCGAGGTTTTCCAGGATCGGCAACACGTCGGACAGCGCCAGCGGGGTGTCCGCATGGTAGAGCTTGCAATGCAGCTCGCGCTGGCCGGAAACCTGGCCCAGCGGCTGGTAGAAGCTCATGACCAGCGGGTTGGCTTCGGTCAGGCTGAGCAAATGCTGCATGTCGACCACAGCCGAATGCGCGGCAAAACGCTCGCGGTAGCCCGCCGGGAAGCCTTTCGGGAAGTCGGCCAGCACGTTGGTGCCGTGCGCTTCGCCAAAGCTTTCCACGACCAGGTTGGAGTAGTCGTCCTGCCAGCTGCGGCAGGCCTGCACCACTTCTTTTTCCAGTTGCAGCGGGTCGATGTCCAGGCGGTTCTTCGGGTCGACCCGCAGAATCAGCTGCACACGGGCCAGCACGGATTCGGAGAAGAAGGTCCAGAATTCGCAGTCCGAGGCCTTCAGGCGATCCATCAGCACTTGCTGGATCTTCTGGCGCACTTCGGTGGAATAGATGTCGCGCGGCACGTAGGCCAGGCAGTAGCAGAAACGACCGTACGGGTCTTTGCGCAGGAACACGCGGATCTTGTTGCGCTCCTGGATCTGCACGATCGACATCACGGTGCTGAACAGCTCGTCGACCGGGGTCTGGAACAGGTCGTCACGCGGCAGCACTTCCACGACCTGAGCCAGTTCCTTACCCAGGTGAGCCTTGGGTTGGAAGCCGGAACGGCGTTCGATTTCCGCGACCTTGCGACGGATATACGGAATGACCCGCACGCTTTCGCCATACACCGACGAGGTGTACAGGCCCATGAAACGGTGTTCCTTGATGACCTTGCCGTCGGCGCTGATCTCACGGATCGACACGTAGTCCGGATACGCCGGACGGTGTACACGGCTTGGGTGCGCGGCCTTGGCGAACGACAGCACGGTCGGTTCACGCAGGTAGGCCACGGCGTAGTCTTCGATGCGCAGGTCGTCGGCGGTGAGACCGGCGCGCAGCAGCTTGGTCAGACCGAGGAAGGAATCGGCGTCATATTCGATATGACCGCCATCCGCCTCGTCACGTACCACGAATTCTTCATAGCCGAGGAAGGTGAAGTGGTTGCCCACCAGCCATTCCAGGAAGTTCTTGATCTCGGCTTTTTCTTCGCCGTCGATGCTGAACGGGCTGGCGTCGATACCGGCCAGCAGGTCCTGGACCTTGGCTTTCATCGGTTCGAAGTCGGCCACGGCCACGCGCACTTCGCCCAGTACCTGCTCAAGCTCTTTGCTCAGCACGTTCAGTTCGGCGGCATTGGCGCAACGGTCGATTTCCAGGTACATCAGCGATTCTTGCTGGATACCGTCGCCCTGGGTGCCTTTGGGCAGGATTTCCAGCAACTCGCCCTTGGCGCCACGGCGTACGCTGAGCACGGTGGTCTGCAGGGTGTGGATGCTGTAGCCACGGCGGTTCAGCTCGGTACGTACCGAGTCCACTAGGAATGGCAGGTCATGGTGCAGCACTTCGACCGCGGTGTGGGTCGACTGCCAGCCATGACGTTCGTAATCGGGGTTGTAGACCCGCACTTGCGGTTGGGTGTGGTCAAAGCGCTCAAGCAGGCGCCAGGCAGACAGGGTGCAACCGGCCAGGTCGGAAAGGCGACGCTGGGTCAGTTCGTCCAGGGAAATAATGCCGAAGAATTGCTCAGCGAACAGCGCCACTTGTGGCAGTGCCTGTTCACTGATGTGCTGCGCCAGTGCCGCTTGCAGTTGATGCTGGAAGTCGGCCTTGCTGGCTGCGGTGAAGAACGCCATCTGTGGTACTCCGCTTGGGCTTGTTATTGATGGAAGCGTCGCGTGTTATCCCCTTGCGGGGAGACCGTCAGCTCTGTTCGCTGGTAACGATGATAAACACCATAAACGAATCAGGGTGACAGGTGGGTGAAGCTGGACAAGACAGTCAGGTCACATACAACTTCCACTGGAGGTACACCTTGCCAGGCGACGGTACGACGGGCAGGTCAGACTCCCGGCACAGGGCACATCCGTTGCGCAGCTTAACGAGTGTAGGAAGCCCGCTGCTTGCGGTGCTGCGACATATTCGGTCATCGGTAAGCAGGGTTGGGGTTGCGACTTGGGCAACCCGGATTTCAGGGCACTAAAACCAGCTGTTTTCCTGGCCCAGAGTACCGAAAATGACTGGTATTGACTGTCAGGTCATGCACGAGGTATGACACAGGATGCAGCACAAAATTCGCCGCAATGGCACAATTGCCCGCATCACGCCCTACCCCAGACAGGATTCCCCATGCTGCAGCTGAAAACCGACGCCCTCATGGTTACACCGTGCGACGAAGAAGAAGACAACATGGCCATGCTCTGCTGTCACGGTAAAGGCGGCGAGATGTTCATGCTGACCCGCTACCCGGATGAAGACGAAGTGGAGCTGACCTGGGATTACGAGCCGTCGACCCTGGATGGGTTGAAGGTCACGCTCAGTGATACCACCCTGCTGATCGAATTGGCTGCCGGGGATGCCGATGCCCTGGGTGGCAAGGACCAATTGCAGATCACCCACGCCACGGCCGCCTCCGACCTGACCGAGGTGGAGCAAACCCTGCAAAACATCCTCAACGGCACCGGCACTTTCACCCGAATTTAAGCGGCACCCACGATCACATGTGGCAGGGGGCTTGCCCCCGATAGCGGCGGGCCAGTTCCTGCATCTGTGTCTGACCCACTGCTATCGGGGGCAAGCCCCCTCCCACATTGACCGTGTTCCCACACAAATTTCCTACAAGTTTTGCCAAAAATACCCGTCACGCCGTTAGTCGCCACACCCCTCCATGCATTAAAGTAAGCCTCCCTAGCCCGGCGTTTGCTCTCGATCACCGGGCTCATCTTTCCAGGAACCGTCATCGATGGAACATCGTGAAGCGCTGCTTGCGCTGCGAACCTTTCTTTCTACGCAGATTCTCGGCCAGGAAAAACTCATCGATCGCCTGCTGATCGCGCTGCTCGCCGACGGCCATATGCTGGTGGAAGGCGCACCGGGCCTGGCCAAGACCAAGGCCATCAAAGAGTTGGCCGAAGGCATCGAAGCGCAGTTCCATCGTATCCAGTTCACCCCCGACCTGTTGCCCGCCGACATCACCGGCACCGAGATCTATCGCCCGGAAACCGGCAGCTTCGTGTTCCAACAGGGGCCGATCTTCCACAACCTGGTGCTGGCGGACGAAATCAACCGCGCGCCGGCCAAGGTGCAGTCGGCACTGCTGGAAGCCATGGCCGAGCGCCAGGTCAGCGTCGGGCGCAGCACCTACGACTTGTCGCCGCTGTTCCTGGTGATGGCCACGCAAAACCCCATCGAGCAGGAAGGCACCTACCCGCTGCCCGAAGCCCAGCTCGACCGCTTCCTGATGCACGTAAAAATCGGTTTCCCGGACGCCGCCGTCGAGCGGCGCATCCTGCAACAGGCCCGTGGCGAAGCGCTCAACGGCGAAACCAAGCCTGAGCGCCGCGTCAGCCAGCAAGCGATCTTCGCCGCGCGCAAGGAAATCCTCGGCCTGTACATGGCTGATGCGGTGGAGGAGTACCTGGTGCAACTGGTCATGGCCACCCGTACCCCGGCCAAGTTCGACCCGGAAATGGCCGAGTGGATCGCCTACGGCGCCAGCCCACGCGGCTCCATCGCCCTCGACCGCTGTGCCCGCGCCCATGCCTGGCTGGCCGGTCGCGACTTCGTCAGCCCAGAAGATATCCAGGCGGTGCTGTTCGACGTGCTGCGCCATCGCATCATTCTGTCGTTCGAAGCCGAAGCCGCGGGCATTGACCAGGACCGTGTGGTGCAACGTATTCTCGACGTCGTTGCCGTCGCTTGAACCCCATGAATGCCAGCGACGGGATCCGCGTCACGCTCAGCGAATTGATCGAGATGCGTCACCGCGTGCGCGAAGTACAGCTATTTTCCACGCCGAGCCAACGCAGCCCGCTGATCGGCCTGCACCACTCCAAGCTGCGCGGACGCGGGGTGGACTTCGACCAGGTGCGCGTGTACCAGGCTGGCGACGATGTGCGCACCATCGACTGGCGCGTGACGGCGCGGACCCAGGAGCCGCACACCAAGTTGTTCCATGAAGAGCGCGAGCGGCCGATTTTTATCATGGTCGAGCAAAGCTGCCGGCTGTTTTTCGGCTCGGGGCAGATGTTCAAGTCGGTGCTGGCGGCCCAAGCGGCCAGCCTGATTGGTTGGGCGGCGCTGGGGCACAACGACCGGGTCGGCGGCCTGGTGTTTGGCGACAGCGAGCACTACGAAATCAAGCCCCGGCGCAGCAAGCAAAGCCTGCTGCAATTGCTCAATCGCCTGGTGCGGGTGAACCAGAGCCTGAACACCGAAAGCCGCCCCGAAGCCGACGCCTTGGGCATGGCCTTGCGCCGTGGCCGCGAAGTGTTGCGCCCCGGCAGCCTGGTGATCGTGATCTGCGATGAACGCGCACTCACCGAAGGTGCCGAGCAGCAATTGAGCCTGTTGTCACGGCATTGCGACCTGCTGTTGCTGCCGATTTCCGATCCGCTGGACCACGCCCTGCCCGCTGCCGGGCTGCTGCGTTTTGCCGAACGCGGCGCCCAGCTGGAACTGGACACACTGAACTACGATTTGCGACAGGCCTACAAAGCCCAGGCCGAAGCGCGCATCGCCCGCTGGGAACTGCTTGCACAGAAACTGCGAATCCTGCTGATGCCGTTAAGCACCCAAAGCGAAATGGTCGAGCAACTGCGCGAATACCTCAACCCGCAACGCCCGGTTAAAAAGCAATGAGCAGCCTCGACCAGTTGCAACCGCTGATCGCGCCGCCGGCCATCGGTTTCTGGCCGCCTGCGCCGGGTTGGTGGCTGTTGCTGCTGGTGATTCCATTGCTCGGCTGGGGGCTGTGGTCACTGCGCCGTTTCCTGCCTGCACGGCGCCCCATCGCCCGCGCCGAACAACCGCTGGACCCGCTGCGCATCGCCGCCCTGGCGGAACTGGCGCTGATGCCCAAACCCTACGATGGCGCCCCCGCTGGGGCCTGGCTGCAGCAACTCAACGGGCTGCTCAAGCGCCTGTGCCGCAATGACTACCCCTACAGCCAAAGCCATACGTTAAATGGTCGCAAATGGCTGGCGTTCCTGGATAACCGCTGCCCGGCCGCGGGCCTGACGCGCTGGATGGTGCTGGTAGAAGGCGCCTACAAACCCGAATGCAAACTCGACGACAAGGCCATCGCCGGCCTGACCCAAGCGGTCGACACCTGGATCCGCAAACATGTTTGAGTTCGCCTGGCCGTGGGTCTTCGTCCTGTTGCCATTGCCTTGGTTGATGCGCCTGGTGCTGCCGACAGCCGACAGCGGCGAGCCCGCCTTGAAAGTCAGCTACCTCAGCGACCTCGAAGGCCTGGCCCGTCGCCGCGCCCGTGTCAACCTGCCCGGCTGGCGCCAGCAAGCGCCGTTCGTGGTGTTGTGGTTGCTGCTGCTGACCGCCGCCGCGCGCCCGGAATGGCTGGGCGAGCCGTTGCCGATCGCCGCCAGTGGCCGCGACCTGCTGGTGGCGGTGGACGTGTCCGGCTCCATGGATTTCCCCGACATGAATTGGCAGGGCGAAGACGTAAGTCGCTTGAGCCTGGTCAAACACCTGCTCGGCGATTTCCTTGAAGGTCGCGAAGGGGATCGCGTCGGCCTGATTCTGTTCGGCAGCCAGGCCTACCTGCAAGCGCCGCTGACCTTCGACCGCCGCACCGTGCGTACCTGGCTGGATGAAGCGCGGATCGGCATTGCCGGTAAAAACACCGCGATCGGCGATGCCATTGGCCTGGCCCTGAAACGCCTGCGCCAGCGTCCGGCGCAGAGCCGCGTGCTGATCCTGGTCACCGACGGCGCCAACAATGCCGGGCAGATCGACCCGCTGACCGCCGCGCGCCTGGCCGCCGAAGAAGGCGTAAAAATCTACCCGATCGGCATCGGCGCCGACCCGGAACAGACCGGTTCCCTGGGTATCCTCGGCGTCAACCCGAGCCTGGACCTCGACGAACCGGCGCTCAAAGCTATCGCCGAGGCCACCGGTGGCCAGTATTTCCGTGCCCGTGATGGCGAAGAATTGCAGGCCATCAAGGCAACCCTCGACACCCTCGAACCCGTCGAGCAACAGCCCACCCAGGCACGCCCGGCGCTGGCGCTGTACAGCGCGCCGCTGGCCCTGGCGTTGGTACTGAGCATGCTGCTGGTGATTCAAGAACGCTGGCCGAACAACGCCTTGCAACGGTTGTTCAACAAATGGTCGAGCAAGGGGATTTTCCTGCAACAACACCCGGAATGGCGCCAACGCCTTAAACGCCTGCGCTTGCGGAGGCGTCGATGATCGACCTCTGGCCGCACTGGTTCCGCCCCTGGTGGCTGTTGCTCCTGCCGTTGCTCGGCTGGTTGCTGTGGCAACTGTGGCACCGGCAAAAGCGCGCCGGGCGCTGGCAGGTGATCCTGCCCCCGGCCTTCCACGCTGTGTTACTCAGTGGTGGCAACGGCCGTGAGAGCAAATCGCCCTGGGTGGTGCTCGGCATTGCCTGGCTATTGGCGGTGCTGGCGTTGCTCGGCCCCAGCTGGCAAAGAGTCGAGCAGTCCAGCCAGAAGCCGTCCGACCCGTTGGTGGTGCTGCTGGAACTGACCCCGGAAATGCTCGCCACCGACAGCCCGCCGAACCGCTTGGAGCAGGCGCGGCGCAAGCTGTACGACCTGTTGCAGGCGCGCACCGATGCGCAAACCGCCATCGTCGTGTACGCCGGCAGCGCCCACACCCTGGTGCCGTTATCGGATGACCTCGGCACCAGCCGCAACTTGCTGGAAGCCTTGCGCCCGTCGATCATGCCCGAGCCCGGCCACCGTGCCGACCTGGCTGTCGAGAAAGCCCTGGGCCTGCTCAAGCAAGGTGGCCTCGGCCAGGGTCGCCTGCTGCTGATTGGTTCCTCGCTGTCCAAACAGGAACGCCAGGGCATCCGCCTGCTGCTGCAAAGCGGCCAGGCGCCGGCCCTGTCGATCCTCGGCATCGGCAGCCGTGAAGGCACGCCGGTGACCCAGGAAAACGGTGAGTTTCTCAAGGACGAGCAAGGCGCAATCCTGGTGCCACGCCTCGACAGCCCCACCTTGAAGGCCTTCGCCAGTGAAATGAGCGGCCGCTACCGTGCTGCGCGCCTGGACGACAAGGACCTGCGCCAACTCGGCGTGCTGGACCCGCCGCAAGCCTTGCGCAACGACGGTCAACTGCTGCACCTGGACACCTGGGCTGACCAGGGTTACTGGCTGCTTCTGCCATTGTTGCTGCTCGCCGCCTGCGCCGGGCGGCGTGGCTGGTTGTTCTGCCTGCCGCTGCTGCTGTTGAGCGCACCGCAACCCAGCTATGCCTTCGGCCTGCAGGATTTGTGGCTGCGTCCCGACCAGCAAGGCCAGTACCTGCTGAAGAAAAAACGCCCCGCCGAAGCCGCCGAGCATTTCGAAGACCCGCAGTGGCAAGGCGTAGCACTGTACGAAGCCGGCAACTATGCCGAAGCCATCAAGCGTTTCGCCGAGGGCAATGACGCCTACTCCCACTACAATCGGGGTAATGCCCTGGCCAAGTCCGGTGAACTGGAAGCGGCGATCGACGCCTACGAGCAGGCCCTGGAAGCCCAGCCCGACCTGCAACCCGCGTTGAAAAACAAAGCGCTGGTGGAAACCCTGATGCAGGAACAGGCACAGCCGGAGCCAAGCAAACCTGCCGAAAACGAGGATGACGAAACCACCCAACCCGGCCAAACTGCGCAGCCGGGCGCCAGCGGGCAAAGCACCACGGGCGGCGAGCAGTCGTCCCAAGGCCAGGGTGAAGCCGGCACCGGTGACACCCAAACCGGCAATACGCCGCAAACCGCAGGCAATGAAGTACCGGGCAGCGAACTGGGCGACGAACACACCACCACCCCGCCGTTGCGCCCCACTGACGCCAGCCTCGACGGTGAACATCGCCAGGCCCTGGAGCAATGGCTGCAGCAGATCCCGGATAACCCCGGCGAACTGCTGCGCCGCAAATTCTGGTACGAACAGCAACAACATCAGGACAAGACGCGATGAGCCGCCGCACCACCCTACTGTTCCTGCTCGCCCTGTCGACAGGCCATGCCCAGGCGGCGAACCTGGTGGCCAGCGTCGACCGCAGCCGCGTCAATTCCGGAGAAACCGTGGAATTGACGGTGGAGTCCAGCGATGTCACGCAGTTCGGCAAGCCCGACCTGTCGCCGCTGGATGCGCAGTTCGAAGTCAGCGGCACCCGCCAGATCAACCAACTCACCACGTTGGACGGCGATAACCACGCCACCACGCGCTGGATCATCACCCTGCTGCCCAAGGAAAACGGCACGGTGGTCATCCCGCCCCTGCAAGTGGGCGAGTACAAGACCCAGCCGATCAGCCTGCAAGTGGTGGAAACCGCCAGCCAGAACACCGCCGCCGAACTGGCGCCGGTGTTCGTCGAGGCCAACCTCGACCAGTCCAGCGTCTACGTCCAGGCCCAGGCGCTGCTGACCGTGCGCGTGTACCACTCGGTGTCGCTGTATGACGACAGCAGCCTCACGCCCTTGCAGATTGCCGATGCACGCGTGGAGCAGTTGGGCGAGTCGCGCACCTACGAAAAGGTCATCAACAGCATCCGCCATGGCGTGATCGAAACCCGCTACGCGATCTACCCTCAGCACAGCGGCACCCTGGAGGTCCCCGCGCAGACGTTCAGTGCAACCCTGGTGGAATCGCGTCCGCCGCAGGAAAACACCCTGCAAGGCACCAAGCCCGGCAAGCTCATCCACGTCAGCTCGGCGCCGTCGCCGCTGACGGTCAAGCCCAAGCCCGCGCTGTATCCCGCCGATACGCCTTGGTTGCCGGCACGCAGCCTGACCCTGAGCGAAAACTGGAACCCAGAGCCTGAGCATGTGCAGGTCGGCGACTCCCTGACCCGTAGCCTCACGGTCAAGGCCGAAGGCCTGTCCAGCGCGCAATTGCCCGCCCTGCCCAGCACCGACATCAACGGCCTGCGCCGCTACCCGGACCAACCGGTGCTCAGCAACCAGACCAGTGACCGTGGCCTGATCGGCAGCCGCGAAGACCGCGAAGCGCTGGTGCCGACCCGCGCCGGCGCACTGGAATTGCCTGCCGTGGACGTGGTGTGGTGGAACACCCATGAAGACCACCTTGAGCGCACCAGCTTGCCGGCCCGCACGTTGCAGGTCGCCATCAACCCGAGCCTGGCCGTGGATACCCCCGCCACGCCGACCGTGATCACCGCCCCGGACGATGAACGCCTGTGGCTGTGGCAACTGAGCACATTGATCCTCGCCTGCACGACCCTGCTGGGTTTTGGCCTGTGGTGGCGCGCACGTCGGCAACCGGCCGTACAACGCGCCGCGCAAACCGGCCCGAGCCCGCGCACCCTGCTCGACGACCTCAAGCGCGCCACCCAAGCCAACGACCCCCAGGCCACCCGCCAGGCCCTCGATGCCTGGGCGCGGCAACAGCCGGAAACCCTGGCGGATATGGCGGCGCGGTTCGTGCCGCTGTCGGATGCGCTTGATGGGTTGAATGGCGCGCTGTACAGCGAGAGCGGGCATTTCTGGCTGGGCGAAGACCTGTGGCGCGCGGTCAAGGCCATTCCGGTGGCTGAGCGTGAACTGGACCCGGCGACCGATACCACCAGTTTGCCGCCGCTGTATCCCAAATAGTCCACTCTAAAACCGTCTTGTGTGGTGAGCCGGCCTGTTGCGGTGAACGGGCTTACTGTGGTGAGCGGGCTTGCCCCGCGCTGGGCTGCGAAGCGGCCCCAAAACCTGCCAATGAGGTCTGGCTGAATGATTGAGTCGTCTGGATGGGGGCTGCTTCGCACCCCAGCGCGGGGCAAGCCCGCTCACCACAGTAAGCCCGCTCACCACAATAAGCCCGCTCCCCACAACAGCGCTGCGCAATCAATCTCTACGTTGTGTCTTGGATGGTTAAAAGGCCCCCTCCCACATTGAATCTGTGTCGCCTGGGGGCAGCATGGTCGCATTACAGGTAAACTCCCCTCCTTTTCATCTTTTCTACGGAGTTCGCCTTGCGTCTGTTTCACACCTCCGACTGGCACCTGGGCCAAAACCTCCATGGCCAGGAACGCGACTTCGAACACGCCTGTTTCCTCGAGTGGCTGCTGGGCCAACTCAACGCCCATAGCCCGGATGTACTGCTCATCGCCGGCGATATTTTCGACACGGTCAACCCACCGCTCAAGGCGCAGGAGCGGCTGTATGACTTCATCATCAGCGCCCATGAACAAAACCCGAAGCTGACCATCGTGATGATCGCCGGCAACCACGACTCCGGCTCGCGTATCGAACTGCCAGCGCCGCTGATGCGCCGTCTGCGCACCCACGCCCTCGGCCGGGTGTTGTGGCTGGATGATGGCGAACTCGACGCCGAGCGCCTGCTGATCCCGCTGCCGGATGCCAAAGGCAAGGTCGCCGCGTGGTGCCTGGCGCTGCCGTTCCTGCGGCCGGCGGAAGTCACCGGCGCGCACCTGGGTGACGATTACCTGCGCGGTATCGGCCAGGTCCATGAATGGCTGATCGCCGCCGCCAACGCCAAACGCAAAAAAGGCCAGGCGCTGATTGCCATCAGCCATGCGCACATGGCCGGTGGTTCGGTGTCGGAAGACTCCGAACGCAGCCTGATCATCGGCAATGCCGAGGCGCTGCCGGCCAGTCTGTTCGATAGAAGCGTCGCGTACGTCGCCCTCGGCCACTTGCACAAGCCGCAAAAGGTCAATGGCGAAGAACGCATTCGCTACAGCGGTTCGCCGATTCCGCTGTCGTTTTCCGAAATCGGCTACAAGCATCAGATCCTTGACGTGACGTTCCAGGGCCAATGCCTGGTGAGTGTCGAACCGCTGCTGATCCCCCGCTCGGTCGACCTGCAACGCCTGGAAGCCGCGCCCCTGGCCGACATCCTCAAGGCGTTGGCCGAGTTGCCGGACGTCGACCTGCTCGCCGAGACCCAGCGCCACCCCTGGCTCGAAGTCCGTGTGCGCCTCGACGAGCCGCAGCCCGACCTGCGCCAGCAGATTGAAACTGCGCTGCAAGGCAAGGCCGTGCGCCTGGTGCGCATCGCCGCCGAATACGCCGGCAAGCGCGGCAGCGACGACACCTGTGAGGAGCGCCTGATCGAACTCGACCAGCTCACGCCCCAGGAATTGTTCAGCCGCGCCTGGCAGGACAGCTACGGCAGTGAAGTGGATGAACAAACCTTGAAGGACTTCGCCGTGCTGCTCCAGGAAGTGCAACAGGAGGGCGAACAGCCATGAAGATCCTCGCCATCCGCCTGAAAAACCTCGCCTCCCTGGCTGGCCCGTTCGAGATCGACTTCACCGCCGAGCCCCTGGCCAGTGCCGGTTTGTTTGCCATCACCGGGCCGACCGGCGCCGGTAAAAGCACCTTGCTCGATGCCTTGTGCCTGGCGCTGTTTGGCGCGGTGCCCCGCCTGGGCGATACCGGCCAGGCGAAGATGCCGGATGCCGACAGCGATATTTCCATCGGCGACCCGCGCACCCTGCTGCGGCGCGGCACGGGCGGCGGTTATGCTGAAGTGGATTTTGTCGGCGTCAGCGGCCGTCGCTACCGGGCGCGTTGGGAAGCCAACCGCGCCCGCGACAAGGCCAGCGGCAAGTTGCAGAACAGCCGCCAGAGCCTGATCGACCTGGACAGCGATCAACTGCTGGCCAGCCAGAAAACCGAATACAAGACCCAGCTGGAACTGGCCCTGGGCCTGAACTTCGAACAATTCACCCGCGCCGTGTTGCTGGCGCAAAGCGAGTTCAGCGCGTTCCTCAAGGCCAATGACAACGAGCGCAGCGAGCTGCTGGAAAAGCTCACCGATACCGCGCTTTACACCCAGCTCGGGCGGCGCGCCTTTGACAAGGCCAAAGACGCCAGGGACGCGCACAAGCAGTTGCAGGACCAGGCCACCGGCGTGGTGCCCTTGGCCGCCGAAGCCCGCGCCGAACTGGATCAGCAATTCGACGCGGCGCAACAGCAGCTCAAGGCCCAGCAGGCCCAGCTCAAGCAGTTGGAGCTGCAGCACACGTGGCTCAAGGAGCTGCGCGAATGGCAGGAACGCCAACTCGCCGCGACCGAACAGCTGCGGCGCGCGCAGGCGGAGTGGGACACCCAGGCCCTGCAACGCCAGGACCTCAGACGCCTGGAGCAGTTGGCACCGCAACGTCATCAGTTCGCGCGCCAAGCCGAACTCAACAGCGTGCTTGCCCCGTTGGCCGTGCAGATTCAGTTGCATATCGAACAACAGGGCCAACTGCATAGTCGCCAGACGCAGGCCGAGCAACAGCAAGCCACCGCGCAAACCGCGTTGGCCGAGGCACTGAAAAACCAGGCCGATGCCGTGCCTTTGCTGCGCCAAGCGTTTGAAGAGCAGAGCACCCTCGCCCACTTGACCAAAGCGCTGGCCAAGCGCGCCGAGGACAAACAGCAGCACGAACACGCCTGCACCGAAGGCCAGGCCCGGCTTAACGGTCTGCTGGAAAAGCAAAGCCAAGTCGCCGAACGCCTCCAACGCCTGGCCACCGAACTTGATCGCAGCGCCGCCCTCGCCCCCTTGAGCGACGCCTGGACCGCCTACCGCGATCGCTTGCAACAGCTGATGTTGATAGGCAATCGCCTGAACAAAGGCCAGGCCGAACTGCCGCAATTGGAACAACGCGCGGCCCGCGCAGCCGAACAGTTCACCGGACAACGCGAGGCTCTGGACCTGCTGTATCAGGAGGCCGGTGCCGAGCCGCATGCCGTGGCCGAGCAAATCCAGTTGCTGGCCAGCCTGCTGCAAGACAATCGCAAACAGCAACGCGCCTTTGAAGACCTGACGCGCCTGTGGGACAGCCAGCAGCAGCTGGACCAGCAGGCCAACGTACTGACGCAGAAGCTTGCCGACGCCCAACAGCAACGCGAGCAACTGAACCAGACCGGCCTGCAAACCAAGGCGGAGCTGACCGTTGCCGAACAAACCCTGACGGTGACCAAGCAACTGCTTGAGCGCCAGCGCCTGGCCCGCAGTGCCAGTGTCGAAGAATTGCGCGAGCAGTTGCAGGACGACCAGCCCTGCCCGGTGTGCGGCAGCCACGAACACCCGTACCACCAGCCCGAAGCGCTGCTGCAGAGCCTAGGTCGCCATGACGAAAACGAGGAAGCCACGGCGCAGAAAGCCGTCGACACCCTCAAGGAAAAACTCACCGAGCTGCGCGGCGAAGTCGGCGGCTTGATCGCCCAGCAAAAGGAATACCTGCAACAGCAGGAGCAACTTGCGACGCAACAACAAGCACTCAAGCCCAGCCTGGATGCGCACCCACTGTCGGCCGCGCTGTTCAACCAGGATGAGGCCAAACGCAGCGCCTGGCTTGATCAACAGTTGAGTCAACTGACCCAGAGCATCGCCCAGGACGAACAACGCCAAGGTGCCCTGCTCAACCTGCAACAAAACGCCGGGCGTCTGCAGCAACAACTGCAAGCCGCCCAGGAAGCGAGCCAGCAGGCCCGTCAATTGCTGGTGGATCAGCAACGCGAGCTGGCCAGCGACCGCGAACGTCTTGAGCAGGAACTGAATGCCTTCGCCAGCCTGTTGCCCGCCGACACCCTGGACGGTTTGCGTGCCGAGCCGGCCGCAACCTTCATGCAGCTGGACCAACAGGTCAGCCAGCGCCTTGAACAGCTCGGCCATCAACGTGATGAGCTGGCCGAGCAACAAGAACGCCAACAAGCGATCGAGAAAGAACAGACGCATCAGCAGCACCGCCAGCAGCAACTCGATGCGCTGAATCAGCAGGTCAACGAGTTGGCCGCCCAGCAACAAGCAGCTCAGGAAAAACTCGGCGCGTTGCTTGGCGAGCACGGCAGTGCCGAACACTGGCAACAGCAGTTGGATCAGGCCGTGACCCAATCACGCCAGAGTGAAACCGACGCCAACAAGCAGTTGCAAGAGATCCACAACGCATTGATCCAGTTGGCCGCCGATCTCAAGGCCCAGCAGGAGCGCCAGCAAGCGTTACAGGCCGAACAGCAATCGCTGGACACACGCCTCGGCGAGTGGCGAGCCCGGCACCCGGAGCTCGATAACGATGGCCTCAACCGCTTGCTGGCCTACGATGACGCCCAGGTCAGCCAATTGCGCCAGCAGTTGCAGCACAGCGAAAAAGCCGTTGAACAAGCCAAGGTCCTGCTGCAAGAACGCGAGCAACGCCTGGCCGAGCACCAAGCCCTGCACAACGGCAACCTTGAAGCCGAAGCACTGGACAGCGCGTTGGCTACGCTCAACCAACAGTTGGCTGAGGGAGAAAAAACCTGCGCCGAATTGCGCGCGCGCCAGTCCGAAGACCAGCGCCGCCAGGATGCCAATCAGGCCTTCGCCGAACAGATCGCCAAGGCCTATGACGAATGGCAACGCTGGGCACGCCTGAATGCGCTGATCGGCTCAGCCACCGGCGACACCTTCCGCAAGATCGCCCAGGCTTACAACCTCGACCTGCTGGTGCACCACGCCAACGTGCAACTGCGCCAATTGGTGCGCCGCTACCGCCTCAAGCGCGGCGGCAGCATGCTGGGCCTGTTGGTCATGGACACGGAAATGGGCGATGAACTGCGCTCGGTGCATTCGTTGTCCGGTGGTGAAACCTTCCTGGTGTCGCTGGCGCTAGCGCTGGGCCTGGCGTCGATGGCCTCCAGCACGTTGAAGATCGAGTCGCTGTTTATCGACGAAGGCTTCGGCAGCCTGGACCCCGAGTCGCTGCAGTTGGCGATGGACGCACTGGACGGTTTGCAGGCCCAGGGCCGCAAAGTGGCGGTGATCTCCCACGTGCAGGAAATGCACGAGCGCATTCCGGTGCAGATCCAGGTCAAGCGCCAAGGCAATGGCTTGAGCACCCTGGAGGTCAAGTGAGCGAGGCGCTGCTGTATTCATTTCGACGCTGCCCGTATGCGATGCGTGCGCGCCTGGCGTTGCGCTATTGCGGCGTGCCCGTGCGCATTATCGAAGTGAGCCTCAAGGCCAAGCCGGCCGAAATGCTGGCGCTGTCACCCAAAGGCACGGTGCCGGTGTTGAGTGTGAATGGCGTGGTGATCGATGAAAGCCTGGCGATCATGCAGTGGGCGCTGGCGCAGCACGACCCGGATGATTGGCTGCTGCAGGGTGACCCGGCGGTATTGGCGTTGATTGCCGAGAACGATGTGGGCTTCAAGTATCACTTGAATCGATACAAGTATGCCGAACGCTACCCGGAACAACCGATGGAACATTATCGGGCCGAGGGCGAGGTGTTCTTGCGCACACTTGAGGGATTATTGGCGAATCGCGAGTACTTATTCGCCGATCACCCAAGCCTGGCAGACATGGCCCTGGCGCCGTTTGTGCGTCAGTTCGCCCATGTGGATCGGGAATGGTTTGCCGGTGCACCGTATCCCCGGTTACAGCAGTGGCTGGAGTGCTTCCTGCAATCGCCGCTGTTCATTGCCGTAATGGCAAAGACCTGACCCGACAGGGCTCTGTAGTGAGCGGGCTTGCCCCGCGCTGGGCTGCGAAGCGGCCCCATCGAAAACGCCGCACGGTGTCAGGTATTCCTCGGCGCCTGGTTTTGGGGCTGCTTCGCAGCCCAGCGCGGGACAAGCCCGCTCACTACTGGGATTCGGTTTAGCCTTCAACCAGGTTAAGCAACCGCTCACGGGCAATCTCCGGCTCACCGTCCACCCCTTGTACGGAAGACAGGATGGGGGCGGAGTAGAGAACCAGGATGAGTGCGGCGAGTCGGAGTGCCATGCTGTCGATTCCAGGAATAAATGCGTCAATATTTGAGCGTCAAATTTAAACACATGGCAATGTGATATCAATCATTTTTATTCTGCAGATGCACAAACGCCAAACCACTCGAACGAGCCAGGCTTCGTTCCAGTGGTTTGGCGTCTGCTTTTGTGCAGGTTATTGCTGAGTCTTGTGATCCAGTGCGGCGTAGAAGTTGGCACTTTGTTGCAGGTATTTCTGGGTGTAGGCGCTGGTGCTGGATTTTTTGCCGGAAACTTCCACGCTGGCCGCCGCTGGCAGGGCGACAGTGGCGGAAACAGCGGAAGCGGCAATGATGGAGAAGAGATTCAAGTTCATGTCGGTAACCCTTGTGTTCGTTTGGTTGGGTGGCCTGGGAAGGCCTTGGAACCCAACTTACGCCCGAGGGTTGAACCTTAGAAATGCTTTGAAACAGTAGCCGCTATTAATAGAATTAATACACAGGATCAGGCCCCGCAGTGCGGGGCCTGTGGCTTATTGACGCACCAGGAACTTGAGGTCGCTGGGGGCCTCGATCGGCAATTTCTGCACGGTTTTACCCAGCAGACCGGTCTTGGGGTCGCGTTCAATCACCACGATTTCATTGCTTTTCTGGTTGGCGATCAGCAAAAACCTGCCGCTCGGGTCGAGGCTGAACTCGCGCGGGTGGTCGCCTTCCACGGAACGGCGTTGCAGTTCCTTGAGGTGCGCGGTAGCCGGGTCGATGCTGAACACCAGCAACTGATTGGCCGTGCCACGGTTGCTCACGTAGAGGAATTTGCCATCACTGGACGCATGTAGCGCGGCGCCGGCCTTGTCGGACACCGGTTGCCCGGCGGCGAAATCCACCAATTGCGTCTGGGTCAGCTGGCCATCTTTGTAGTCAAACACCGCAACCTGGGCGCTCATCTCGGTGGTCAGCCAGGCGTGTTTGCCATCGCCGCTGAACAACAGGTGACGCGGGCCGCTGCCCGGTGGCAGTTGCACCGAGGCCGGGTTGGCCGGGGTCAGTGGCAGCTCGTGGTTGGCCTTGGGGTCGTAGCGATAGGCAAACACTTTGTCCGCCCCCAGGTCCTGGACAAACACGTACTTGCCGTCCGGCGACGACACCACCGAGTGCACATGGTTGGACGTCTGGCGTTCAGGATTTACCCGGCTGGCCGGATGCCCGCTCAACTGGACGGGCGCCGACAGCTTGCCCTCGGCATCCACCGGCAGGATCGCCAGGCTGCCGCCCGGATCTTCCAGTACCGAATAGTTGGCGACAAACAGGTAGCGCCCATCAGCAGCAACGCTGGAATGGGTCGGCTCATTGCCCAGGCTTTGCACCTGATTGATCAGGGTCAGTTGATGACTGTTCGGGTCGATGCGGTAGCTGCTGACGCGCCCTACCGCGTCCTTTTGGCCTGGGCCATTCTCGTTGACCACGAACAAATGCTTCTGGTCCTTGGAGACCGTCAGCCACGATGGGTTGGCGGCCTTCGCGGCCAGCACCGGCTGACCGTTGAACTTACCCGTACGGCTGTCGAATTGCAGGCGGTAGATCCCTTCGCTGCTGCCGGCGGTGTAGCTGCCCACCAAGAGTTCATAAGTGTCGACCGGCGCGGCCTGCACCGACATGGCACCGACACTGCCGGCCATCAGCAGGGGCCAGAATTTACGCATCATCATCCGCTTGATCCTCGTCGTTATTGTTGCCGGTGAACGCGCTCATGCAGATCAGGCGGTGCTCGCCCGAATCACCGGTAAGGGTCCAGCTTTGCAAGGTGTCATCGAAGGTGGCGGCCTGTACCTGCTCCAGGCTGAAGCGCCAACGTTTTTCCGCACGGCCGTCCATGGCGGTGATCAGCAGTTTTTCGTTATCGAGTTCGAAGTCGAAGGCGTGCAGCCCGTCGATTTCAAGCATGTCGGACGTTTCCAGGACGGCAGGCAAATTCTCAGTCATCACAGTCTTTCATCAGGTTCAAAGGGCTCATCATAGGCCAGTTTGCCGCCAAGGCCTAAGACCATAACGGGCTACCGCTTCGCGGCAACGCAACCCTTTACTTTGGGCTGGCGCGTCTTTATCCCCTGTAAAGGAATACCCATGACAGACCCGAACTCGTTCCCGCCTGCACACCCAACCCGACAAGTGGTTGAGGCTCAATTTCTCACGCGACCGACAGTGCGCTCCGTCACCACGCAGTTGCTGGCCTTCCACCTGGCGGAAAAATACCCTCCCCTGACGACTCCCCTCTATGACCTGCGGCTGGCCGTGCCCCGGGAGGGTGGCGGCCGGGCACTGCTCCCGCTGCTGGACGTGGCGCTCACCCATATGGCGGACGGCAGCTTTCCCGACGTGTCGCCACGCGGTGGCCTGGACAGCTACTTGAGCGACGCCACCGGCACTCGGCTCCGCTACGACGCCAATGGACCTCGCGACTATGATCTGGAGGTCATCGAAGCGGTCATCAGAGAGCTGCCACTGATTCTGTTCGTCAGCTTCCAAGACGCCTTGGCCAACTATTGGAGCCAGGACAGCGACGCCGGTGGCAGCCGCTGGAAGTGGCTGGCCGTGGTGCTGCAAGGCGCGCTGCTCGACTCAGCCATTCGCCAGGTGGGCGCCAACGCCAAGTACCTGAACGTCATCAGCGCATTGAACCGCTACCCTGACCGAAGCACACGCGCCCGCCGACCCTGGCCCGATAACGCGGTCCACGCCTATACCCTGGAAACGCAGGTGACTCAGGCGGGCACTCAACTCGCCCGGCAAGCCTGCGACCTTTTGCTGGTCTGCCGCGAGCACGTCTTGCTGTGTCGCCTGTCAGGGGAAGTCACGCCATTCCCCGACCTGGATGCCTTCGGCAAAGCATGGGGCGACGCCCTGCAACAGCGCTTCAGCGCCGACAAAATCACCTGGCAGCAATACGAACCCGATGGCGATATTTTCGAAGTCCAAGCCGGGCTGATACTGAACCAGCAGTTGGAAGATCTCGCGGCCCTCCAGCTTCCGGCGCGTTCCAGCGTAGAGGCGCTGGAGCAGTTGTTTGCGCGGGTCACTGATCCGGCACGGCTGCTCACCCAAGCATCCGCCCTGCCCCTGTCCGGCCTGCCGCGCCTCCAGGCAGCTCTTCCCGACTGGCTGAAAAACGCCAGCGCCGGTGACCGCATTGCCTACCGCCAATGCGTGCTTGAACAAGCCGGTATCCGGCGCCTGACACTCGGCGACTCAGACTTCGATGGCCTGGATACACTGCGCAGCTATGCAGCCCAGCATTTGGACCACCAACTGTGCCTGGACCGCGCCGGCGCCCTGCGCGGCCAGCGCACCTGCGATGCCGGCGCACTGGCCAGCGGGTACCGTGCCGACGACCTGGTGCTGACCTTTCACGTTGCAGTGGGCAGCCTTGAAGGCGGTTATGTCGAGCCGGTTTCCATGAGCCTGGTAGAGCTGGCGCTGAAAAACCTCTCAGGGAAACCCAAAGGCCGCCTGACACTCAGCCATCGCACCGGCAGAGCGCTGGAAGCGTGGTTGACCGCCGACTATATCCTGAGGTTGATACAGCGTGTCGACATCGGCAAAAACTACCCTGAATACCTGCGCCAAGCATTGATGAGCGACACCGAGGCGGCGCAAAAACGCCGGCAGTTGTTTCAGCAGCAGCGGCCTGTGCACCTGAAAACCCAGGCACTGGAACACAAGATCAAGGCCGAAGCGGGCCTGACGCTGCGCGGGGTTCGTTGTGTGAATGCCGTGGTCAACCTGGACCCCGCTGAGCGCCAGGTCGACGGCGACGACATCGTCATCCGCCCGCTGGCGTTTGTGCGCAAACCCGGCGCTACGGCGGACGTGGTGCAAAACATGTTCATCATCGAGCCGCTTGATACCCGGCAGGGGCCGCACCTGCTTTATCGCCCAGCCTATCGCGATTCGCTGCAGGAGTTTGCCAGCCGCGAGCAACTGCTCGCCGCCATCGTGCAACCTGGCCCACTGCAGGACAGTATCCTGACGTGGCTGCCGGACCTCGCCAGGGCGATCTACAGCAACGGCGGCTTTACCCAGCCCCACTACGTACGTGTCGGCATCGGTTCGGATTTCGACAGCCTGCCCAGGGTGCCGGCGCCCGCACAGCTGGCCCAGGCGGATGACGAGACGGGCGACGAAATCCGTCAGGCCCTCGGCAATGGCACACTCATGGAGTACCTGTTTGGCAGTGAAACCCGGCAGCTGTTGGACCAGGCCGCACGTGAGTCAACGTCCAACAACGAAAGCCGCTGGGCATTGATTCTCGAAGGTATGCAGTTAGGGTTCAACACGCTGTTGATCGCCGTGCGCGGACCGCTCGCGGCCGTCGGTTGGCTGATGCAACTGGCGCAAGGCCTGCAGCACGACCTGCCGGCACTCGAGCGTCACGACCCCACCGCTCGGGAGCTGGCGTGGGTCGATCTGCTGCTCAACATTGGCATGCTGATGCTGCATCATGGGTTCCCCAGCACGCCCCACGAAAGCGCCGCGCTCGATGAGCAGCCCCTCATTCGCCAGCCCGTGCCCGGCCAGGGAGCGAGCCGGGCGCCGGTGGTTGAACGGGGCGCCGTCGGCCTGCCCGCCGAACCGCCGGGCGGCGGCCGCACGCTGCTGGACTTTGACCACTCCCTGGCCGGCGACGGCGCTTCGGCAAAACTGCTGAAAAAGCTGCGGGCGGTCAACGTCCCCTGGCCTGTGCCGGCGCCGGAGCCGATCCAAATCGGCCCCCATCAGGGTTTGTACACTATCAACGGCCGATGGCATGCCTCGGTCGCGGCGCTGTTGTTCAGGGTCAGTATTGTTCCGGGCTTCAACGAAGTCTTCATCATTCATCCAGAGAAAATAGACCATCCGGGCATCAAGCTTAAATCCGATGGCAAAGGCCACTGGTCCCTGGACCGTGGGATCAAGCTGATAGGCGGCGGCCCGAAGCGAATGGCGGCGTTGCGCGAGGAAAACCTGCGTAGAAAGGACCAACTGGTCGCACACATGTACGCACTCAACGCCGAAATGACGGAAGTGATGGCGCCGTTCCAGTCGTCAATCAGCCGAATATCACCGGCGCTTGAGGCCCTGAAAAAGCAACGTAAAACCGCGCAACTGGTGTGGAATCTGCTGCAAAAAGCCACTGAAGCACAACAGCCGGCCCTTGAAGCGCGCCACATGAAGGAGGCACTTAAGCACCGGGAACTGCGTACCGAGTTTCAGGTTCTGCTGCACAACCTGGAAGTGCAATTTGCCCAATCGCTGACCCCACGCCTGGAAATGGTCAAGCTTGGCCAGGAACTGGAAAGAGTCGGCGGCGCCAGCGTGCATGTGCATGACCGGGCGAAAATCCTCAAAACCATCTGGGACCAGCAATTGCTCATCAGTACCCTGCTCTTGGGCCGGTTGAACTCCATGCGTTTTTCCATCGCCGGTGAACCGATGGCAGAGATGGGGGGCAGAATGTTTATCGACCATTTGCTGGGCGACTCCACGATCTACGACGAATACATCAGCAACACCGTGGAGTCGGCGAACATCCGCCAACACATGGCCGAGGTGTCCGCGGCGATGGAAACCACCCTTGAACAACTGGAGCAAGACTCGTCGGCAGGCCGCGCACTGCGCCAGGAATGCCTGGCGCAGATCCAGTACCCGCAGAATTTTTTCTCCGACAACCTGAAACTCAATGCGCTGAACTATCTCGCCGCCGCCAGTGTGGCGACCGCCGATCGGCTGCTGCCACCCCAAGAAGACTTTTACCTCAATCGCCTTGAGCAGACCGACCTGATCCAAGCCCTGCAGTCTCACGTCGAAGTACGCAGCGGCGTCGAATTCACGCTGGCCGAGCAGCGTAATGTGTATGAGACCATCCTCGAGCAGTACCGCCGCTATGAGGATGCCATTCGTGCCCTCAAGGCCCTCAACCCACGGCGTCTGCGCCCGGAGGCCGACCGCCTGCTGGAGGGGCTTGAATACGCCCAGGCGCTGGCGCAACGCGAGCTGGAGTCAGTGGTGCGCAAGCAGGAAGCGCTGGACGTCGAGCTGCCGTTGTCAAAAACCCTACGGCCCAAAAGTCCGGCCAAGCGGGTGTTCAAAACCAGGAAAAAGGCGTACCTCATCGGTGACTTCAAGCCGGCCGATACACCGGGTGCCGAGGAACAGTTCACCCTCACCGATACGCTGACCGGCGAAACCATTGCTTCATTCAGCCCACATGCAGACGGCTGGGCAGCGAAGACCGATGCCCCCTCTCCTCCAGCGAAACCCCAACCGCAGGCCCGCACGCTGGCCACGCTCAAAGGTCTGGCGCAGGACCTGACAGCGCAACGCAAAGGCATTGAGCAGGTGATCAGCGCAGACCAGCTGAAACTCGACGCCCAGCTCACCCGACAACAGGTCAACCCAGCAGACTGGGATGAACTGTTGACCCGGCACGCGAATAAATTCACGGCCCTGGCCGATGAACTGAAACGGGATCACCTTGCCGGCAAACCCGCGGTCCAGCGCCTGATCGATGAGTACCTGGCGCAAGCCCGGGACATCACGCGGCTGGCGGAGTGCGTGTGCAGTGAGGCCTACAAGCGGCAATGGCCGACGCAGGAGAGCCTCAATTACTTGTGGGAACATCAACAGATCGATATCAACCTGACGAGCCGGGCGGACCCGGAACGTCCGACCCTCAGTGGCGACTTCTTCACCGAATACGCCGTGTACGACACAGCCAAAAAACCCGCGCAGGTGTTGTGGTACGCCCACTTCCATTACGCAACCGCCGACGCAGCCCCCAATCGCTACACCCGTGCGCACCTAAAACTGCCGGAGCAGCGCAAATACACGCAAAAGGACCTGCTTAAACAACACGTCCAAGACGCTTTGCGCCACCAGCAAGAACCCGGCGGCGTGCCGCTCAGCCGTATCATCTACGTCTTGATCACCCCACCCGTCGACAGCATTTTCCTGGCGATTGCGCCAGGGCAGCGCGCAAGCCAGTGATACGGCCTCTCTGTGGTGAGGGCGTGAACACCCTCACCACAGGGCTCAGTGGGCAAACAACGAGTTGCCCTTCTGCCCCGCCAGCTTCTCGGGCTTGATCAGGAACCGCGCCAGCGCCGGCAGCAGCCACAGAGCGCCGAACATGTTCCACAGCAGCATGAACGTCAGCATCAGGCCCATGTCGGCCTGGAACTTGATGGCCGAGAAGATCCAGGTGCACACGCCGATTGCCAGGCACAGGCCGGTAAACAGCACGGCTTTACCGGTGGATTTGAGCGTCTGGTAATACGCCTCTTGCAGCGGCAAGCCAGCGCGCAGGAAGCTTTCCAGGCGGCTGTAGATGTAGATGCCGTAGTCGACGCCAATCCCCACGCCCAGGGCCACCACCGGCAAGGTCGCGACCTTGACACCGATGCCCATGAACGCCATCAGCGCGTTACCGAGCACCGAGGTCAGCACCAGCGGCAACACGATACACAGGGTCGCCGCCCAGGAGCGGAAGGTGATCATGCACATGGTCGCCACGCACAGGTACACCAGGATCAGGATAGTCAGCTCCGACTCCTTGATCACCTCGTTGGTGGCGGCTTCGATCCCGGCGTTACCGGCGGCGAGGATGAATTCCAGGCCGTCCTTGTTGTTTTCCTTGGCGAAGTCCTGCACCGCATGCACGGCGCGGTCGAGGGTTTCGGCCTTGTGGTCGTTGAGGAACACCAGCACCGGCGCCAGCGAGCAATTGTTGTTGTACAAGCCATCGGCACGGGCGATGGAGTTGTTCAGCACATCCGGGTTGCGCGACAGGGTTTCCCATTTCAGGTTGCCCTCGTTCATGCCCTTGATCATCTGCTTGGACACGGTCACCAGCGAGATCGCCGACTGCACGCCTTCGGTGTTCTGCATCTTCCACATCAACTGATCGATGGGCGCCATGGCTTCATAGCGCGAGCAGCCTTCGGCCTTGGTCTTGACCATCACCACCAGCACGTCGGAGCTGGTGGAATAGTTGCTGATGATGAAGTTGTTGTCTTTGTTGTAGCGCGAGTCCGGACGCAGTTCCGGCGCGCCCTGGTCGAGGTCGCCGATCTTCAGGTTCTGGCTGTACCAGAGGCCGCCGCCGAAGGCGACCAGCGCGAGCAGAATCGAGACCGGCGCCACTTTGGCACTGGCGAATTTCGACAGCAGGCGCCAGAACGGATGGTCGCGGTGTGCGTCCTTCTTGCTCCGGGCGATGGCGCGCTGGCTGATGCCGGCATAGGAAATCGCTACCGGCAGCAGGATCAGGTTGGTAAACACGATCACCGCGACACCGATGGACGCGCCGATGGCCAGTTCACGGATCACGCCGATGTCGATGATCAGCAGTGTGATGAAGCCCACCGCGTCGGCCAGGATCGCAATCATCCCCGGCAGGAACAGTTGCCGGAAGGTGCGCCGCGCAGCCGTCAGCGCGTTGTCCGCGTCACTGGATTGCAGGGCGATACCGTTGATCTTTTGCACACCGTGGGAAATACCGATGGCGAAGATCAGGAACGGCACCAGCATCGAATACGGATCCAGGCCGAAACCGAAAAAGTGCATCAAGCCGAGTTGCCAGACCACCGCCACCAGCGTGGTGCTCAACACAGCGACCGTGCTGCGCAGGCAGTTGGTGAACCAAAGCAACAGGATCAAGGTAATGACGAATGCAACGCCGAAGAACAGCACCACCATCACCAGCCCATCAATCAAATCACCGACTTTCTTGGCGAAACCGACAATGTGGATCTTGACGTTGGGGTTCTGGGCTTCGAACTTGTCGCGGATCTTGTCTTCCAGTTCATGGGAAAACTTGCGGTAGTCCAAGGCCAGCAGCTTGCCCTGGTCCTGCGGGTCCGGGTAGGACTCCAGCAGCGGGATGTCGACGATGCTCGACTTGAAGTCGTTGGCCACCAGGCGCCCGACCTGGCCGGACTTGAGCACGTTGTTGCGCAGCTGGTCGAGGCTTTGTGGCGAGCCGTTGTAGCTCTGCGGGATCACTTCACCGCCGGCAAAGCCCTCTTCGGTGACTTCGGTCCAGCGCACGCTGGGGCTCCACAGCGACTTGAGGCCCGAGCGGTCGACGCCGGAGATGTAGAACACCTCATCGTTGATCTGGCGCAGGGTCTCCATGTACTCCTTCGTGAAAATGTCACCGTCCTTGGCTTCCACCGAGATCCGCACGGTGTTGCCCAGGTTCGCCAGGTCGTTACGGTGCTCCATCATCTTTTCGATGAAGGGGTGCTTGAGGGGGATCATTTTTTCGAAGCTGGTGGACGGGCGAATCAACGTCGCCTGCCAGAACAGGAAGATACTCACCAGCAGGCAGATGACGATCACTGCCGGGCGGTTGTTGAAAATCAGGCGCTCAAGAAAGGTCGCTTTATCGTTGTGATGACTGCTCATTCTATCCCCGCCCTTCTTATTGTTTTGTCGGTTCAGCGCCGGTCGGCGTGGCAACACGCACACCGCCTTGCCCGGCCAGAATCAAGTTACCGTTGCCCGCCGCCGTCACGGACGACAGCGAGATACGGTCCGGGCGGTTGAACACGCTGAAGGTCACCCCATCGTCATGACTGACCACCACGCTGCCGCCGTTACCAACGACGACAAGGGAGCCATCCTCCAGCAAGGTCGCGCCCGACAAACCAAACTCGAGCGCTCCCCGCGCCGCGTTCAATTCGACGGGCTCCCAGGTGCTGCCGAAATCCGTGGAGCGGTACAGGTTGCCGCGCAAGCCATAAGCCAGCAGGGTTTGCGGCTGCGCCGTGCTGATCACACCAAACAGCGAGCCCTCGTAGGGGCCTTCGAGTTTTTCCCAGGTCTGGCCGTCGTCGCTGGAGCGGAACATGCTCCCTTGCTCGCCGACGATGAACAGGCCGGCGTCCTTGATGTGGGCGATGGCGTTGAGGTGGAACTGGTCTTCGTTGTCGAGGCGGTCGCTGACGTCTTGCCAGGTCTTGCCGCCGTCGGTGGTTTCGATCAGCGCACCGTAGGCGCCCACGGCCAGGCCGTGGTTGGCGTCGTTGAACCATACATCGAGTAAAGGGGCTTCGCGCTTGAGGTCCTGGTATTGCTGGGTCCAGGTGGCGCCGCCGTCGGAGCTGGCAAGGATTTGCGCATCGTGGCCGACCGCCCAGCCCTGTTTGTCATCGACGAAAAACACCGCCGTGAGCAGTTGCCGGGTGGGAACTTTGGCTTGGGTCCAGGTGCTGCCCTGGTCATCGGAATAGAGGATGTGCCCGCGGTCACCGACCGCCACCAGCCGCTTGCCCGCGTGGACGACGTCGATCATCAGGCCTTTGGCGGCCTTGGGGGATTCAATCGCAAACGCAGGCGTTGCGACGGTATCGCTGGCTGCCAGTGCCGGCGTGACTGACACGCCACCGACCAGCAACGAGAGCGCTGTGGCCAGCAACGCAACCCTGCGTGCGGCACGTGGGCGGCAAACAACCCAACCCATGACAGGCTCACTCATAGACCTTTCTCCCATTATTATTGTTATCGCCTGCCTTCCGGGGCCTTGAAACCTGCAATCTAGAGCGCCTGGAGGAAGCAGGGGCCATCCTATCGGGCTTTCGAATCGTCTGACAATCGGCGCTACGTTATCTTTTGTTAACTGAAGGCATTTGGCCGCATGGTGAATGTAGCTCTATTCGCCGAGGTGATCGTCGACGCATCAATGAATTTTTATTCTATCTATTGAAATATGGGAATTTTTATTCCATTAATACGCCTTCTGAAAACAATAATGCAAAGGACCACGACGATGCGTGAACTCGGAATCGGCTTGATCGGCACAGGCTTCATGGGCCGCGCCCATGCGCTGGCCTTCAATAACGCCCGCGCAGTGTTCGAGTTGCCGGTACACCTGAAGCTGGCCGCCCTGGCCGATGCCGACACCGAGCGCGCGCAGCGCTGCGCCACGGCCTGGGGATTCGCCCAGGCTCATGGCGATTGGCAAGCATTGATCAATGATCCCAGCGTCGACGTGGTGGCCATCACCACCCCCAACCACCTGCACTACCCCATGGCGATGGCGGCGATTGCCGCGGGCAAGGCGGTGTACTGCGAAAAACCCCTCGCCGTGAGCCTGGAACAAGCCGACGCCATGCGCCGCGCCGCCAGTGCGGCCGGGGTGGTGACGCGGGTGGGCTACAACTACCAGCACAACCCGATGATCTCGCTGGCACGGCAGATGATTGTCGATGGCGACCTTGGCGACATCATCAGCTTCCAGGGTGAATTCAGCGAGGACTTCATGGCCGACCCGGCCTCGCCATGGTCGTGGCGTTGCGAAGTGGAACATGCCGGTGGCGCCTTGGCGGACCTGGGCAGTCATTTGTTGTCGATGGCGCGTTATCTGGTCGGTGATGTGGTGAGTGTGTGTGCCGATACGCAGACCGTTCACGCCCGGCGCCCGGCCGTCAAAGGCAGCGCCGAGCTGAAGTCGATTGCAGTGGATGATCAGGTGCACGCCCTGCTGCGTTTCGCCAACGGCGCACGTGGCACCGTGAGCAGTAGCTGGCTCAAGCAGGGCTACAAGAATCACCTGAGCTTTGAAATCAGCGGGACCAAAGGCACTCTGGCGTTCGATCAAGAGCGTTTGAACGAGTTGCGGGTGTGTCGCGAGGGTCAGGACGGCTTCCAGCGTTTACTCGCCGGCCCTGCCCTTGCGGGTTATGCGGCCTTCAGCCCGGCGGCCGGGCATCAGTTGGGGTACAACGAACTGAAGACGCTGGAGGTGCAGGAGCTGATCATGGCCGTGGCCGGTCAGGGTGCGGAGGGTACGGACTTTGAAGCGGCGTGGGAGGTGGAGCGGCTGGCGACGGCGATTCGCGTGGCGGCCCGTAAAGAGCGCTGGGTCACCGTGAACGCGGTCTAGAACACAGTAAAGATCCCCTGTGGGAGGGGGCTTGCTCCCGATGGCGGAGTGTCAGCCAGTGTATTTCTAGCGGATGCACAGCCATCGGGGGCAAGCCCCCTCCCACATTTGGATCATCGACACGTTCGCGCTAGCGCAAGGCCCGACGCAGCACTTTGCCCACCGTGGTCTTGGGCAACTCGGTGGTGCGGAACTCCACATACTTCGGCATCTTGTAACCCGTCAGTCAGCACGGCTTACAGCGTTTACTCGCCGGCCCTGCCCTTGCGGGTTATGCGGCCTTCAGCCCGGCGGCCGGGCATCAGTTGGGGTACAACGAACTGAAGACGCTGGAGGTGGAACGGCTGGCGACGGCGATTCGCGTGGCGGCCCGTGAAGAGCGCTGGGTCACCGTGAACGCGGTCTGAAACACAGTAAAGATCCCCTGTGGGAGGGGGCTTGCTCCCGATGGCGGAGTGTCAGCCAGTGTATTTCTAGCTGATGCACAGCCATTGGGGGCAAGCCCCCTCCCACATTTGGATCATCAACACGTTCGCGCTAGCGCAAGGCCCGACGCAGCACTTTGCCCACGGTGGTCTTGGGCAATTCGGTGGTGCGGAACTCCACATACTTCGGCATTTTGTAACCCGTCAGGTACTCCCGGCAATGCGCCAGGAGCTGTTCCTGGGTCAGGTTCGGGTCCTTGCGCACCACGATGATCTTGACCTTCTCCCCGGTCACGCCATCTTCCACCCCAATCGCCGCCACTTCCCCCACCCCAGGGTGCAACGCCACCACATCTTCGATTTCATTGGGGTACACGTTGAAGCCGGAGACCAGGATCATGTCCTTCTTACGATCCACCAGGCGGATGTAACCGCGCGCGTCCATCACGCCGATATCACCGGTCGACAGCCACCCCTCGGCATCCAGCACTTCGGCGGTGGCCTCCGGGCGTTTCCAGTAGCCCTGCATCACCTGCGGCCCGCGCACTTGCAGTTCGCCCGGCTCGCCGATCTCGGCCAGCGCGCCGTCTTCGCGCAGAAAGCGTACCCAGGTCGAGGGTAATGGCACCCCGATGCTGCCGGTGAACTCCATCTCGCGCATGCGCGCAATGTTGATCGGGCTGATGCTCACCACCGGCGAACACTCGGTCAGGCCGTAGCCCTCGATGATCGGCAGTCCGGTGACTTCCTTCCAGCGTTTGGCCACCGCCGTGTGGGTGGCCATGCCGCCCGCAATCACCATGCGCAGGTCGGAAAAGTCCCGCGCGCAAAACGCCTTGTTCTCCAGCAAACCGTTGAACAAGGTGTTGACCCCGGCAATGCCGTTGAAGCGCTCCTTGCGCAGGATCATCTGCACCCGCTTCACGTCCCTCGGGTTGGCGATGAGGATATTGCGCCCGCCCAGGCACATGAACATCAGGCAATTCACCGTCAGGGAAAAGATGTGGTACAGCGGCAGCAAGGTGACGTTGGTTTCCTGTTTGTCCTGGTCCAGTTGATCCCCCACCCAAGCCTTGGCTTGCAACAGGTTGGCGATGATATTGCGGTGGCTGAGCATCACGCCCTTGGCATCGCCGGTGGTGCCGCCGGTGTATTGCAGGAAGGCCAGGTCGTCGAGGTGCATCTCCACCGGGAAGTGGTTGAGCGCCCGCCCCTGTTTCAACACCTGGTTGAAGCGCACCGAGCCACGCAGGTTGAACGCCGGCACCTGCTTTTGCACGCTGCGCAGGATGAAGTTCATCGCCGCGCCCTTGAAGGTGCCGAGCAAATCACCGATGGCGGCGATCACCACGCGTTTCACGCTGCTGCCGGTAATGACTTTTTCCAGGGTATGCGCGAAGTTTTCGAAGATCACCACAGTTTCGGCGCCGCTGTCCTTGAGCAAATGCTTGAGCTCATGGGCGGTGTACAGCGGGTTGACGTTGACCACCACCGCGCCGGCCAGGATCGTGCCCAGCAGGCAGATCGGATACTGCAAGCAATTGGGCATCATCAGCGCGACGCGGTCGCCTTTCTTGACGCCCTGCCCTTGTAGCCAGGCGGCAAAGGCAATGCCTTGCACCTGCCAGTCGGCGTAGGTCATTTCGGTGCCGATGCTGACGTAGGCCACTCGCTCGCGAAACTTCTCCAGGTGTTCCAGGAACACCTCGCGCAGCGACGGGTAGTCTTCGATACCGGCATCGATATCCGCCGGGACGCCGGGCAGGTAAGCGTTCAACCAGATCCGTTCGGTGTGTTCCAGGCTTACAGCGTTCATGGCAGTCTCCTTGTTGTTGTTTTTGATAGAGCTACTTTTCGACGATGGCGGTAATGCCCAGCCCGCCCGCCGCGCAGATGGAAATCAGGCCGCGCCCGCCGCCGTTCTCATGGATGAGCTTGGCCAGCGCCGCCAATTGCCGGCCACCGGTGGCGGCGAACGGATGACCACAGCCGAGGGAGCCGCCGTTGACGTTCATTTTGGCGCGGTCAATGGCACCCAGCGGCGCGTCCAAGCCTAGACGGTCGCGGCAATAGTCGGCGTCTTCCCAGGCCTTGAGCGTGCACAGCACTTGGGCGGCGAAGGCTTCGTGGATCTCGAAGAAATCAAAGTCGTTGAAGCTCAGGCCTTCGCGCTTGAGCATGCGCGGCACCGCGTACGCCGGGGCCATCAGCAGGCCTTCGGTGCCGTCGACGAAATTCACGGCGGCGGTTTCGCCGGTACGCAGGTAGGCCAACACCGGCCAACCGTGCTCGGCCGCCCATTCCTCGCTGGCCAGCAACACCACCGAGGCGCCATCGGTCAGCGGCGTGGAATTGCCCGCGGTGAGCGTGCCGTTTTGCCGGTCGTAGGCCGGGGACAAGCCGGCGAGCGTCTCCAGGCTGGCGTCGGCGCGCAGGTTGTTGTCCTTCGCCAGGCCGCGATGGGGGCTGATCAGGTCATCGAAGAAACCGCGTTTATAGGCTGCATCCAGGCGCTGGTGGCTGGTGAGGGTCAATTCATCCTGGGCCAGGCGCTTGATCTGCCAGCGCTTGGCCATTTCTTCGCAGTGTTCGCCCATGGACAAGCCGGTACGTGGCTCGCCATTGCGCGGCAACAACGGCTTGAACAGCATCGACGGTCGGACCTTGAACAGCGCCTTCAGCTTGTCGCCCATGCCCTTGGCGCGGTTGGCCGCGAGCAAGGTGTGGCGCAGGGATTCGTTGATACCGATGGGCGCGTCGGAGGTGGTGTCGGCACCGCCGGCGATGCCGACCTCGATCTGGCCGAGGGCGATCTTGTTGGCCACCAACAAGGCCGCCTCCAGGCCGGTGCCGCAGGCTTGTTGCACGTCGTAGGCCGGCGTGTCCGGGGACAACGTGGTGGAGAGCAGCGACTCACGCGCCAGGTTGAAATCCCGCGAGTGCTTGATCACCGCCCCGGCGGCAAACTCACCCAGGCGTTGGCCGTGCAGGTTGTAGCGGTCGACCAGGCCCTGCAGGGCGGCGACCAGCAGGTCCTGGTTGCTGTCGTGGGCGTACACCGTGTTGGAACGGGCGAACGGGATACGGTTACCGCCGATGATCGCCACGCGGCGAACCGGGGCCGGGTTGAAGCTGTAGTCAGTCATTCCACGCTCTCTTTCCAGATGAACAGTCCACGCATATGGGGTTTGTCGCCGGCGAAATTGCGCACTTCGAATTCGCGGCGCGGGCCGGTCACAGGATGACTCCACAGCGCAACCTGGCCCGGCAGGAAGATCGGCAGCTTGAAATCACAATGGGCCTCGGCCTGGTCCAACCCACCGGGCGGTTGCTGCGCGGCGAGTGCACGACCCAGGGTCCACATGCCATGGGCGATGGCGCGGCGAAAGCCGAATATTTTTGCGCCGATCACCGACGTGTGAATCGGGTTGAAATCCCCCGACACCTTGGCAAAACGCCGGCCCAGGTCGGCGGGTAGCACCCAGCGTTGGGTGCGCAACAGCCCCTCTTCCTGCAACGGCAGCCCGTCATCCCACGGTTCGCCGACCGGGCCCTTGACGTCCCGGCGCAGGTACAGGCTGTCGCTTTCCCATACCAGTGTGTCGGCGCCGTAGGCACGGGTGGCGATGCTCAGCGCCTGGCCTTTGGGATGGGCGACCCAGCGCTCGCAGTACACCTCAAGCCGCAAGGCCTGGCCTGCATGCAGGCGCTGATGCTGACGAATGCGATTGGCCAGGTGCACCATGCCGCTGGCCGGGTACGGGAAGCTCGGTCGCGTCAGCAACATCAGGTGCAACGGGAACGCCAGCACGTGCGGGTAGGACAGCGGCACGCCCTGCTCGCGACGAAAACCACAGGCGCGGCCATACGCCTCAATGCCAGCGGCGGACAACTGCGCTGCCGACCGCACGAGACGTTCCTTGGGTAGCACCGGCGCACCGTCGAGCGTGGGTTTGCGCAGGGCACGCACGCCATCCAGCAGCAAGCGCGTGCGGGATGGCGGCGGGTCGATGATCTGCGTTATGTAGTCCATGGCTCAGGCTCCCAGCAGGCTTTGGCCGCACACGCGTACAACCTGGCCGTTGACCCCGCCCGACGCGGGGTGCGCCAGCCAGGCGATGGTCTCGGCGACGTCGACGGGCTGCCCGCCCTGGGACATCGAGTTCATGCGCCGCCCCGCTTCGCGGATCATCAGCGGGATTTTCGCGGTCATCTGGGTCTCGATAAACCCGGGCGCCACCGCATTCACCGTGACGTGCTGCGTCGCCGCTTGCGGTGCCAGGCCCTGCACCATGCCGATCACACCGGCTTTGGAGGTGGCGTAATTACTTTGCCCAAGGTTACCGGCGATGCCGGAAATCGACGAGACACACACGATGCGCCCGCCAGGGTTCAAGCCCTGGCTGTCCAGCAACGCATGACTGAGCTGCAACGGCGCCTCTAAGTTCACGGCCAACACACTGCGCCAGGCGTCCTCGGTCATCTTCGCGATGGTTTTGTCCCGGGTGATCCCTGCGTTGTGCACCACCACATCGAAGGCGCCGTATTGGTTGACGTGGGCCTGCAACAGCGAGGCCGCGTCGGTGGCGGTAATGTCCAGCGGCAGCGCCGAACCGCCGACACTGTCCGCCGCCTGTTGCAGCGACGCCTGGGCCTGGGGCACGTCCACGCACACCACATGGGCGCCGTCCCGCGCCAACACCTGGGCAATCGCCAGGCCGATGCCACGGGAGGCGCCGGTGACCAGCGCGCGACGGCCGGCGAAGGGTTTGTCCCAATTGACGCTGACGTGGCCGTCCACTGGTTTTTCCAGGCGTATCACCTGCCCCGAGATATACGCCGAGCGACGCGACAGGAAGAACCGCAGGCTGCTGTCCAGCGCGTCTTCGGCGCCGGGTGCGACGTAGATCAACTGTACGGTGATCGCCCGACGCAGCTCCTT
This sequence comes from Pseudomonas sp. QC2, assembly GCF_002859085.1. Classification (NCBI taxonomy): domain Bacteria; kingdom Pseudomonadati; phylum Pseudomonadota; class Gammaproteobacteria; order Pseudomonadales; family Pseudomonadaceae; genus Pseudomonas; species Pseudomonas sp. QC2. Next base: position 90,624 of record NZ_PKKS01000010.1, read on the forward strand.
GGCCAGCGAACGCACCAAGCCTTCAAGGGCGCGCTGGGCGATAGCCTGGGGCAGGTCCTGGCACTGTTCCGGCGCGGTGCCGAGCACCACCACGCGGCCATGCTGGCCAATGCGCTTGGCGTTGGCGTGGAAGAACCCGTACAACGCGTCCAGCTGCTGCAGATCCGCCACGGCGCTGGCGTCAAACACCGCGCCCTGCACCTTGACCGTGGACGGCGCCTTGAGCGTGGCCGGGGTGGCGGTGACCGTGTCGGTGGCCGCGAACACCCGCTGCACTTCGGCGACCAGGCGCCCTGCCCCGGCGACGATCACCGGGTTGGCCAGGCCGTGCTGGCCGCTGCGATGGCGTTGCAGCGGCAACGGTTGCGGCAAGCCGATGGCCTGGGCCAGGCGACGGCCCCAGGGGGAATTGACGAAAGAAAGGTAACTGTCACTCATAGATAGATCCACTCACAACACATACTGGCCGTGTAAACCCGGTCTGTGTGGGAGGGCTTGCCCCCGATAGCGGTGGTTCAGCCCCCTCTCACATCGATTGGGTTTTTCCTAGTTGACCGAGGCGTTTTCGCTTTGGCTGTTGCGGCGTTTGGGGGCCGGTTCCAACGCGTGCTTGCGTTGCTGCAAGGCCTCCAGCAACCCGAAGTCCTGCGGGAAGTCGTCCACCTGGATACCGTGATCGGCGTATTCCACATAGCGCCCCAGCAGGGTGTCTTCTTCGTCGCTGATCAGGTCCAGCGCCCGCGCCTTGACGCGCCAGACCGTGAAGGCCGTGGCGGAAATCGGCATCGGTTCGATCAGGCCTTGTTTGACGGCGGACTTGAGACGGGCCTCGATCAATTCGACTTGCGGCAACAAGCGGAAACCCAGTTCGCCGTAGGCCAGCTTGTCGATTTCCGGGCGTGGGACGTAGGAATTGGCCAGCAAACGGTCGCGGGTGTCGCCCGGTGTCTGCACCACGTCGGCCACTTGGGCCAGCAGGCGGTCCGAGGGTTTGCGCAGCGGTATGCCGAACGGGAACGTCAACGCCCTGATGACCATAGCGGCGGCTTTCGAGGGGTAGTTATCGAGCACTTCGGCCAGCGCTTCATGGGCGCGCAACAACGCGTCCTGGGCCGACCAGTGCACCAGCGGCAGATCCGCCTGAGGCCGGTCGTCATCCTCAAAGCGCTTGAGCACGCAGGACACGATGTACAGCTGCGACAGAATATCCCCCAGGCGCCCGGTGATACTTTCCTTACGCTTGAGGGCACCGCCGAGCACGCCCATGGAAATGTCCGAAATCAGCGCGAGCACGACCGACAGACGATTGACTTGGCGGTAGTAGGACGCCAGTGCCGGGTCAGTCTTGGCCGGCGCGGAAAGCAGCCGCCCGCCGGTCAGCGCATGCACCGCCGCGCGCACGGTGTTAGCCAGCACGAAACTCACATGGCCGAACATGGCCCGGTCGAAGTCTTCCAGGGCCTTGCGCCGGTCCGGGTTACGCGCCGCTTCCATCTCGCTGAACACATAGGGATGGCAGCGGATCAGCCCCTGGCCAAAGATGATCAGGCAGCGCGTCATGATGTTCGCGCCTTCCACCGTGATGGCGATGGGGCTTTGCTGGTAAGCGCGCGCGAGGAAGTTGTTCGGGCCCATGCAGATGCCCTTGCCGGCGACGATGTCCATGCCGTCATTGACGATCATCCGCGCGCGCTCGGTGACGTGGTACTTGGCAATGGCCGAGATCACGGAGGGTTTCTCACCGGCATCCAGGGACGCCACCGAGACTTTGCGCACCGCATCGCACGCATACAGGTGCCCGGCCATGCGCGCCAGGGGCGCCTGCACGCCTTCGAACTTACCGATGGGCAAGCCGAACTGTTTGCGCATCGCCGCATAGGCCGTCGTACCACGCACCGCGACCTTGCCCAGGCCGACGTTGGAGGATGGCAGGGAAATCGCCCGGCCGGCCGCCAGGCATTCCATCAACATGCGCCAGCCGTTGCCGATTTGCTCACGGCCGCCGATCACCCACTCCAGCGGAATGAAGACATCCTTGCCGGTGGTGGGACCGTTCTGGAACACCGCATTCAACGGCCAATGCCGACGGCCGCTGTTGACGCCAGGGTGGGACGTCGGGATCAACGCACAGGTGATCCCCAGCGAGCCGGGCTGGCCGAGCAAACCGTCCGGGTCTTCGGCGCGGAACGCCAGGCCGAGCACCGTGGCAATCGGGCCCAGGGTGATGTAGCGCTTGTCCCAGGTCACACGGAAACCCAGCACTTCCTCGCCTTCATGCAGGCCTTTGCAGACGATGCCCAGGTCGGGGATCGCGCCGGCATCCGAGCCGGCATACGGGCTGGTCAGCGCAAAGCACGGGATGTCCTCACCCCGCGCCAGGCGCGGCAAGTAGTAATTGCGCTGGGCATCGGTGCCGTAATGCAAGAGCAATTCAGCCGGCCCCAGGGAATTGGGCACCATCACCGAAATCGCTGCCGCCGAGCAGCGCGTCGACAGCTTCATGATCACTTGCGAGTGCGCATAGTGAGAGAAACCTTTGCCGCCGTACTGCTTGGGAATGATCATGCCGAGGAACCCGGCATCCTTGGTGTACTGCCAGCCTTCGGGAGACATGTCCTGCCAGACCTGGGTGGTTTCCCAGTCGTTGGCGATGTCGCACAGGGTTTCCACTTCGTTGTCGAGGAAGGCTTGCTCCTCCGCGCTCAGGCTGGCGGGAGCCGCCTGCAGCAGGCGCTGCCAATTGGGCTTGCCACTGAACAGCTCGGCGTCCCACCACACGGTGCCGGACTCAATGGCCGCGCGCTCGGTGTCAGACATGGCCGGCATGATAGTACGAAACAGGCCCAGGGCCCTGCTGGTCAGCACGCTGCGGCGCAGGGGTTTGATTGTCATCAGCAACGCGGGCAACACCACCAGGATCGCCGCAACGGCGGTGCCGACACCCGCCACCACGTTGAACAGGTAACCCGCCGCCAGCCAGAGAAGGCCAGCGCCCAACCAGAGGGTGGCGACAGCTTGTCGATACGCCAGGGCAATCGCGATTGCGACGCCCACCAATAACCAGATAACCATGGGGATACCTCTATTCGATTCAGGGTATGGCCTACGTGCAACAGGTCGGATGAACTGCGGCGTAACGCCACACTACAAAATTCGAAAACTATATTCAAATTTTGTTTTGAAATTATTATTTAATGCGCAGCCAAAAAAAACGACCGAACCGGTCGCTTGGTCAATCACGCCGAAAAGAGGTCCCCCCTGAAACCTCAGAACGCGTAGGTGGCCGAAAGGCTGACGACATCGCCGGACGAGGCAGCCTTGCCATCCAGGCTTGCAGCCCCCAGCCGATCGACGTTCTTGGTTTTCAACTTGACCTCTCGAACGAACTGGTGGGAATAGGCAGCATCCAGCGTCAACCCGTTGATGGCTTTGACCTCATACCCCGCCCCGAGCGACAAGAATGTGCGATCACCATCGGGGATCCGAGGGTCACGGGTCGAGTTGCGGGTCGGTGTCTGGTCAATCGCCACACCGGCACGCAAGGTCAGCTCATCGGTCGCACGCCAGTCTCCACCGACGGAGTACATCCAGGTGTTTTTGTAATGGTAGGGAATCGAGACAATCGTCATGTCGCCGGATTTGAGCGTCAGGTCTTCGAACGACGACCACTGCGTCCAGACCACACTCGCGCCCAGGGTGAATCGATCATTGAACCGGTGCAACCAGTCAACGCCCGCCGTGGCAGGAATATCCAATTGAGTACTGGCGTGGGCACCGTCCGGAAACAGCTCAAGCCCCGGATACGCCGTGCCCACCAACGTACCGCTACCGCCAAACGGGCTGGGTTGTGTCAGGAGGTTGTAGGAAAACTGGTCAGCACGGATGGAGTACTTGCCGGTCATCTTGTTCTTGATCCTGGCGTGGTAGTTCAGGCCCAGCGTGTCTTTTTCCGTGGGTTTCCAGACGACGCCGGTAAACCAGCCGGCCGAGATATTATCGACCTTGATGCGCATCAGGGCGCCACCGACGTCCGACGGGAACGGTGTACCGCCCAGTTCGGAATCGGACACCGCTGCCGCTGACAACAGGTCGACGTTCTGGCTGACAAAACCTTTACTGTGCTGAATGATCACGCCGCCACCGAGGGCGAACTGATCGTTGAGCTTGAACGACAAGGACCCCGTCAACCCCACGGTTTCAATTTTGGTATCCACGGCAAAGCCGCGCAGTTTGGAGTCTTCATCCCAGGTGGAACGCATGCCTTGGGGGACGACCTGGCTCAAACCGAAGGCGAATCGATCCCCCAGCGGCATCACCATAAACCCCGTGGGCAACCAGGCCGTGAATCCACCTTGTCCACCCTCATTGTTGTTGGCTGTGGTCGCCGAGCCGTCGGGAAAGCCGTCGCCGCCCAACGGCGTGCTGGAAATCGGATTGCCTGCATAATCAAAGGCGGCGCCTTTGTACTGGATCTTGACGCGTGCGTAGTCGACCGTGAATTGCGCAATGCTGCGGTCCACAAAGGCCATGGCCGCGGGGTTGTTGAACGCCGAACTCGGATCGTTCTTGAACAGCGAGCCGCCAGCGAACGCTCGCCCCCAGCCTGGAGCCCCATACGTCGGCGTGGAAAAACCGCCAGCCTGCACAGGCACTGCGGTCGTCAGCCCGCCCATCAACGCCAGTCCCAGGAAAACCTGTAGCTGTCGTTTCTTATCATTCATACCCGACTCCTTACTGCTCTCTCACTCAACCGCCCGAGCCCTATCGTCGACGAGCGCCTCGTTGAGGCGCCCGTCTTTCAGCGGGCGATCAGCCCTTGGTTTCAGTCGCTATCCAGGAACAATCAGGGAACAACGGTGAATGCCGGAGTAGGCTTGACGCTCAGGCTCACCACCGTGCAGTTGCCTGCCAGGGACTGATTGGAAGCCGTCAACACGCCACCGCTGTAGTTGGCGGTGATGGTGGAAGCGCCACAATTGGAGACGGGGTAGAGAATCGAACCGGCGATGGTGTACCCGACATTCGACACTGAGCCGACCGCGACACCATTAGCCGTCAATGTCCAAGGCAGGCCAGTGATCTTGGGCAGGTCGCAAAGACCACCGCCGGTGATGGCAACGCCGGTGATTTTCGCGACGCCGGAGGCGTCGACGTTACCGGTGAAGGTAGCCCCACAGTTAACGGGGGCCTGGTAGGAGGACGGCGATTTCACCGAGATCGTGCCTGGCGCGGTGAAGTTGGTGTTGATGGGCGTGATGCTGTACGCATTGGCCATGGAAGCGGCACCCATGCAAACAACCAGGGCAGACAACGACACAAGAGATTTCAAGTTCATCATTGCTATTCCTTACATAGAAAGGCGAGTTATTCGCCAGGGGTAATGACCTAATTAAGAAGTCACGATAAGACAACGAAACTTCTCGACCAGATCAAATCATCAACTCAATTATCAAGCCCCAGTAAAACTGGACTTCTCGGACAACTTTGAATGAGGGTGCAATCGGCGGCGATGACCGTAAGGGCCATGGCAATAGGCGATCAGGCCGGACATACGCAATAGAACGTGCGTGGGCAATTTGCTGGGCAATTGCATAGTGAGTGTTCTTCCCTTGAAATTGTATTTGTTCGGGTAGAACAACTTTCTTGCAACTAAGCATGCGCCGGAATAGGAAAAATCTGAGCGATGAAAAACTATGTTACCGCCAAAATTTTGTTACATAGGCAGGGAAAACGATATACCGCTATATCGGAATATGAGGGGGCAATAAGGCGAGATAGGTGGCACAGCGAGCGGTGATCAACACCGATGGGGTGACAAGCAGTACACGCCCAGCCGCAGGAGCGTTGAGCGTCGAGGTAGGCAGCGGCTGACTAGGCCGGAGCCAATGTAACCGGACGGGTCGCCAGGGCGACCCGTCGATGCAGTGAGCGCGTGAACCCGCAGAAAGAGGCGCTGACTAGCCGCTCACACGGGCATTGCGGGGTGTTGCGGGGATCAGAACTCGTAGGTGACCCCCAGGCTGACGACATCGCCGTAGGCATCGGCTTTCCCATCCAGCGTTGCACCACCTAGACGGTCCTGGTTGTGCGTCTTCAACTTGGCCTTTTCCACGAACTGGTGAGAGTAGGACCCGTCGATACCCAGGCCTGGGATAGCCCGGATTTTGTAACCGAAGCCCAGAGACGTGAAGATGCGATCACCGTCCGGGATACGCGGGTCACGGGTGGAGTTACGGGTGGGTGTCTGGTCAGTGGCGACACCGGCGCGCAGGGTGAAGTCGTCGGTGAGTTTGTAGTCGCCACCCAGCGAGACCATCCAGGCATCTTTGTAGTTATAGGGAATCGCAACAATCGTCGAGCCCTCGGACTTCAGGGTCAGGCTCTTGAACGATGACCACTGGGTCCAGGTGACGCTCGCACCAAGGGTAAAACGATCAGTGAACTGGTGCACCCAGTCGAAAGAGGCATTGGCAGGCACATCCAGCTGCGTCGTGGCTTTACCCTGCATTTGAAGATTCAGGCCCGGGTACAAAATACCCGGCAATCCGCCGTCAATCAGGGCCTGCGACCCTGGGTCGGCGTAGATGTTGTATTTACCCTCAAGTTTATTCTTGATCTTGGCGTGGTAGTTCAAGCCCAGGGTGTCTTGTGGTGTGGGCTTCCAGGCCAGGCCGGCAAACCAGCCTACCGAGGTATTATCGACTTTGACTCGCATCAACGAATAACCAATCCCCGCCGGGAATGGGATCGAATTCGGAGCAAGTGCGGCAGCAGCATATAAGTCAACGTTCTGGCTGACGAAACCTTTGGTGTGCTGAACAATGGCACCACCGCCGATAGAAAATTCATCATTGACCTTGAATGACAGCGACCCTGTCAATCCGACGGTTTCGATACGTGTGTCAACCGCGAAGTCCCGCCCTTTCCAGTCCTGATCCCACGTCGTACGTGCGCCCATGGGCACGACCTGACTCAGGCCAAACGCGAAGCGGTCACCGATGGGCATGACCATAAACCCAGTCGGCAGCCAGGCGGTAAAACCACCCTGCCCGCCGTCACCCGTGCGGGGCACCGAGTTGAAAGCAAACGTATCCGGGTCGATGGTCGTTGTTGAAGTAGGGTTGCCCGCATAGTCTTTGGCAGTTCCCTTGTACTTGATATTGATGCGCGCATAGTCAACGTTGAACTGCGAGATATTGTGGTCAATGAACGCCATCGCCGCCGGGTTGTTATAGGCCGCTGACGGATCATTTTTAAACATGGAACCACCACCGAACGCACGTCCCCACCCTTCCGCCCCGAAAGTCGGAGTTGAGAACCCGCCAGCTTGCACGGTGCCTGTTGCAGCCAGGAGCCCCCCCATGATCGCCAGGCTCAACAACGTGCGCGCCGGTTGTTTCTTATTATTCATGATCCACTCCTTATTATTTTTATCCACCAGAGTCGGGCGTTCCTATCTGGCCTGCCGCAACAAGTGCCTCTTTCGAGGCACTTGCTTTTTTCAACGTGTGATCATCACGTCAAGCGCGTTACACCGCTTATGGAGAAACGGTAAAGGCAGGGTTTGGCACCGCAGTCAGCGCCGTGATCTTGCACGAGCCCACGGTCTGGGCGCTTGGCACGCTCAGAGTATTGGTGCTGTTGTTGAAGCCCACATTGATTGTCACGGGTGAAGCGCTGCAGTCAGACAGGATCTTGAATTTCACGCCCGAAACCGTGCCGGTAAAGGCAGTCGGGCCACCGCCGGTGACGGCGAGCGACCATGGCAGCCCCTGCAACACAGGCACGGCGCAGAGCGAGTTGGAACCACTGACAGTGGCGCCGGTGATGGATGCGCCAGAGCCGTTGGCTGCAACAGTCCCGGTAAAGACGATGCTGCAGGTGACCGGAAGGTTCAGGGAGGCAGGCGAGGTAACAGTAATCGAACCTGCCGTCGTGAATGCAGCACCGGCCGGTGCGATAGTGGCCGCATTGGCCATCGAAACGGCGCCGAAGCACAGGGCGAACGACGTTGCACAAACGAGGGTTTTCAAGCTTTTCATTGTTTTTCCTCACATGTTATGGCGAAGTCATTTCGCCAGGGGTAATGGCCATGAACGAGAGGTCACGGTGAAACTGCAGAACTTCCCTTTCCAGCCAAATCTCAATTCAATTACCGCAGTCGCATTCGACGCTTATTCAACAACCTTGAAGTTCGGCGGCATCTTGATCGACACCGTCTTGATCTTGCAGTCTTCGCCGATCGGGACATTGGCGGCTTCCAACTTGCCGGTGGCGTTGTCCCACGTGCCGTTGGCGGTAGAGGGCCCGCACTTGCCGCCCAGGCCAAACGCGTGCACGTCCACGCTGATCTTCGACATGGAGCCACTTTTGGTGTCTTTGGCGACTAATACCCAGGGCAAGTTGATCGCTTCGACCCGGCTGCACTTGAGGCCGCCCTCGAATTCGACGGTGTCGACATTCACCGAAGTACCATCCGCCGCGACTTTGCCCGCCACCTTGATGGTGCAATCGGCGCTGATCAGCGCGCCTTTGGAAAAACTGATAGGGCCTTGGGCCGTAAAGGCGCTGCCGGCGGGTTCGATGCGCGCAGCCTGGGCCTGGTGATAGGCGATCAGGCCCAGCGCGGCCAATACGATATGGGTGGTGAACTTGGCAGGTGCTTGCATCGTGTACGTCCTTCCCTTTAATTATTTTTGTTCGGGTCAAACAACTTTCTTGCCACTGATCTGGAAAACCTCGGGCGACAGAAACCTGCACGGAATACAAGCCCGAGTACGCAAACAACGTGTTACTTAAACTTAGAACGGTGTGGCGCTGTTGCTGTACTTCTCCAAATACTTCAACCGCTGTGACGGCTGAAGATTCGCCAGGGTGATATCACCGCCGTAATGATTCAGCACTCGATGGTCCATGCGGCGGCGCCACAAGTAAGGCACGTACGCCCAGACAATCATGCTTGCGTAACCGTAAGGAAGTTGCGGCGACTCATCAAAATGGCGCAACGACTGATAACTACGGGTCGGGTTAGCATGGTGATCAGAGTGACGCTGTAACTGGAACAGGAAGATATTGGTAACAATGCGATTACTGTTCCACGAATGCCGTGGCGAACACCGCTCATAACGCCCATTGGGTAACTTCTGGCGTTTAAGCCCGTAATGTTCGACGTAGTTGACGACCTCCAACAGCGAGAAACCGTAGATGCCCTGGATAATCAGGAACGGAATCACGGCCCCCCCCAGCCAGGCGATCATCGCCCCCCACAGCACCACGCTGTACATCCAAGCGCTGAGCACGCCGTTCTGCCAGTGCCACGCCGGCAGGCCGAGTTTACGCAGGCGTTCACGCTCCAGGTTCCACGCCGAACGGGCACTGAACCATACCGAACGTGGCAGGAAGGCCCAGAAGCTCTCCCCGAGGCGCGAGCTGGCCGGGTCTTCCGGCGTGGCGACGCGCACGTGATGGCCACGATTGTGTTCGGTGTAGAAGTGCCCGTAGAAGGTCGGGGCCAGCGTGACCTTGGCGAGAAACACTTCCAGCGCATTGGGTTTGTGACCCAGTTCGTGGGCGGTGTTGATCGCGATGCCGGTGGCGGCACCGGTCGACATCGCCATGCCCAGGTAGGTGAACCAGCTCGGTTCGCCATGCAGCTGCGTGCGGGCGGTGATGTAACTGGCGGCGTGGGACAGCCAACTGGACGGTTCTAGGTTAGCGGTAGCCTGCAACAGGCCACCCTGGATGATCCAGTCGATACCGCCGGCGGCGAGCCAGCCGGTGATCACCACAGAGGAGATGACGAACAGCACGCCGGTGTAGACGATCCAACGGTAGTAGCGTTGGGACTCAAGGTGGCCGACGGCGGATTCGGGCGGGTTGCTCACGTCTTCACCGAGCAGGCCGTCGATCAGCGGGATCAAGCCGAAGATCACCAGCACACCGACCCACCAGAGGGATTGGATACCGGTGGTGATGGCCAGGGCACCCGAGAGCAATGGAGTGGCCAGGGGCATGATGCCCAGCCACCACAGATGACGCTTGCCGTCGGTCCATATGCTTGGGGCTGCCAGTGTCTGATTCATGGCAGCCTCCGTGGCAGGGCAGCGGAAAGCAGGTTCAGGGAGCACTGAATGCTCCGGGGAATCAACCATGCGATAAAAGACGTTTTTTTCATTTTTATTCGCTCTTAGGCATTTCAAAAATCATTTCAAAACAAACATTGAAATATTTTTTTAAATAAATAGCGCGGAATCGATAGGTCGTCAACTATTTTTTCGAGGCCTTTCCTACGTGACCATGCAGTCTCTTTTTCAGCCGTTTGGTCAGGTCTCTAGCGCAAGCATTTCGGACCGTACAACCCGCAATAAAGGCCACGATTATTTGTTTGCCAAGGCAAACGGCGGATGCAGGATCTCGGCTGTTTCCAGCGGCCGCGCACGCTTGGCCAACTGGTGCACCGCCTCCACCACCCTCTCAGTGGCGGTAATCGGCAGCATATGCCCGCGCCCTTCCACGACCTGCAGCTTCAGGCCCGGGACCTTGTCGGCCAGGGCCTGACCGTGTTTACGAAAGTCCAGGACCTTATCGCGTGCGCCATAGATAAGGCTGATGGGCAGCGTCAGTTGCGGGTAGCGCTTGACCATGTCCGGCAGCTCGTCGTTGACCAGCGCTATCTCGCTGGACGCGGCATAGAAGTTCTCGGGACGCATGCCCAGCAGCCCGCCGCCGCGGGTGGCGAAGTCCTCAGGGGCACTGTCCGGTGCAAACACTCCCTTGACCACCGCACGGCGCGTCAACAGCCCCATGGGCACGGTCAGCGTGTAGGACACCCACCGCCGCAGCCAGGCCGGTCGCACGGCCAGCGACCAGAACACCAGGGGTAAGGTGGGTTGGGGATGGGTCAATGGCGCCACCAGCACCAGCCCGGATACCGCGTGGGGATGGTCAAGGGCCAGCGCCAGGGAAATCGCGCCACCGAGGGAATGCCCCAGCACCAGCGGTTTATCCAGGCCCAGGGTGTGAATAAAGGCTGCCACTTGCCGCGCCTGGGCCGGCAGGTCGGCGGCGGTGCCTGTATGGCGCGTGGAATAGCCGGACCCCGGTCGGTCGAGGGTGATGACGCGAAAGTGCTCACGCAATTGCCCGGACAAGGCATAGGTCAGGTTGCGACTGCTGCCCATCAGCCCATGAATCATCACCAACGGACGGCCCTTGCCTTCCTCGTAATAATGAAAGCGCTCGCCGTCGACCTCCACAAAACGCCCATTGTTCGGAACGGCGGCTTCAATGCGCCGCGTCATCCAGACGCTGAACCCCCATAAAACCGCGCTCGCGCCTATCAACACAGCCGCCGCGATAACCCATTCAACAGCCATAGCTCGGTCCTCTGCATCCCCGCTGCTGGCGACCCGACCGGTATTGATCAAGGCCTCAGCCATCGTCCACACCCTGGACCCGAACGTCGTGCCTGTCCGTCGGACAAGTCGCACATGAGGAACCTGGGACTAGCGTAGGCGATATTTTCAGGTAGATTATTTAAAATCTTTTTTAAAATAAGTAATTCAATTTTTCTTTGCAATGGTGTTCTATCTAAAAGACACAACAAGAAAAGGAGCACCCCGATGCCCACGAAGGAATGCTTATGAATGCCCAGAGTGATTCAATCGACATCGCCATCATCGGCTCAGGCTTTGCCGGGCTCTGCATGGCGATCAAGCTCAAGGAAGCCGGGTTCACCGACTTCTTTATCGCCGAGCAGGCCGACACCCTCGGCGGCACGTGGCGGGACAACCACTACCCCGGCTGCGCCTGCGACGTGCAGTCCCATGTGTATTCGTTTTCGTTTGCGCCCAACCCGGACTGGACACGGCAGTTCGCGCCGCAAGCGGAAATCCGTGCTTACCTGGAGCAATGCGCCACGCGCTTCGGGTTGGCGCCCTACCTGCGTTTTGGCATGGGCCTCGAGCGCGCGGTGTTCGATGAGCCCCAGCAACGCTGGCAACTGAGCTTCAGCGATGGCCGCCAGGTCAGTGCGCGGGTGCTGGTGTCGGGCATGGGCGGTCTGTCGCGCCCGGCGTTGCCGGACATTCCAGGTCTCGACAGCTTTAAGGGCAAGCGCTTTCACTCCCAACAGTGGGACCACGACTATGCCTTGAAGGGCAAGCGCGTCGCGGTGATCGGCACCGGCGCCAGTGCCATTCAGTTCGTGCCGAAGATCGCGCCGCACGTGGCCCATCTGGACCTGTTCCAACGCACCCCACCGTGGATCATGCCCAAACCCGACCGGGCGATCTCACCTTTTGAACGCTGGCTGTTCAAGCACCTGCCCTTTACCCAACGCCTGGTACGCGGCGCTTTTTACTGGGCACTGGAAGGCCGTGTCGTCGGCTTTGCCTTACACCCACGCCTGATGAAAATGGTGCAGAAAATCGCCCTGCGCCACCTGCACAAACAAGTGGCTCGCCCGTCCCTGCGCAAGACCCTGACCCCGGACTACACCATCGGCTGCAAGCGCGTGCTGATTTCCAATGACTACTACCCCGCGCTGTCGCGCAGCAATGTCGAGGTGGTCACCGAGCGCGTGCTGCGCATCGAGGCCGACGGCGTAATCACCGCCGACGGTATCAAGCATCCGGCGGACTGCCTGATCTTCGGCACCGGCTTCCAGGCCACCGATCCCCTACCCCGCGACTGCATCATCGGGCGCGGCGGCGTGGACTTGATGGACACCTGGCAAGACGGCGCGCACGCCTACAAAGGCACGACGGTGCCCGGCTATCCCAACCTGTTCCTGATCATCGGGCCCAACACCGGCCTGGGGCATAACTCGATGATCCTGATGATCGAAGCCCAGGTGACCTACATCCTCGACGCCCTCCAGCGCATGCAACGGCACGGCATCGCCACAGTGGACGTCAAAGTCGGCGTGGAGAGCGCCTACAACCAGCAGTTGCAAGCCAAGCTCAAACGCACCATCTGGAGCACCGGCGGTTGCCAAAGCTGGTACCTCGACCCGCGCACCGGCAAGAACACCACCCTATGGCCCGGCTCGACCTGGCGTTTCAAGCAGGTCACCCGGCAGTTTGCGCTCAAGGATTATGTCGCCAACCGGCAACCGGGCGACGCGCCCAACCGCCCCCTGGCGACGCCCCACTCCACGCCTGAAGGGAGCCTGTCATGAAATCATTCAACGACCGCGTAGCCGCGATTACCGGTGCGGCATCCGGCATGGGCCGAGCGCTGGCATTGGCCCTGGCGCGGGAAGGTTGCCACCTGGCGCTGGCCGACAAAAACAGCCAGGGGCTGGAGCAGACCTTGGCGCTGATCAAGACCTCAACCCTGGCGCCCGTATTGATCACTACCCAGGTGCTCGATGTGTCCGACCGCCAGGCCATGGAGGATTGGGCCGCGCGCTGCATGGCCGACCACGGCAAGGTCAACCTGGTGTTCAACAATGCCGGGGTTGCCCTGTCGAGCACTGTCGAGGGCGTGGACTACGCCGACCTGGAATGGATCGTCGGCATCAACTTCTGGGGCGTGGTGCACGGCACCAAGGCATTCCTGCCGTATTTGAAAGCCGGCGGCGAGGGCCACGTGATCAACACCTCCAGCGTGTTCGGCCTGTTCGCCCAGCCTGGCATGAGCGGCTACAACGCGACCAAGTTCGCCGTGCGCGGCTTCACCGAATCCCTGCGCCAGGAGTTGGACATGCAACGCTGCGGTGTCTCGGCCACCTGCGTGCACCCCGGCGGCATTCGCACCGATATCTGCCGCAGCAGCCGTATCGACGCGAACATGACCGGCTTCCTGATCCACAGCGAACAGCAGGCCCGCGCCGACTTCGAAAAGCTCTTCATTACCGACGCCGACCAGGCCGCCAAGGTGATCCTGCACGGCGTACGTAAAAACAAACGTCGCGTGCTGATCGGCCGCGACGCCTATTTCCTCGACCTGCTCGCCCGTTGCCTGCCGGCGGCCTATCAAGCCTTGGTGGTGTTCGCCAGCAGGCGCATGGCCCCGAAGCCCCGCACGCGGGTGTTTGAAACCAACGACGAGTCCCGTCTCTGAACAGGAGCACGCAGCATGTTGCCGATCCGCCGTGACATCCATTTCGCCCTGCCTGCCGAACGCATCAAGGACTGGCACGAGCAAGGCCCGTTCATCACGCATTTCTTCAATGCCCTGTCGCTGCTGTTTCCGCAGGGCGAGCTGTTTTTCATGGACAGTGTGCGCCACTACCGCCAGCGCATCGACGACCCTGAACTGAAGAAAGAGATCCAGGGTTTTATCGGCCAGGAAGCCATGCACAGCCGCGAGCACGTGGCCTACAACGACTTGCTGCAAGCCGCGGGGCTGCCCGCGCACGCCCTCGACCGGCGCCTGAAGTTCATCCTCGACCTGCAGAAAAAACACTTGCCGGCGTCCTTCAACCTCGCGGTGACCATTGCCCTTGAACACTACACGGCGATGCTTGCCGAAATCCTGTTGAGCGACCCGTCGCGCTTCGGCGACTCACTCAAGGGCTACCAACAGATGTGGTACTGGCACGCCTTGGAGGAAACCGAACACAAGGCGGTGGCGTTTGACGTCTGGAACAGCGTGATCAAGCCCGGCCCCAAGCGCTACTTGCTGCGCACCGGGACCATGCTGTTCACCACGTTGTTATTCTGGCTGGTGGTGTTCGACTTCCACGTGCGCCTGCTGATTGCCGACCGCAAGTCGGGCGGGCACCTGAAAGGCTTCTGGCGCATGCTGAAGTTTCTGTATGGGCCCAAGGGAGTCTTCCCACGCATGCTGGTGCCGTGGCTGCACTACTTCAAACCCGGCTTCCACCCCTGGGACCACGACAACCGTGCGCGCCTGGCCGGTATCGACGCGCTGGTCGAGGACATCGAGCAGGTCCGGCGCGGTTACTAGCCCTGCGCCAGGGCCTCGCGCTCACGCACAAAGCCTTGCAACTGATCGTCCGGCAGCGCCTTGCTGAAATACCAGCCTTGAATAATCAAATCGGCACCCGTATTCAGGAAGGCCAGCTGCTCGGCCGTCTCCACCCCTTCCACCACCACGCCCAGATTCAACGCCTCACAAAAGCGCAGCATGCCGGTCATGACCTGGGCGCCCTTGGGGTCATGCTGCGCCACCACAAAGCTACGGTCGATCTTGATGAAGTCCACGGGAAATTGGTGCAGGTAACTCAGGGCCGAGAACCCGGTGCCGAAATCATCGATATAGACCTTGGCACCGATGGCTTGCAGCTTCTGAATGGTCTGGCGTGTGACCTGGATATCACTCACCAGCGCATCTTCGGTGATTTCTACTGAGACCTGCCCGCGGGCCTGGGCGAGGATGTCCACCAGGCGTTCGCCATAGGCGGCGTCGGTCAGGGTCGCACTGGAAATATTGATGGTCATCGGTAAGCTGAAACCGAGTTTCTGCCACTTCTGGTACTGGCGAACCGCCTGGGATGCCACCCATACATCCACATCCGGCATCAAATGCGCCTGGGCCAGCCACTGCAGGAACTCCCACGGCGAATGCACTTTTCCGTCGGCATCACGGGCACGCATCAGTGCTTCACAGCCGGTGCACAAGCCAGTGCGGGTCGAGACCTGTGGCTGGAATTCAAGATAGAACTCGTAGTCGCTGATCTGCTGGATGCGGCTCAGTTCATTGGCCTGGCGCGCCAGGGTCTTGTGGGACGCGAGCACCGGGTCCAGCTCGCGCAGACGGCCCTTTTCCTCAAGGCCACGGAAGGTCATGTCCAGGGACTTGAGGTACACCGTGCCCCCTTCGGTGGCCTGGCGGTGGATCGCGCGCACATACGGCGCATACACCAGCGTGCCCAGCCCCAGCAACGCCACTTGAAGGCCCACCGCTACCCAATCACCGTGGGTGCTCAGATAGGCATTGAGCAGCACCGGCGCCGTAAACGGCACGCTGACCACCGCCGGCGACACCCACCCCATCTGCACCACCGTCAACGCCAGCATGGCGTTCAACGCGGGTACGATCAGAAACGGTATGAACAAACGCGGGTTAAGGATGATCGGCAAACCGAACAACAGTACTTCACTGACATTGAACAGTGAGAGCGGCAAACTCGCCACCGCCAACAGGCGCATGGACTGGCTCTTGGAGAACAGCAGGATCGCCAGCAACAGGCACAATGCGCCGCCCGAGCCACCGATAAACGCAAAGCTGCCCAACAGACCGCCGTTCAACACATACTTGATCGGCTCACCCGCCGCCAGTGCAGCACTGTTCAGCACCACCGCCTGATCCAGCACATTGAACAGCGGCTGCATGGCGTACACGCCGTGGATCCCGAAAAACCACAGCAGTGAATTCATCAAGGTCACAAACAAACCGCTGCCGTACGGCGACTCCAGGGCATCGAGTACCTGGGGCCCTTGGAGCTGTGCCACATAAGGGATCTGCAGCAGCAAGGACAGCACGCTCACCAACGCCAAGGCGGTGATGACGCCCGGCACGACCATATTGATGGTGCCCCGCAGGTTGTGCCCTACCAGCTCTTCGTTGACCAGCCGAGTCCAGCGATAACGGTGCAGCCAGGCAATGGCCGGCACATTCAGCAGCGGCGAGGCAATTGCAATGAACAGCACGAAGGTGGCTGAGGCCCGGGGGTAGTCACGCAGGATAAACGTCGCAACCACCACATGGGCCAGGCACAGGAACGCGACGGGCAGCTGTGGGAGTCGATGCTGGATCGCCAGCATATAACCAATCGAAGCGGCTACCAGCAGCGGGATCACGGAACTGATCTGGTTGTGCAGCCCGGCCAGGAACGTCACCCAATGCGGGTCGAAGCCCAGCACGCGGGCAGATTCAGACAAGATCAGAAAGCCCGCCGACACCAGCAGGCACGGCAGGATCCACAACAGCCCTTCGCGAATCGCCCGCAGCGACTCGGTGCCGGCCAGGGCGGCCAGGCGCTGGGTGAAGAAAAGTTTGAACAGCGTTTGCGCCATGACCCATCCCTCTGCCCATCGCCCACTGTCCTTGGAAGGCAGGGCCGGAAACACCGGGCTAACGCTACACGTCCAGGCACGATGAGCGAAAGCCTTTTGCCACGCATCTAAGTGATTTTTCCGTATTGGATGACAGGCAATTCCGTGTTTTTTCCAAATAATTGAATGTTCCGACCTGGGCCAATGTCCGAATCTGCTTCAATGGGCATTATCCGAGTGTCACCCTACCGTTGCCTTTGTTTGGAGTAAGCCCTTGTCACAACCCGGTGATAACCATCAGCTCGCGCTGGACAGATTCCTCGACGAACATCCCGATGTCGCCACTGAACTTAACACCCTGAACCCGCTGGCCGCCCAGGCCAAGGGCGAAACCCTGGCGCAATACCGTGCCGAACGGCTGCAT
The DNA here is from genome assembly GCF_002859085.1 of Pseudomonas sp. QC2. NCBI lineage: Bacteria > Pseudomonadati > Pseudomonadota > Gammaproteobacteria > Pseudomonadales > Pseudomonadaceae > Pseudomonas > Pseudomonas sp. QC2. The sequence continues at coordinate 108,015 of NZ_PKKS01000010.1, forward strand.
GAAGCCTTCGAAGCGGAAGCCGAGCGCCAGGGCCTGTTTGCCTGGGAGTTAACCCTCAAACTGACCGCCGAATCCGGCGAAGCCTTTGAAGCCCAGCGCCTTGAGGTGCATAAGGAAGTGGCGCAGATGGCCGGCCTGAGTTGGGTCGAATACTGCCAACTGCATGACCTGGCCGATTGACGCGTTACCCCAGGAACCAGCGACGTCGCCTGCCGCCCAGGACTTCGCGCAACTCGGCGACACATACCCTTCGCTGCTCCGGGTCCATCGCCAGTGCGGCGCACAACGTTGGCCAGCAATGCCTGGGCAGTTGCCGAGGTCTCGGCAACCGCTGATTGCGTTGGCGCTCGCCGGGACGCCGTCCCTCGGCCAGCTCATACAACACACACGCAACCCCATACAGGTCCGCGCTGGCTGACGGCAACCCTCCGGCCATCAGCTCCGGTGCCGCATACGCAGGCGTCCAGGCATTCAAGCGACTGCGGCTCAAACCCGGTAAACCAACCCCTGCCTGCGCCTCGGCATGGCCCAGGCCAAAATCAAACAAGCGCACCCCCTGCTCCCCCACCATGATATTCGCCGGTTTCACATCGCCATGCAGGACGCCTTGCCGATGCGTGTAAGCCAGCGCATCCAGCAATTGCACGGCCATCGGTTGCAGCTCCTGCCACGGCAGGCCTTGCGGGCGTTCCGGGAGCATGCGGTCGAGGGTCAGGCCGGGCATCACTTCCATGGTGAAGAATGCCACTTGGTGGGCCGTGTCTACCTCGAAAGAAAATGCGCGCACCACGTGGTCATGGCGCAGGCTGCGGGTCAGGGCGAACTCGCTGTACAACAATAAATGCGCATCGGTGCACGCGGAGAGTGTCTCGCCCAACAGCTTCAGCGCCACACGGCAGTCCGGCTCGCCGAACGCTTCATGCAGCAGGTCCCGGGCGCGATACACCACGCCCATCCCACCTGAACCGAGGATCCGTTCAAGCTGATAGCGGCCCGCAAGCAGGCTCGGCGGGCCCGCTGCTGCGTTCATCGCTGGACCACCACGGCGGTCAGGTCATCTTTCGCCGCCGCCCGCAACGCGTCGCTGAACAAGCGCTCCACCACCTTGCGCGGCGTACCCGCACTCATGGCGCTCCCCAGCTCACTGTGGCTGAGCCCCTGATACAGGCCATCACTGCAGAGTAAAAACACATCCCCTGGATGGGCACAGAACTCCAGTATCTCGAGGCTCAGTGGCTGTCGGGCACCAATGGCGCGTGTGAGGGCCCTGGCGTCCGGATGAGCCCGAGCGCGTTCCAGGCTCAGTTGCTGCTTATCCATCAGTTGCTGCTGCAAAGAGTGGTCGCGCGACAGTTGATACAGGCACTGACTGCGCCAGAGGTAGCATCGACTGTCACCTGCCCAGATACAGGCTGCACGGTCGTGTTCAAGTAACAGTACAACCACCGTACTGCCCATGATGCCCGCCAGGCCATCGGCGGCTTGCAATTGGCTGTCGAGTTCGCGCAAGCAGCGTCGCACCGCGTCGATCCGTTGCTCGAAGCCCCCATGGGCTGGCAGTGCGGCAAGACTGCTGACCACCCGTTGACTGGCCACATTCCCGGCACGATGGCCGCCCATGCCATCGGCGACCGCCCAACACCCGCGTTGCGGGCAATCAAGCCATGCATCCTCGTTGCGCGCACGGCCCTTGCCTTGCGCCGTGCGCCCTGCACTTCGCCAACGCAGCGCCCGGTTCACAATTGCTCCGGCAGGCGGAAGGTGCGCCATGTCGCGATCTGGAAAGGGCTGGGGTTACCCTGGCTGGTGAGCAGGTAATTAGCACGGAGGCCAGCCAGGTCGGCCTTGAGTATCTGCGCGTCCCTGCCGCTGGCAGGCTCGCTTTGCATCAGCTCGAAGAACCGGAACAACGACCAGGTGCCACTGTCTTTTTCGATGCCCAATGGCCGCTCGGCGCCGCGTTCCAGCACTAGGCTGGTGCGCCCATTTCCGGACGCGTTCGGCCAATGGAACACCATCGGCACGATCGGGCCATGCCGGTACTCCAACTGCTGACTGCCCACCTGCAACGTTGCCCGGCTGACGGCTTGATCCAGGCTATAGGGCGCCAGCGTAAACCTGACGGCCCAATCACCCCGCTCCTCGTTGAAAAAACCTTGGCGAATGGTCTGGGCCCTGGTCAGTTGGTCCAGCAACGAACGTGACATCGGCAAGCTGCGCCCCTCCAGGGCGCGCAAGCGATAGCGGGTGCCCTCGACACTGACAAACGGCCGCAGATAACCGTCATAAAAACGCTCCATGGCCCCCTTCGGTTTGAAGAACGCCTGGAAATCGTCCAGGGCGACATCGCTGCCAGCATGGGCGTTGAACGGGTAGCGGTGTTGGATCGCCTTCGTATAAAAGCCGTACACCTCGCTTTGATAACGCTGATTCACGTACCCATAGGCGTTATCAAGCAGGTGGCGCCAGCTTTGCTCGGCAATACCTTCGAACCACCCACTGAGTGGTTGCGGCAAGCGCGCTGCCGCATCACGCAGGTTGCCCAATAGCGGCTGCTGCCCATCCATCCGCTGCCTGGCCAGCTTGAACGCGGCCTGCTCCGGTGAACTGTCCCGGCTCAGTGTCGACAATTGCAGGTACAGCTCATCGAGCAGGCGCAATGCCTGCGTCAACTCGACCCCGGGGTTCTGCTCTTCATCGAGCAACTGATGCAGAGGCTCGAAGCGGCGTTGCAACGCGCGCCGGGCATTATCGGGCAACGCTTGGCGCGGTAACGCCTTGGCCAGCGCGCCGGATACCTTCTCGCTTGACTCTGCGACCTGTTGGCTCACCGTACCCAGTTGTTCGTGAAGCGGCATCAGTCGTGTGTTTTCACGCACCTGCTGCAACAGCTGCACCAACGCCGACTGAGCGGATGTAAGGCTCGCAAGCTGCTCCGTGCCGCGTCTCAGACTGTCACTTTCCAACAGCCTGATTCGCCCCAGGGCATCACTCCAGGCATCGGCGTATTCGCTGAAATAGCGCTGTTCCAGCTCCAGCATGAGTTTGCGTAAGTCCATGACACTCAGGTCGGTGGCTTCCCCCAGCACCCAGTTGTCCTGGGCAATGGCATTGACCCACTGAGGGCCCTGCGTTTCGAAAAACTGCAGGTATTTTTTTGTGTAGAAACCCGGGATGGGTCGCTCAACCCTGGAAAATGCGGGACCTTCGGCCAGGCGGTAAGGCTCCAGGTTCCGGGCTTGCTCCCGCAGTGCACGGTAGACCACCTCTGCCAGTGACTCACCCCGTAACGCCAGGCGAGCCTGGGCGACCAGTTCATCGTTCAACGGCGCCTGGAACCCTTGCTCAAGAAGCCGAGCAAAGTGTCCGGCCAGGCGTTTATGCGCCGCAACTTCCCCCGCGTACCCGGTAGCCCACTGCCCAGCCACCTGCTCCGCCAGCCAACTGGCATCACGTCGTTCGGGCAGGTTGAGCATCAGGTAGGCGCGCAGGCTGTCCAGCAGCCGTTCACGGTCTCCCAGGCTCGCTCGCACCTGTTCTCCAAGTAATGTGGTCACGTAGGGCAGCAATTGTTGATGCAAAGCGTGTTCATAGGCACTAGTCAATGGTGGACGACTGACATCCCCTTGATACAAGCCCGCCCGATCAACCCACCGCACCTGCGCCGGCAGCGGAAATACGGCTGTCGCCGCCAAGCGACTGTCCAGCAGCGCCAGCAACGTCTGGCTCGGGTCCGAACCGGGGCGAATGGCGGACTCGGGTTGGGTCAACGCCTGAAGCTGCACCAGTCGCTGATGGTTGAACGAGTAACTGTGCAGCCACAGCGCCCCCGCCGCGGCGATCACGACAGATGCGGCCAGCGCCAATAACCCATGGCGTCGACGTAGGCGCCGACGCTCCGGCGTATGCAACCCGGCAAGATCGGCCTGCGCGAAAACCACGCGATTGAACAGGCCCTGGACAAAATGGGGACGTACATCGCCGCTCTTCGCACCGGTCAGGTAGAACCCTCGCAAACCGTTGATACGCTGATGGCGATGGGCGGAAAACGCAGCCTCGATAAACACGCACAGACAGTCGCCGAGGCGTGCAACCTGCCGAGGAAAATCCAGCATCCGGCCACGGCGCTCAAGGTTTCGCTCCTGGTGCAAGCGCGGGATCAACTCGGCTCCCAGGCGTTGCAGCAGGGCTTCGAATGCTTCGCGTACCTGTTCAATATCAGTGCCGGCCGGGCCTGCAACCAGACGCTCACCCAGCACATCTTCGGTGCTGTCGCCCTGCAGCGCATCAAAGAACTCGGCAAACCCAGCCAGCCGATCAGCCTGGGTCAATACCAGGTAAACCGGCACATCCACATTCAGTGTCTGCTGGATATCCTGCAAGCGGGTACGCACGTGACGCGCGTGAAGCTCCAGGTCGTGTTCACTGCTGCGCAAAAGCGTGTCGACGCACAGCGTCACCACCACGCCATTGAGCGGCCGTGTTCTGCGCCACGCCTTGAGCAGGCCCAGCAATGTCGACCATCCCGCCCCATCTACCGCGGGGTCAGGCTGGTCCAGGTAGCGGCCGGCCATCTCGACCATCACGGCTTCGTCGGCAAAATACCAGTCACAGTAAGCCGCAGTACTTGGGAACGCCGCTTCGGTCCGATCGAGCGGAGCCTGCAGGCCACTGGCGGCCAACAACGAGGTCTTGCCGCTGCTCCGCTCGCCAATCAACAGGTACCAGGGCAGTTCATTGCGCCAGCCCTGACGGTGCTCACCGTAGCGACGAGAGGTCTTCAACGTCAGCAGGGCCTCCTTGAAACGCCCCCGTACGTGGCTTATTTCGTTGTTGACCAACGCCTGCCGCTGATGACGGTCGAGGTGTTCAGGCTGATCGGCCCGAGCGGAGCGGCGTGCGCCCACCACGACCATCGCCAGCCCCCACAGCAGCAACAACCCGCAGATGGTCAGCAAACGGGAGGTCGGGCTTTGCCAGAAACGGTAGTCATCCACCGCCAGCAAAGGCCCCAAAAACCACACCAACAGCGTACTCGAGAGCACCAGTAACAGGCTCCAGACCCAACTCTTGCGCAGCACCGCGCCCGCGCCCTTGAAGAATGCGTTCATACCTAGCTCCCAGCGTTACAAGGGCGTCCGAGACGGGACTGACACCGAAGATTGAAAAGGTTGCAGCGCCGTCATGCGCTCCTGGCCCAACATCCAGGCGAACCCTGAATACATCGCGAGCAAACAGGCCACTACACAGATGACGACCCAGGTGGTGGAGACAAGGCGAATCCGCGCCTGAGAGGCCCTACCGGTTTCCGGCGAAATGCATACCGGCAGCCGATCACCGCGCACATGCCTGATCTGGCGGTACACCGCATCGTGCAGGGTTTCAAGCTGCACCCGCCCCCGCTCCATGACGCGATATTTACCTTCGAAACCCAACGACAGGCACACGTACATAAGCTCCAGCATGGCCACATGCTTGACGGGGTCGCGGGACAATCGCTCCAGCAGTTGGAAAAATTTTTCACCGCCGAAAGTTTCGTTATGGAAGCGGCTCAGCAGACTGGTCTTCGACCAGTCGCTACGACTGCCCCAAGACGTCGTGACCACAGCCTCATCAATGACACTGCACAGCACATAACGCGCCGACATCACCTGACTGTTCTCTACGCCCTGGTGCAAGGCACGCGCCTCAAACGCGTTGACGCCCGATGACAGCTGGTCATTGAGTGCCTGCAGGCTTTCCCGACCAGGACCGGCCTTGAGCTGAACAACCTGCAACAAGAGCTCCCAGGCGGCTGCCAACACAATATTCGACCCCATCTTGAATGGCGGTGCGCCCTGCAGGTGGGCGGTATAGATCATGCGGTCTTCCAACTGCTCGAAGCGAGGCGGCGACGGGTAGTCCGTGACGGCGCCCCGCACCGGGCCCAGCCCTTCACGGTCAAGCAGCACGGTTTTTTCATCCTGCGGGTATTCACTGTCCATAGTCATGGTGTTCAGTTCCTGATAGCCCAGAAGTTGAGTTCCAGCTCGGCGAACTCGCCGCTGGCGTGGAAGGCGAAACCACCGGATTGCTCCAGCTGCGTGATGTCCCGTGGACTGAGCTCGAGCATGAAATAGGTCTTGCCGGCGTGGAACGGGATCTGACGCGGCGCTACCGGCAGCGGCTTGACCTTGATGCCTGCGAGGTGCAGGTTCACCAGTTCACGGATGCGTTCCACGGGGCCGATCTTGAGATGGGCCGGCAGGCGATGGCGCAGCTCCTCCGAATCGCACTGGGCGGTGGCCGCCAAAATAAACGTGGCCGCGCCGAGTAATTTGAGATCGCTGACTGGGCAGACCAGCACTCCGTACTGGCGCTGCTGCAGCGTCAGCTCAATGGCATGCTGTTCCAGGACCAGCGACAGCACCGTGCGAAGGCCTTCCATCAGCCCGCGAAAGCTCGCCCCTTGATCACCATGCCGGTAGTGCGTCGCCAATTGCGCACGTTTGTTGTCATTGGCGAACGTCGACAGCTCACCAAGAATCGCCAGCAACTCCCGATATAACGCTTCCGGACGGACCTGGGCCTGGCCCAGGTAATGACGCAATATCAATTCCGCACGATTGATCAATTGCAGCATCAGAAAGTCGCCGACCTGCGCCCCCGCCGACGCGCCGGAACCCTGGATGCGTGCGGCTATCGCATCGCCACGGGTGGCCAGCAGGCTGATCACTTCCTTGATGCATGACGACACATACCCCGAGCCCTGGAGATAGATGAACGTCGGCACAAAATCCACGTCCAGCGTCACGCCGCCTTCATGGGTCGAATCCAGGACCTGGGCGACCTGGAGTTTCACGTAGTAAGGATCACTCGGTTGCTCCCCCAGCATCAGGCGTAAATCCGGACGTGCACAGTTGATCTGGCAACGGGAATCCACGCCGGCATTGGAGTCTCCGATCTCCGTTTCACAGGCGACATAACGTGCCAGCACATCGCCTTGCTCCTGTCTGCGCACTTCAACCTGATTGCCCGTCGCCAGGGGCAGCGCGAGGTACACGGCTTGCCTGCCGGCGTTGGCAGGTACCTGCAACACCAGGGGTTCCATGGCGCCGCTCAGTTCGAACAGACTGCCATCCGGCAATACGCCACTGGCCTGGTTGACCACGACCTTGCCCAGGTTGAGGTATTGCACATCGACGTCCAAGGTCAGGAAGCCCCAGGCATCACTGCTCAACAGGCGACTGCGGTTGAGTTGCCGATGGTAGTAGCGATCATTGTGCTGCAAGTGCTGGGGCCTCAGCAGCATGCCTTCCTGCCAGATAACGTTATGGATCTGCATCTCAATGCTCCGCCGTGTCGGTTTGAGGCGCCGCCATCCGGATACCCGCCTGGTCCAGCACAAGGTCGGCACGGGTCAGTTGGCTCGGGGCCACAGGCACTACCAGCCGCCATTGCACATGGGGCAAATCGCGATAGGCCGCCAGCACCCCGACATAACGGCCACGGGGTTCGACACTGAGTTTGAGCGCCAGCTGTTCGCCGGGACGCAGCTCCCATTCCTCGCTGCTGAGCCAATCCTTGGACAGTGTCTGCTCGGCCCGGTCGTAGAGGCTGAAGAAGTCGGCGTTTTCAAAAGCCACCGGGTGCCGTAGCTCAAGCAGGCGCACCACGACAGGCGAGGGACGGCCGTGAAGATCGGGGTTGACCTCCTCGCTGGCCGTCAACGTCAGGTCCAGCTTGGTCAGGGTCGAGAACGGTGAAAGCGTGCTGCAACCCGCCAGCAGGCCCAGCGCTAACAACGTGGATGTAACAGCGACTCTATACATGAGCATCATCCTGGGTACCCGGCGTGCAGGGTGGAGACCAGGCGCACCTGCTCCTCGTAGGCTTTGGAAAAATCATTGCGTAACAACTGCTCGCCCAAGGGATCGTCGTCCATCAGCCGTCGATAGTGGCGTTGATACGCCCGCCAATGGGCGCCATCGGTAAACAACTTGGCTGGCCTGCCCTCGCGCTCGAAGCAACACAGCAGGTGACCAGGCGCAAAGGCCGCCAATGCGGCACGTACGGTGGCTCGGCAGGCCACGACCAAGGCCAGTTGATGAACTTGCAGGTCCCGACAGGTCTGGGCAACCGCGTGCTCGGCAGCGCGTTGGTCCGGCGCGCAAGCATCCAGCAGCGACGTCAGGGCTGACTGGGTGTCGGCAGCATCGTTCAACGGGTTACGGGTATTGAGGACCGGGACAACCAGCGTCCCGTTGATCTCGCTGTTGAGCTCGTGGCAAGTTCTCAGGTTTTGCTGCAACCCTTCGACGGTTTGCCTGAGCAAGCCCGCCACCTTGATCGCCAGGCCTTCACGACCCGGTGTATCAAGCGTGTCCATAGGCATGCCCAATGCTTGCGCGAACTGCGCCCAGAATGCTTGCGAAGCACCCGATGCAGCGGTAACGGGTTCGGGAGATAGGACGTCCTTGACCGGTTCAGCCCATGTCGGTACGACCAAATGATCGCGGTCCACGCGCCCCTGACAAAGCGCTTGGATCAGCGCCGGCGCTGATGTGTCCAAGGCGTCCAGTTCTGCTGATGAATCGCCACGCCGTTGCTCGCGATCCAATGCGTGGACAGGGTCAAGCCCCAGGAACGCATCGTCTGGAATCATGTCATCCCGCGCAAACGTCTGCCGGGCATCCATCACCAGGCGGGCACGGATATCCAGCACCCCCAGTTGGTACACATCACCGTTACTGATGAGCCGTGCCTGGCCCTTGCACAGACGCTCCATGCTGCCTGACACGCCGATGCCGTTGCTGCTGATGTCCGTCAGAAAGTAACGGCCTTCCCGGTAACTGACCAAGCCGTGGTGACTGGAAATCAAGCGATTGGCATCAGGGATGATCCAGTCACACCCCGACCCACGGCCGATCACGCCGCCAATACGATCAAACGTTTTACCGACAGGCAGCACACCGCTTGCGGTACTGCAGACTTCAAACACTAATTGCATGGCAGCGCTCCCCTGCTCACTGCCCACGACGGGTCGCCTGGGGGTCACCCAATGGACGGTAGTCGGCATCATCAAAGACATAATTGGCGTTACAGCCGCTCAACAAACACAACGCAAGCACCACGGCTCGCCACGGATGAAAAGACATCAGGTATCTCCCATGAAAGTAAGGTGCCCACACGTCGCCCGTTCAACACTCCTCACGGGCATCACCGACGGGAATCTTCAGACGCGCCAGGCGGTAGAGCAGCGTGCGGCGTGCGACGCCCAACTCACGTGCGGTACGGGTGCGATTGCCACGATTCTTGTGCAGGCAATCGATCAGGACTACGCGCTCGACGCGCTCCAGGCGTTGGCGCAACGTCGCGTCGACTGACTCACTGGTCGCGGGTGCAGACAACGACAGGTGGGCCGGCAGGATCACGCCGTCATCACACAGCAGTACCGCACGCTCCACCAGGCATTTGAGTTCACGGACATTGCCGGGAAAGGCGTGACTGGAGAGTTGATCCAGGGCTGCACTGGACCACCCCACCGGCGCACGCCCAAGCGCAGTAGACGCCTTGTGTGCAAATTCGCGCGCCAACAGCAACACATCGCCGTCGCGCTCACGCAACGGCGGCAGCTCGATAGGAAATTGCGCAAGCCTGTAGTAAAGGTCCTCGCGAAAACTGCCTTGGGCCACCATTGCGGCGAGGTCACGGTGGGTCGCGGCGATGATGCGCACATCGACCTTGTGGGCTTCACTGGCCCCCAGTGGGCGTACTTCTCCTTCCTGCAAAACCCGCAGCAACTTGGCCTGCAGCGACAGTGGCATATCGCCGATTTCGTCCAGGAGCAGCGTGCCACCATGCGCAGTGTCAAATAGCCCCGTGTGGTTGCGCTCCGCCCCCGTGAATGCACCTTTGCGGTAGCCAAACAACTCACTTTCCAATAGCCCTTCGGGAAATGCCGCGCAGTTCTGCACCACGAACGCTTTGCGCTTGCGCGGCCCCGCAGAATGGATCTCTCGTGCGACCACCTCCTTGCCTGTACCCGTCTCGCCCCGCAGCAATACGGTATAGGGCGTATTCAGCACCTTACCGATCAAGCGATACGTCTCATCCATAGCCTTGCTGCTGCCAATCAACCCAAACGCAGCACCGGGGGATGGTGTGCCGTCATGGGTTGGAGCGACACCCTCTGCGGAACGCTTACACCGCAGCAACGCCAGTTGCATCAAGGTAAAACTGCCCAGTTGGCTCAAGGAGGCGGTGTGGTCCGGCCAGTTTTTCCGGCGCTGGCTGGCACACACCAACACGCCGTTGATGGCTTTGCCTCGATTGAACAACGGCACGCATGACAACGCTTGCCAAGGTGTCGCCATCGCCGGCAGGAACCCGTATTCGTAAACGCTGCCCGTTAGATCTTCCAGGCTAAGGGCGCTTTGATGGCTGAGCACGTACTGCAACACTTGCTCATGCTGAAAGTCCCGGGTGCAGGCCGGGTCACTGGGGCATAACACGCCGGGCAAATGCTGGGCGATCAGTTCGAGCCGACCGGTGGACTCATTGCGCCAGTACAATTGGCTGAGTTCGCACTGGCTCAGTTGCGCCACCGCAGCGACACAGAGACTGGGCAAAGTGGCTTCGTCGCCCTCGATGCCCAGGCGGATAAACCAGCCGAGCAGCACATCGGCGCAGGCCAAAGGATGAGGGATCTGAGTGAGCCGGCTATCCCTCATTGGCTGAACTCACAGATGGGATGGCCATTACCCTGGACGCGGGCATGCACCTGTGACAGGGGTTCACCTTGAGCCATGGCCTCCAGCAGCCTATCCACCACTTGCGGCAACAAATGGAGTTCGATCCATTGATCGATGTAACGAGCACCGCTGTCACCGTGGGTACACCGCTCGGCCGTGTGTGCAACCAGCTCCGGCGTATAGCTGAAGGCCAGTTTGCGCAGATGCAAGCGCTGGCCCAGACGCTCCAGCTTGAGCCTGGCCAAGTCATGCAGAATCTCACCCGTGACCGGGTAATACGGCACCACACGCATCCGCGCCAACAACGCAGGCTTGAAGTGACCGCGCAACAACGGGTGGATCGCCTCTTGCAGCACGTGCACATCAGGTCGCTGGTCGCCAGCGCATAAACGGCCGATGCACTCGCTGCCCAGGTTGGACGTCATCAGGATCAGCGTGTTGCGAAAGTCGATTTCCCGGCCCTCCCCATCATTGGCCAGGCCCTTGTCGAAAATCTGGTAGAACAGGTTCAACACTTCCGGGTCGGCCTTCTCGACTTCATCGAGCAGTACCACCGAATACGGACGTTGGCGCACGGCTTCTGTCAGCACGCCGCCCTCGCCAAAACCGACATAACCGGGCGGTGCGCCAATCAATCGAGACAGCGAGTGCTTTTCCTGGAACTCCGACATATTGAGGGTGGTGACAAACCGCTCACCGCCATACAACAGGTCGCCAAGCGCCAATGCAGTTTCAGTCTTGCCCACACCACTTGGGCCGACCAGCAGGAACACACCGACCGGGGCCTCGGCCTTGTTGAGCCCAGCTGCGACGGCGCGCAGGCAACGGTCCAGGGCTTGTACCGCCTGCTCCTGGCCGAGAATGCGCGAGCGCAGCGCATCGGCAAAGCCCAAGACCCGTTCACTGTGCTCGAGCGCCAGTTGTTCAACCGGGATACCTGTCCAGGCACTGATGACCTGGGACACCAGGCGCGGACACACCTGCTGCGCCGTCTTTTGCTGTTCAAGCCAGCGTTGCTCCAGATGCTCGCATTCGCAGCCCACCGCCTCCATGCGCTGGTTCAGCGCGTGCAGGACCTGCTCATCCACAGAATGCCCCGAGTCGCGATCCCGACTCAGTGCCTGAAGCTGCCGCGCGCTTTCAACCTGTTCCGCGTACAGACGCTGCAATGCTTCCGGCGCCATCTCTTGACGGGTACGCAAGCGAGCGCAGGCGGTGTCGAGCACATCCACCGCTTTGTCAGGTAACTGCCGCCCGGCCAGGTAACGGGCACTCATCTGCGCCGCCGCGACGACCGCATCGTCCCGCACGTAGACGCCATGGCTTTGCTCATACACCGAAACCAACCCGCGCAGTATCGAAACCGCTTGCTCGACACTCGGTTCACCGACCAGCACAGGCTGGAAGCGCCGGGCCAAGGCCGGATCTTTTTCGAAGTATTTCTTGTATTCCGTCCAGGTGGTGGCAGCGATGGTGCGCAGCTCACCACGGGCCAGGGCGGGCTTGAGCAGGTTGGCGGCATCCGACGTGCCCGCCTGGGCGCCCGCCCCTACCAGCGTATGCGCTTCGTCGATAAACAGGATCACCGGTTTTGCCGAGGCATTCACCTCATCGATCACACCCTTGAGGCGTCGTTCGAACTCACCCTTGATGCTGGCACCCGCCTGGAGCAGGCCCATGTCCAAGGTCAGCACCCGGACATCCTTGAGAGCGCCCGGCACCTGTGCGCTGGCAACACGCAGCGCGAAGCCTTCGACAACCGCGGTCTTGCCGACTCCAGCTTCACCGACCAGTATTGGATTGTTCTTGCGCCGGCGCATGAGGATGTCGATCAACTGGCTGATCTCAGCGTCACGACACAACACCGGGTCGATACGACCTTCATGGGCCTGGCGTGTCAGGTCATGGGTGAAGCGCCCCAGCAGCGATTCGCCCTCAGGCGCAGGATCAGTCGCCGCCACCTGACTCAACACGAAACCGTGCACACGCTCGACATCCAACCGGTTCAAAAACGCCTGATAGGCACTGCCTGCATGCTCCAGCGGATGACGTAACAACGCCAGCAACAGGGCGCCGTGATCGATTTCAGTCTGTCGCAGCTCCAAATGAGCAACCATCAAGGCCTGTTGCAGCCAACGCACCAGTGCCTGGGCAAAAACCGGATTGCGCGAAGCACTCGACTCCCCCTTGGGTTGCAGGGTGGCTTGTAGCTCTCCGGCGTCGAGGCCCGCATCCGCCAGTGCCCTTGCCAGAAGGCCATCGTGATGTTCCAGCAGGGTCAACAGCAGGTCTTCCACCAGCACTTCCCTGCCGCCGCGCGTCACGCAGCGTTCGGCCGAACGCTCCAAGTCTCGACGGGCCCGGGGGGTCAATGTCTGGATCAGTTGTTGCAGGTCCACATTCATCATAACGATTCATCCCTAATGAGCATTGCTCGGCACAATGACCACACCGTCGGCGCATTCATGTGCCAGCCAACTGGTCCATCCCAGCCGGCAGACGTTGTGTTCGCCAATGTGCAACGGCCTTATCTCGTCCTTGGCCAGCACCAGCCGCAGGTCATATTCCAAAGGATCACGCGCCGTCAGCCGCACCAATGAACACAGCTGCGGGTAGTCCTTGCCAGTGGGTAGAAACCCATGGAATGCGTCCCAGCCCAACGCCTGCAGATGCACCCTGAACTTGCCGCTGCGATCGTCGACCTGGCCCCCCAGTACGTGGTCATGGCCAAGCACGCTGTTCGCGGCACCCAGCCGATTTCGCTGTGAGTCAGCGATAACAACCCGGCGCTGGACCCATTGCTCGATGAACAAGCGGTTGTGCTTGAAGTAGTAGCGCAGCACCGTCTCGATCAGGGCTGCCGAATGCGCCCGCAGGCTGAGCAACCCCAGGTAAGGCAAGAGCCGCTTGCAGTTCAATTGCGCAGCACTGCGAATCTGCTCTCCTCTCAACCCGATCAACGCAAACATCTGTTCGGAAAAGGCGTCACGTGCGCCTGCCTGGAAACACGCCCGGTAACGATATTTTCGCCAGATCGGCAGCATCAGCCGTTGCAGGCGGTGGTGAAACACATCGAGAAAATCGCGGGTAGCGTTGCCGCCTGCCCCGTCAGCACACGCCTGCTCGCCATAAAACGCGGGCAACGGCGACCCTGCACCACACAGGCCCAGCACGTTAAGGCGCAGACGCGCACGCAACTGGCCGTGCTCGACAAAAAAAACCACCCGGTCAATATCGTGGCCGGGAAACCCCAGGCCTGGGTTGGCTTGAAACTCCAACAGGTCATGCAGCGCGTCGTCGTCCAGCAGCGGATGGGCATCACGCAGACGCTTGACGACCTGCAGAACCGCTTGGAACAGCGAGTATTCGCGGATAACCCGAGACAGTTGCGTTAAAGCAGGGGCTGCTGCCCCATCCGTGGTGGCCATAGGTACACGTCTCCTTGTGTGCTGATGACTCTTAGTTCGTGATAGGCATTGAGGCTGGCGTAGAGCGCGAAGAATTCGTTGAGTACCGAGGCAAACACGAATACTTCGCCCTGGCCCAGAAAGCCCTGGGGATCGACGGTCAGGTCAATTCGTACCCCCCGAAACGGCAAGCCACGGTGCAATCGGTCGACGGCTGAGTGACTGACGGAGCGCATCGCGCCCAACCTTCTCTCGCTGACCTTCTGTGCCTGTCGGTCGTGGTAGCGCGCTAAGTCATAGGTTTGGAGGATCACTTTCAAGGCATTTATGTCGCTCAATGACAGGTAGTTGAGCGACATATTGCTGATAAGCCGCCAGAGAAAATCCTGGTCCAGCGGCGGAGAAAAACTGGCGGTGGGTGCGCAGATATTCTGGAACGACACCCCCTGCGGCGTCTGCTCGCAAGGCTGGTTGATGTCACCGACCTGCAGCCTCCGTGGCAGGTTGTGATTGGTGCACGTCAGTTCGATCGAGAGTGTTTGCGGCTCCAGTTTCAGGCCGTTACCAAACCCAAGCCAGGTATCGAGGCCGGCATGCTGTGACGATGGCCGTTGGCGAATGCTGTAGCTCGGGGGGCCCTCTGATCCCTCGGTGTCGCCATCATGTTCAAAGGATTCGAAAGGTACATAGGTCTGATAGCCAAGCCCTCCAGGCTGCCACCCCGTGACACTGTCGACGGAAAATACACTGGCGCTCTCTCGTGAATAGTCGCCGGGAATCAGCAGGTACTCATCCTGCTTGCCGTCCAGGCGGATGGGCACCGCGTCATGCTTGAACAGGTTGACGATGGGCGTGCAGTACAGCTTCACGTTATCCAGGGTGGGCAGTTGGGATTCACGCCAGGGATTGCGCAATTCGAAGCGCAACACCATGCCGCACACTTGTTTCAGCAACTCGCCGGGCAGCCTGTGCAATGCGCTCAGCCCGCCCACATCGACAAACAGATACTTGTCAGGAAAGGCAAAGTACTCCTGCAGATGGCGATACCCGCGAAAGGTATTCGACGGATACGGAATCAACGCCTGCTCCTCGCTGAATCCCACCGGCTGTACCTGGTCAGCCCCCAGCCGCAGGGATATAGCCTGCCCATCGGCCCCTGTCACTGGCAGGCCATCGTTGCCCAAAGGCTGCAACTCGATACCTTCAAGATGACGCAATAAGCTCAGGTACAGCGCCTGGCTGATGTAGCGGTCTCCCGCCAGGTGCAGGCGCATCTGATCGAAGGTCAACTCACCGAAATTACCTTCGGCGCTCATGCCCAGACGCAGGCTCAACACCCCTCGCTCTGCGTGGGCGCTGTACTCCAGCGCACTCAGTTGCAGCGGCAGAATCTGCGTGGCGTAACAGGTGCGAAAGCGGCAGCGTTCGTCATTGACGGCGGCACTTTCAACCGGTGTATCACGCGCCACCCACACGCCGGGGCCTGAATGCTTCAACGGATCAAACTGCAGGATGCTGAACGCGGGCATCGGTCGCATGTAATTGGGCCAGAGCAAATGCATCAACGAATGCGTCAGCTCCGGAAGCTCGTCATCCAACTTCTGGCGCAAGCGGCCAGTGAGAAACGCAAAGCCTTCCAGCAACCGCTCTACATCCGGATCCTGGCCGGACTCCGCAAGAAAAGGCGCGAGCGCCGGGTTGCGCTGGGAGAACCGCCGCCCGAGTTGGCGTAACGCACTGAGCTCGCTTTGGTAGTAACGGTTAAAGGACATCCGGCAAGACCTCTACCCGACCGGCATCACATAACCGCGCGGTAAACACCACGGGTTGCTCGGCACCCTTGATCACCAGTGTGGCTTCGATAGCGAACGCCAGGGCCAACGGATCATGATCCCGTGGCAATGTCTTGACCCGCACCTGCTTCAAGCGCGGCTCGTAGGCGCGGATAAATCGCTCGATCAACACGCGCGACTGACTCAATGATTCGTGCAGGCTCTGATTCATATCATTAAGGTCGGGCAAGCCGTAGTCGGGCAGTGTCTGCACACTGCCCGCACGGATGCTGAGCATTTTCCCCAGATGGAGTGCGACCGATGTCACGCCACATGCCTGGGTCGTCGCCGGACGCTCGAGTCGCTCGAAAAGGCTTTGGTAGTGGGGCATTGCCTGGCCTCGGCTCATTCTTTATCGAGCTTGCCAACCAGGGACAGCGTGAAATCCGCCCCCATGTACTTGAAGTGCGGTCGCACACTCAGGTTGACGCGGTACCAGCCAGGCTCGCCCTCGACATCACTGACAACGATGCGTGCTGCGCGCAAGGGGCGCCGCCCGCGCACTTCGGCACTGGGGTTTTCCTGGTCGGCGACGTACTGGCGAATCCATTTATTGAGCTCCAGCTCCAGGTCGGTGCGCTCCTTCCATGAACCCAGTTGCTCGCGCTGAAGGACCTTGAGGTAATGGGCCAGGCGATTGACCACCATCATGTAGGGCAACTGTGTTCCCAAGCGGTAATTCAGCTCGGCTTCCTTGCCCTCGGGGCTGAGGCCGAAGTGTTTCGGCTTTTGTACCGAGCTGGCAGAGAAGAACGCGGCGTTGTCACTGCCCTTGCGCATCGTCAAGGCAATGAAGCCCTCTTGCGCCAGTTCGTATTCACGACGGTCGGAAACCAGCACTTCGGTCGGGATCTTGGTTTCAATCTCCCCCATGCTGTGGAAGTGATGCAACGGCAAGTCTTCTACCGCACCACCGCTTTGCGGGCCGATGATGTTCGGGCACCAGCGAAAGCGCGCGAAGCTGTCGGTCAGGCGCGTGGCAAAGGCGTAGGCTGTATTGCCCCATAAGTAATGTTCGTGGCTGTTGACCACGTTTTCCTGGTAGGCAAAGGTCTTGACCGGGCATTCAAGGGGGTCATAAGGCGTACGGAGCAAGAAACGCGGCACGGTCAACCCGATGTAACGCGCGTCCTCGCTCTGGCGAAAGCTTTGCCATTTGGCAAATTGCGGGCCTTCGAAATGGTCCTTCAGATCTTTGAGATCCGGTAAGCCGGTGAAGCTCTCCAACCCGAAGAACGCTGGCCCGGCTGCGGCGATAAAAGGCGCATGCGCCATGCAGGCCACACTGGAAGCGTATTGCATCAGCTTTACATCAGGCGCGCTGGGCGACAGAAAATAGTTGGCAATGATCGCGCGCACAGGCTGACCGCCAAACTGGCCGTATTCAGCACTGTAGATATGTTTGTACAAGCCCGACTGGGTCACTTCCGGTGAGTCTTCGAAGTCTTCCAGCAGGTCTTGCCGGGAAACGTTCAAGAGTTCGATCTTGATGTTTTCGCGAAAGTCGGTGCGATCGACCAACAACTGCAGCCCCTTCCAGGACGCTTCCAGGGCCTGAAAGTCCGGGTGGTGCAATATCTCGTCCATTTGCAGACTGAGCTTGGTGTCGATCTCGGCAATCATCCGGTCGACCAGGCGTTTTTTTACCGGCTCGCCACGGTTCTGCGGCTTGATCAACTCTTCGATAAACGCCGAGACACCCCGTTTGGCAATGCCATACGCTTCGTCATCGGCACTCAGTAGCGTCTGGGCAACGATGTTGTCGAGGATGCTGTATTCATCAGCGGTTTGTGCCGGTAGCGCGTGTTGTGGTGTGGTCATGCGGTCAGTGTCCTTTTACTGAAAATGTCAGGCGTCCGGGCTGCCCAGGCCCAGCTCCGCCAGTACCCGCGCGCGGGACTCGTCATCGGCCAGGGCCTGTTCGATGGCCTTGCGAAAGCTCGGGGTGTTGCCCAGTGGGCCTTTGAGAGCCATCAGTGCCTCGCGCAACGCCATCAGCTTGTG
Source organism: Pseudomonas sp. QC2 (assembly GCF_002859085.1). NCBI lineage: Bacteria > Pseudomonadati > Pseudomonadota > Gammaproteobacteria > Pseudomonadales > Pseudomonadaceae > Pseudomonas > Pseudomonas sp. QC2. The sequence continues at coordinate 125,991 of NZ_PKKS01000010.1, forward strand.
CAACTCCGGAACCTGCTCAACCAGGTTCGCGGGATTGAAATCCTTCATGGCGTTAATGCGTACCTGAATGGCCAGTTCCTCAACGTGCGCATCCTCCTGCAGACGATTGGGCACATTCAGCGTCAGGCTCAACGCCTGTTTGGCCAGCACGTCATCAAGGGTGTTTTTGTCGATCGCGATGGGTTTGCGATCTTCAAGCTTGCGCGCGTCCTCACGCTGGGTGAAATCTCCAAGCACCAATAGTTTCAACGGCAGTTCGACTTCTTCCTGCGCCCCGCCGATGGCGGGTTTGAACGTGATATTGATACGTTCCTTGGGGGCTACCGAACCTTCTTTGGCCATGGTGTCTCTCCTTTTTCAAGTGGCTCGAAAGCCTATTCAAGTACCGCTTCCAGATCGAAGAGGCACAGCCTGCGATGGGTGTCTTCCTTGCGCTCGCGCACGGCGTGGTTTTGTGGCAACAGGTCGCAGCAGCGGTAGAGAAGCTGTGTCACTTGAAGGGCCAGATCCGGCTCCCAGCGCTCCAGGCCTGTGTGTTGCAGTTCGTGGTCCAGCTGTTCGAGCTGGATCTTCGCCAGCTCATGCTTGCCCGCCAGTACACACAGGCGCGCTTGGGCCAACCGCCAATAAAAACGTGCGCGATCACTGCGAGCGGCATACATGCCTTGTTTGAGTTCATGGATGGCGGCCTTGAGCCCGTCCTTGCGTAAGCGGGTTGCGACCGCCTGCAAGGCGATCTCCCACGGCTCGGCGTCGGCATCAACTATCAATGCAGGCGATTCGGGTATTTGCAGGTGACGGGTAACTTGCAGCGCTATCCAGTCACGGGTCGCGGGGCCGGCAAAAGGAGCCCCGTCGTGAAAGCGAAACTCCGCCAGGTTTGGCAAACGTTGCAGCAACAGAGCGAAGGTCACCTCCAGCTCAGTCATGGCCTGCTCGGCCTGCATGGCCTCCAGGCATTCCCAGAGCATGTGCAGCCCATCGAACCAGAACATCGCACCGGCGAGACTGGCTTCAAGTTCGAGCACCAGATCGGCGTGATGACCTTGGGCAAAACGCTCCTGATAACGCTTGAGCTTGTCGGGAGCGGGCCCACGCAGGGCGGTGAGCCGTTCGTTGTCGGCATCCGGATAATTGGCCAGCGCCAGCCAGGTCAATGTTCGGTTCAGGCGAAAAGCGCGCAGGTCGGTGGCGTTCTGACGCAACCACCATACGCACAGCGTGCGCGCCTGTTCCTGCAAGGTGCGCAACAACCTGTGGGCGTCTTTTTCGTTGTCCACCCGCGCTTCGGGCTTGAGCAATTGGGTGGTCGCCTGCTTGACGTGCGCAATGACACCACTCAGCCCTGCGACCGGGGCGTCGTCCTGCGCAGCGCGCTCCAGTCGCTGAGCCAATTGCCTGCGAATCGGCAACAACATTGGCGCGGCATCCCCCAAGTGCTCGGCCCACAGCTCATCGAGGCGTATCAGGTGTTCAAGCACCGCCTGGAACAAAGGCTGCTGGTTCTGGAGCGGCAGGCTTTGCGTGAACAAGGGCTCAAGGCGCAACACCAACCATCCGAATGCCGCGCCACGTGTGCGTGGTTTTCCGGGGTGGACCTCAGACCAATGATGCTCGCAGAAATAGCGCAACAACCCGAGCCCGGCCAACAACCCTGGGTAGGATTCCCTCTGGTGCAGCGCCCAGGTCAGCCAAACGGCGACCCGCAGGTCCTTGGATTGCTGGCGCAACAGGATTTCGCCGGCTTCCAGGACCTTATGCCAATCGGGTTGACCACTGCCATGAATTGATCGTGCCTTGGCAAGCTCGAACTCCAGGACCTCATATTCACTCGAAAAGCGCATGTCATTGCCCGCAAAACTTGTTGGCATGCAGGGCGACCGTGCAAGTTCAAGGTAATAATCATACAGCTTGTCCGAATAAGCCATTTGGCACCGCACGCAACTAAACAAGAAAAAACAAGACAATAAGTCCACAAAAGACCAACTAAGCACATTTAATGTGCGCCTCAGAAAGTCATCTTCGCATCGCTGGAACTCCTGCGAAGCTCACGAACCTTAGCCATGCCTAAAACATTCAGCAAGCGACGGAACCACACTTAATCCTTTTCCTACAAACGCCTAAACACTGGGACTGCGCAGCATTTTGCGCACTCACTCCCCACATAAACACCCGATATCCCCACCCACCTCAACAGTTACAAAACAACTTAACTGAGCAATTAAATGCGCACCGTTGCGCAATCAAATACTTAACCAACCCCATCAATCCTGGCTAATCACACTGGAAATTCGAACTTATAGAATGCAACACCCTTGTTTTATTGCCCCCCACACTTTCAGGCACGTTTCTTGTTATAGGCACTTGCCCAGCCGATGCAATTGTCGGTTGGAACTACCTCATCAATCAGGCAAGGAAACCCGTCATGCCAACACCCGCGTATCTTTCCATCACCGGTGTCAAACAAGGTTTGATTACGGCAGGCACGTTTACCCAGGACTCGGTAGGTAATATTTACCAGGAAGGCCATGAGGATCAGATTCTGGTCCAGGCTTTTGCTCATCAAGTGATCATCCCGCGCGACCCACAATCCGGCCAGCCAACAGGCCAAAGGGTCCATAAACCGTTGATGATCAGCAAAGTGTTCGATAAGTCCTCGCCCTTGCTGTTCAGCGCGTTGACCAGCGGCGAAGAGGTCAAGTGCCGGCTCGAATGGTTACGCACCTCGTCGGCCGGCACCCAGGAGCACTACTTCACGATTGAACTGGAGGGGGCAACCATCGTCGACATCCAGTCGCGCATGCCCAACTGCCAGGATCCGGACAACGCCCATTTCACCCACTTGGAAGATGTGTACTTCACCTATCGCAAGATCGTATGGACCCACGAAGTGTCCGGCACTTCCGGGTCGGATGACTGGCGCAGCCCGGTAGCGGGCTAAACCGCTTTAACGCAGGTACGGCGCCAGGGAAGGCGCCGTACCTGCCATCCCGCTACACCATCGCCAACGGGTGCTTGCGCTTGGGTGCGCCAAACACGCGATCGATAGCATCCAGGTCGTGTTCATCCAGCACGAGTTTGGCTGCGGCTGCGTTGAGTCGCACGTGTTCCGGGGTGACCGCCTTGGGGATCGCGATCACACCGTCCTGGCGCAATACCCAGGCCAGGGAAACCTGGGCCGGTGTCACCTCGTGGCGATGGGCGATCTGCTTCAGGGTCGGGCTGGCCAACAGCTCGCCACCCTGAGCGATCGGGCAGTACGCCATCAAGGGCAAGTGATGCTGTTGCCACCAGGGCAGCAGGTCGAATTCGATGCCGCGCTCTTCGATGTTGTAGAGCACCTGGTTGGTGGCGCACGCCGGAGAGGCGAGTTCCTGCAGGTCGGCCACATCGAAATTGGAGACGCCCCAGCGGCCGATCTTGCCGGCTTCGCGCAGGCGCTCGAAGGCCTCGACGGTTTCTTCAAGGGGATATTGGCCGCGCCAGTGCAACAGATACAGATCGATATAGTCGGTACCCAGGCGCTGGAGGCTGGCTTCACAGGCACGAGGCACGCCCTTGTGGCTGGCGTTGTGCGGGTAGACCTTGCTCACCAGGAAGACTTGGTCGCGCCTGCCACGGATGGCTTCGCCCACAACCGTTTCGGCGCCGCCCTCACCGTACATTTCGGCGGTATCGATCAGGGTCATGCCCTCATCGATGCCCAGTTGCAGCGCCGCGACTTCGGCGCGCTGCTGGTCGGGGTTCTCGCCCATGCGCCAGGTCCCCTGGCCGATGACAGGAACGGGGACGCCCGCCAGATCAATGGTACGCATGACAATCTCCTGATGAGTTCGCGGATTAACAGTGTGGCATTGGCCGGACAAAAGGGTTCAATCGAAGTATGGTTACCCTCTGCCAAGATGCCAGGAAGGACCTGCAATGCTGTTTGTCGTTATGCTCGGGGGCAAGCACCCACGGGCGAAAATCGAAGTCCACGATGTGGTGTTTGCTGTGGCGGACACGCTGGAGGCTACCTACCCGCAATTGCGTGACGGCTGGTTCGGCAGCCCTAAGGGTGTGCATATCGATGCGTGGATGGGGGTGGATGGCGTTGACGGCTGGAAAGTCGAGTTCAGTCCGCTGGCGCCTGCTGCCGGCGCGCATCACCTGTACTTCCTCAACCTCGGCGGTTATGAAGCCAACAGCTTTGGCGAAGCCCACCACTACCTGTTGGTGGTGGCGCGCAATAAACAGGAGGCCACCCGCCAGGGCAAGCAACAGATGCTGCGCCATTGGTCCCAGGCCCACACCGATGGGGTATTGGACCTCGACGACTGCCTGCCCATCGACCTGGTGGACGGTCGATATGTCCACCTGGTGCAGGGCCCGCACCGGCCAATCCTGCAGCAGAACGACTACATCGTCCTGGCCTGAACAACCGGCGTTGAAGGAATCGAGCCGTTTTACATACGTTTGAGCTTCAAGAGAGGGTTTGGCTAAACGCCGCGCTCACGGTTTTACCAGCTCCCGGACGCCCCGCCGCCGCCACTGGAACCGCCTCCTCCCGACGAACTGCTACTGGAACTGGAGCGGCTGGAGCTTGAACCGGAACCGCCACCCGAGCCCGAGCCCCCATTGGAGATGCTCTGGACAAACACGATAAACGCCACGATTGACGCGGCCGGTATCGCCAGTAACCAACCTTGATAACCATGCCCGAGCAAAACACCCACCCCCGCGTAAATCGCCAACACCGCCAGAACACGCACGATGAAGAAGCGCGGGCTTTTTCTTAAGGACTCGCGGATAACGAAAAACAGCCCTACGTACAGCCCCAACACCAAGGCACCACCAAACGGCCATGCCAGCCAATGGACCAAGTTGACCTCAACGAAGTGGTTCACTACCAGCACCGCGACGATATACGCCAGCAGTCCTAACACGCAGTAAAACACCCCACGCGCCAGCCACAATGCGCCAAATGTCGCGCCGCCGATCAGCAGCGTCAGGGGCAGCACCAGCAGAAACACCAACCAGTCACGGCCGCCGCCAAAAATAGCCAGCAGCACCGTGACTACCATGGTGGCAATCAAGGCACGGCGCCACTGCAACTTGCCGGCGGCGATCAGGACACCGCCAATCGCCCCGACGATGAACGCCAGCAATACGGTAATCGTCTGGGGATTGAACGCAGGGCCCGCAACCGGGGGCAATTCACCGCCGTCCACCAGCACGACCAGGTCATTGACGCCTTGGACAACCCCACCCGCATAGTCACCCTGGCGAAACGCCGGGGTGATGTGTTCTTCGATGATGCGGTGAGCCAGCAAATCGGTGACGCTGCCTTCCAGGCCGTAACCCACTTCGATGCGCACCTTGCGGTCGTCCTTGGCAACAACCAGCAGGATGCCGTCGTTGACATCCTTACGTCCTAGTTTCCAGGCGCGGAACAGTTGGTTGGCATAGTCCTCAATGCTCGCGCCACCGGTACTGGGTACCAGCAGTACGGCGACTTGTGCGCCTTTGCGCTGTTCAAGGTCGGCAAGCTGGTTTTTCAGACGGGTGGTGGTGCCTGCATCCAGCGTGTGGGTGAGGTCAATCACCCGTTGGTCGAGGGCTACACCGATAGGTGAGGTATCCGCGTGGACGGTGGCAAGCAGGCTGATCAACACCAGCAGACTCAAGACGGATTGCCGCACACGCTGCATCATGTTTTGTTACCTGAAGTTTCTTCCTGAAGGCGCCGACTTTACCTTATCGGCGCTATAACGCGTGACCCAAAGCGTTTGACTATCTAAACTGCCCGCACGCATAGCAATACGCCATAACCGGGAAGCCCATGGACCTACTCCATCGTAACAATGTCAGCGTGATGGGCTCCGGGACCTCGACCCTGGTGTTTTCCCACGGGTTCGGTTGCAACCAGGCCATGTGGAACTACCTGGCGCCGCACTTCCTGGAACGCTTTCGCGTCGTGATGTATGACCTGGTAGGCGCGGGCCTGTCTGACCTGAGTGCCTTCGACAAGGCCAAGTACAGCACGCTGGACGGTTATGCCCGGGACCTCAATGAAATTATCGATGCCTATGCCGTTGGCCCCGTGATCCTGGTGGGGCATTCGGTGAGCGCGATGATCGGTGCCCTCGCCGACCGCCTGGCTCCGGGCCGAGTCGCGGCCCATGTCATGATCGGGCCGTCGCCGCGCTATATCGATGACGACGGGTACATCGGTGGTTTCAAGCACAGCGATATCGACGACTTACTCGATACCCTCGACAGTAACTACCTCGGCTGGTCAAGCGCCATGGCCCCGGTGATTATGGGCGCGCAAGGTCAATCGGCGCTGGGTGTAGAGTTGACCGAGAGTTTCTGCCGCACTGAACCCGAGATCGCCAAGCAATTCGCGCGGGTCACGTTTATGTCGGATAACCGCCAGGACGTGATCGGCCTGGCGACCCCGGTGCTGATCCTGCAATCGACCGATGACCTAATCGCCCCCGTGGCCGTAGGCGAATACCTGCACCGCGTGCTGCCCAACAGCAGCTATTGCCTGGTGGACAACATCGGCCATTGCCCGCACATGAGCGCGCCACAGGCCTGCGCTACGGCCATGGACAGTTTCCTGGCCCCTTGGGCGGCTGCACGTGCAAGCTGACCTGTTCGACAGCGCGGCCTGCGCCCTGGCCGTCACCTCGGAAGACGGCATGATCCTGCAAGCCAATGCGCGCTTCAGCGAGTGGCTGGGGTTCAGCACTACCGCGCTGTGCGGCAAGCGTTTCCAGGATTTGCTGACCATGGGCGGGCGCATTTTCCACCAGACGCACCTGGCGCCCATGTTGCGCATGCATGGCAGCGTCACCGAAGTGAAGCTCGATATGCTGCACCATGACGGGCACAAGGTCACCGTGCTGCTCAACGGCATCAAGCGTGAACACGCCGACGCCGTGGTGTACGACCTGGCCCTGTTCGGCACCACCGACCGCGACAAGTACGAACGCGAGCTGCTCAACGCGCGCAACCTGGCCGAAGCGTTGTTGCAGGAAAAAACCGCCGCCGAACTCGCCTTGAAGCAAGCCCAGGCCGAACTGAGCGAGGCCTATACCATTTCCCAACGCCGCGCGTTGTTCGCCGAGCAGATGGTGGCGATTGTCAGTCATGACCTGAAAAACCCACTCACGGCCATTCGCATGGCGTCCGACTTCCTCAGTCGCGGTGAGCGCACGCCCAAGGAGCAGCAGTTGCTCGGGCATATTGGCCAGTCGTCCGAGCGTGCCCAGCGCATGATCGCCGATCTGCTGGACTTCACCCAGGCGCGGGTCGGCCAGGGCATCGTCATCAAGGCCACCTCCATGGATTTGCATAGCGTGATTCATCGCACCGTGGATGAACTGCGCGTGGCGTTCCCCAAGGCGACGCTGGAGCACCACGCGATTGGCAGCGGCAATGCCCATTTGGACGCAGACCGCGTGCAACAGATCATCGGCAACCTGGTGGCCAACAGCGTGGCTTATGGCGATTTGCAACGGCCGATCAGTATTACCTCGCGCCTGGGCGAAGGCCGCTGCGAAGTGTCAGTGCACAACCACGGCGCAGCCATACCGGAGGCCTTATTGGCCGGGCTGTTCGAGCCCATGACCCGCGGCACCGACCAGGGCAGCGATGTGCGCAGCGTGGGCCTGGGCCTGTATATCGTGCGCGAGTTGGCCAAGGTACACGGTGGGGATGTGGCGGTGACTTCCTGTGCAACCGGCGGCACCACCTTTACCGTGACATTTCAAGGCACGTAGGCGCTGCCCTGCATCACCGGCTCCACACTGCCGGTCAATACCACACCGCCCTCGCCCGTCCAATGCACGGTCACCGTGCCGCCGTCGCACTGCACCTGCACCGTGGTATCCAGCAGCCCGCGCCGGATCCCGTTGACCACCGCCCCACAGCAGCACGACCCCGAACCCAACGCCACACCGCCACCGCGCTCCCAGATGCGCAGGCGGATATGGCTACGGTCGAGCACTTGCACGAAATGCACATTGGTCCTGGCCGGGAACAGCGGGTGAATTTCCAGCGCAGGGCCCAGGCCTGCTACGTCGACAGCCGCGATATCGTCGACGAAAAATGTACAGTGGGGGTTGCCCATGCTGCACGCCGCCGGGCTGCCTTCGACAGGCAATGTCAGGGTGTCCATCGCGGTGGACAGAGGCACGGCCGCCCACTCCAGCGAGGGCTTGCCCATGTTCACCGACACTTGCCGCCCCGGCGCACGCACGCAGGTCAGCAGGCCGCGGTCGGTACGCAGCACGATCGAATCCGTGCCGGTTTCATGCATCAACCGATCGGCCACGCCACGGGTGGCGCTGCCGCAAGTGGCCAGCGGCGTGCCATTGGCGTTCCAGAAGCTGATACGTGCGGCCGCCTCTTCACAATCGTACACAACGGCCAATTGGTTGAAGCCGATACCGGTGTGACGGTTGCCCAACTGACGGGCAATGGCCGCGGTGATGGGATCGTCCAAGCCACGGCGATCAATGATGATGAAGTCGTCGCCGTGGGCGTGCATCTTTACGAACGGCAAAAGCATGGGCTGTCCTGTGGTCGACTCGTGGGGGAACTGAAGGATACTCTGAACGCGCACGCCTTTATCGAGAGCCCCCCATGCTAATTGTCTTCAGCGGACTGCCCGGCACCGGCAAGACCACAATAGCCCGTGAACTGGCACACCGGACCGGTGCGGTTTACCTGCGTATCGATGTGATTGAACAGGCGATACGCGATGCCGCCGTGCTGGCCGGCGATGTCGGGGCCAGCGGCTACAGCGTGGCAAACGCACTGGCGTTGAGCAATCTGCGACTGGGCCACTGCGTGGTGGCCGACTGTGTGAACCCGGTCAAGGAAAGCCGGGATGCGTGGAAGGCTGTGGCGGCAATGGCAGCGGTCGAGTTGACGGATATTCTGGTGATTTGCTCTGACCGCCAGGAACATCAACGGCGGGTGGCAACCCGAAAAGCAGATATTCCCGGCCTGACGCCTCCCACTTGGCAGTCCGTCCTGGCGCATGAGTTCGAGGCGTGGGACGAGGTGCCGCTGACGGTCGACACCGCCCTCATGACCCAGGATGAGGCTGTCGCAATGACGCTGGCGAACCTCAGAGCAAACTCCCCATAGCCTTCATCAACACCAGATCGCGCGCGTAAATATCCGGGGCGTACACCAAGCCGCCCTGGCGGTCGACCTCAACCGTCCAGTAGCCCAACAGCACCGGCACTGGCGTGGCCAGCCTGAACTCATGGGTCACGCCGGTGGCCAGCAACTCATCGGTGCGCGCGCGTTCGGCCGGGCTCACCAGTAAATCGCGCAGCAGCAGCGGTTGCTCGACCCTCACACACCCCGAGCTGAACGCCCGCGGCCCTTTGGTAAACAGGGGCTGGCTCGGCGTGTCGTGCAGGTACACCGAGTACGGGTTGGGGAAGCGCATGACGATCTTGCCCAGCGGGTTACGCGGACCGGCTTCCTGGCGCAGCAGGATATTGCCGGGACGCGCCCAGTCGATTTGTTCGGGGGCCAGCGGGTGGCCTTCGGCATCAAGCACTTGCAGGTTTTGTTGGCGCAGGTATTCGGGGTTGAGGCGGATGGCCGGGAGTTTGTCCTCGCGCATGATGGTAGGCGGGATGGTCCACGTCGGGTTGAGGGTCAGCCGGGTGATGCGCGATTTGAGCAGCGGCGTCTGGCGTTCGGCGCGGCCGACTTGCAGGCGGGTCTGCCACACGGGGATGCCGCTCTGGTACACGCTCAGTTGCGCGGCGGCTACGTTGACCAATACGCCTTCGGGCTCCAGGTCCTGGGCCAGCCAGCGGAAGCGCTCAAGGTTGATGCGCAGCTGTTCTCGGCGCATCGCCGGGCTGATATTCAGTTCGGCCACAGTGCCCGCGCCGATCACGCCATCGGCTTGCAAGGAGTGGCTGAGCTGGAAGGCCTTTACCGCCTTGACCAACTCATCGTGGTATTGCTTGCCGCTCGACGCCGTGGCCAGGTAGCCGCCGCTGATCAAGCGCCGTGCCAGCTCCGGTACACGCGGGTCTTCCATGCCGGGGCGCAACAGCGGGCCACTGCCGACCGGGTCCCAATGCGGCAACGGCTGCTGGCGCACAGTGGCATAGGCGTTGCGCAGGCTGCGGTATAAGTCGGCGCTGGGACGTGCCTGGTCGAATGCCTGGGCCATGTCTTGCAGGCCCGCGGCGGCAAAGGCCAGCACTTCGGTGTTGGGGTCACGGGTGGGCGGCTGCGAATGCCACAACGGTTCGAAACGCGATTGCTGAAGACGTCCGTAGTGCAGGTCCCAGAGCGCTTGCAGGTAATGCTGGCTGGTAGCGATATCGCTGCACAGCACGTTGGTCGTGGCATCCAGCGCAGGCAGGCTATAGTGGGTGGGGTCCAGGCCGTCATCGGCGAGCATCAGCAACTGTGTTTCCAGGGCTTGCCGGCGTTCGTCGGCAGACCACAGCGGCTCATCACCCTGCTGCTGATAAAAGGCTTGCAGACGCGCTTGGGCGGCGCCGTCGATCTGCGGCGCGAGGCTGGGGCAGACGCTGGGCAGTTGGGCCAACGCCTGTTGCACGGGGGCGGTATTGACCAGGGCCGGGGGTGCGACGGGCAAAGGCTCATCGGCTGTCGCGACCAGTGGTGCAACGAGCAGGCAAATGCTCAAGTAACATGCGTGTTTTTTGAACAATTGGCTTAGCTCCAATCCACAGCGGGGGGATGTACTGTAGATGCTGACTTTATTGTGTCGCTTAGGCCTGATCGCCTTGTCCCTGGTTACGTTGAGCAATTCTGCGCTCGCGGCCAATGGGATTCCTCCTAACTTATATAGCAGCCTGGCGCGCTCGGCTCCAGAACTCAATCCCACTGTACTGAAAAGCGCCCTGAGCGCCATGCAGTGTGCCGTCAGTAACGGCGAGGAACGTTCCGAGCGCCTAGCGGTTATTGACTATTCACAGCCCTCGACCGCCCGTCGGCTGTGGATCTTCGATTTGCGCAAGAAGACCCTGGTGCTGCGCGACCTGGTCGCCCACGGTGCCAACTCCGGGGAAAACTTCGCCACCCAGTTCTCCAATCGCGAAGGCAGCCACCAATCAAGCCTGGGCCTGTTCCGCACCCAGGAGAGTTACCTGGGCACCCACGGCTACTCGTTGCGCATGGATGGCCTCGAGCCAGGCTTCAACGACCAGGCACGCGACCGCGCCCTGGTCATCCACGCCGCCGACTACGTCAGCCCGCTGTGGAGCAAGCGCGAAGGCCGTATCGGCCGCAGCCAGGGCTGCCCCGCCGTGCGCCCGCAGGTGGCGCGCCAGGTGGTGGATAAGCTCAAGGATGGGCAGTTCATGTTTTCGTGGTACCCCGACCAGCGCTGGTTGAAGTCCTCGACGTACCTCAATTGCAAACCCCAACAGGTGGCGAGTAGTCGTACAATCCGTGGCGGATAGCCTGTTCCCATCGATAAAAAAGAGAGCCACGCATGCTTCTACATCAATCCACCTGGATCGAGATCGGCCAGTTTCTGGAACGCAGCCGCACGGTGGTAATCCCCATCGGCTCCAACGAGCAGCATGGCCCCACCGGCCTGCTCGGCACCGACTGGATGTGCCCGGAAATCATCGCCCATGAAGCACAGCAGCACGCGGACATCCTGATCGGCCCGACCTTCAATATCGGCATGGCCCAGCACCACCTGGGCTTTCCCGGCACCATTTCCCTGCGCCCTTCCACCTTCATCGCCGCAATCGGCGACTGGGTGCGCTCGCTGGCCGGGCATGGTTTCGAGAAGATTCTGTTTCTGAACGGCCATGGCGGCAATATCGCCACCATTGAAGCGGCGTTTTCCGAGCTATACGCCGAAGCCAGTTTCGCCCGCCGGCCGGCCGGGTTCGCGCTGAAGCTGGTGAACTGGTGGGACCTGGAAGGCGTGACCGACCTGGCCCAACGCCAATTCCCGGTGGGCCACGGCAGCCATGCCACGCCATCGGAGATTGCGGTGACGCAATGGGCGTACCCGGAGTCGATCAAGACCGCCGACTACTCGCCGCAAATCGCCAACACCGGGCCGATCCGTGAAGCACTGGACTTCCGTGCACGCTTCCCCGACGGGCGCATGGGCTCGGACCCGGCGCTGGCAACGGTGGAGAAAGGTGGGGAGTTGGTGGCGTTGGCGGCGCAAGGGTTGGTCAAGGCAGTCAACAGTTTCAGTAACGAAGCCAAACCCTGATCCCTATCTGAATCAAACTGTGGGAGGAGACTTGCTCCCGATAGCAGTGTGTCAGCTAATGCACCTGTGACTGCCCCACCGCCATCGGGGGCAAGCCCCCTCCCACACTCAACCGAGATCGACAGTAAAAAACCGGCCAGCTCCAAGCCCGCCACTCTGGCCTGAGAGATCAATCAAATCTGCTTTTGATCTACACCACTCAGGTCGGCTACCAGGCCGCCGTGCTCTTGCTTTTGATCTTGATCTGAGGCGCCCCGTCAAACACGCTGGCCGAACGCAGGCTTGAATCCGTGGGTAACCCGGCAGGACGCCGGGTTAGCCGCCCCGCGCCATGGATGGCGCGTGGCGGCGACCCACGGATTCAAGCCGGAGTGAGGGCACACCGAGCCTAGGCGAGGTGCCGAGTGTTGGGGCGAAGCGTTTTTGGTTACTTTTGGCGCTCTTCCAAAAGTGACCCGCCGTAAGGGCGGAACCCATAGCAGCCGTGACCTAAATAACGGATATGTACTCGTGCTGATCCAACATCCTGGTCAGCTGTCAGGCCGCCGACGGGTGCAAGCTCCCTCGCCACAGGTCCAGCGTCGTACCCAGCGTTGTGAATCGACTGACACACCGCCATCGGGCGGCCCCCCCGTCCCACATTGGCTATGTATTGCCTGGAATCACATACATTCCTGCGCCGCCTGCTCCAACCGCGACGGCTTGATCGCCGACGCCAGCGGCTTGCGCTCATACAGAAACACCTTGCCGCCCTCCTGGGACTTATAGACTTCCAGCACATCATCGGCCGCAATCTTGCTGGTCAACACCACCTTGGCGTGGCGCGAGTTCTGCGTCACGGTCGAGGTGATCCCATGTTTTTCCAGCTTGGGCAGCACGCACTGCACATAGGCTTCAGGCCCCTTGCTGGTTTGCAGGGTCAGGGTCGGGGCGTTGGGGGCGGACACACAACCGGCCAGCCACAAGGAAGCAAAGGCCAAGGCCGGGGCGAAAAAAGAGCGCATGAAAAATTCCTGACAATAAAAATAAAGGTTCACATCAAGCCGCCACTATCCAGCGCGAAGCAGCGCCTTGAGCGACACATCGAACTGCTTCAAGGCATCGAGCTGCACATCCCGCTGCTGCTCGATCTGTGCGGCAATTTCCGGTGCAGCCTTGTCATGTACCCACACCGACGGCACCTGCTTATGCACCGAGCCTTCGGCCTTGGCGATGTATTGCAGGTTCGCGTCGTAGAACCGCGCAATAAACCGCGCCTCGACCTGGTCGTTACGCTGGGTCAGCAGTTGGTTATGGGTGTCGAGCATCACCACCACATCGGGGTGAGCCTGCACCAAGGCATCCAGGCTGTCGTAGACCGTCACCGACAAAAAAGTGCCTTGCAGCGAACTCATCAACCAGTCGATGGCCAGTTCCGGGTCGGAGCTGTTGACGAACGCCTGGCGGATGCGTCCGTCGAGGGCATCCTTGGCGCCATTCAAGGCCATGTCGTGGTAGCGTTCAAGGTAGCTGAGGTTGTCGCGGGTGTTATCGCTCAACAACACACCCACCGACTGCGCGTGCTGCAGGGATTCTACGCTAGCGCCGAGAGGGAGCAAATGGCCCGAACGCAGATCATCGGCACTTGCCGCGTTGTTGATCGCGACCGTGCCAAGCATCAACATCATTAAGACAAGCTGAATAAACGTCCTCATCGCGCATTTCCTTGAACAGCGTTTCGATGGGGTGATTTTTCCGCTTTTCCTGCAAAAACAGAACTTGCGATCCGTGATGGTGACTATTATCTGAACCGATAGTGCACCCATAAAACCTATAAGGACCACGCTATGAAGCCTCACCAGAAAACCTTCGACCGCATCCGCGAAGCCGTCCTACCGGAATTTCGCGAGCGCGTCGCCGATTACCTGGTCGACTATGAAGACGTGCTGCAGGATGAGGCCGCGGGCGCTGATCAAATCAACGCCAGCGCCCAGCAATTACGCGGCTACCTGCGTGGCCTGAACACCACGCGGGTGCTGGGCATGGCCGACTGGGAGGACCTGGACCGCCGCGTCGTGCACATCACTGAACAGGCTACAGCGCAGGGCGTTGTTGATTGACCCACGCCTGTACCGACGGCCGCTGCCACTGACGCTGCGCGTACTCCACCAGCTCGGCAGGCACGCGGTCGCCGTTGAGGATCAGGCGATTGAGCATCACCGCCAGGTCCACGTCCGCGATGGACCACTCACCGAACAGGTAAGGCGGATTATTCGCCAGCAGCGCTTGCGCCGCACTGATCAACTTGGCGGCCGCCGCTTCAGCCTCGGCGCTCAGTGGGGGCATCTTCTGCCCGTAGAACACCACCAGGGTCGAGCGCTCCTGCCGAATCGGCAACAAGTCGCTGCGCAGCCACGCCTGCACCTGGCGCGCCCTCGCCCGCTGCTGGGGGTCGGCCGGGTACACCGGGGTCTCGGGATAAACCTGCTCCAGGTACTCGGTGATTGCTGAAGACTCGGAGAGCGCAAAATCGCTTTCTACCAACGTGGGGACGCGCTGAGTCAGGGACAGGTGGGCGAAGTCGGCCGCGTGCTGTTGCGCGGCATCCAGGTCCAGGGTGAGCGTGTCGAACGCCAGGCCTTTTTCCCGCAGGGCGACAAACACCGACATGGCGTAGGGGCTGGTGTACAGATGATCAACATACAGACGCAACGGACGCTGGCTCATGACGAATCTCCTTGAAGGGAGCACCACGCTACGAGATGTGCCGCCAGAAAGACAATGCGCTGTTTTTATGGGGGCATTCCTCGGCGGAATACCGGGCTAGCCCGCAAACCCGCCCTTGTTCAGGAAAACGCGCTCTTCGTCTGAGGTCGCCCGAGCCAGCACCTCATTACGATGGGGAAAACGCCCGAACCGCTGGATGATCTCGGCATGTTCCTTGGCCCAATGGTAGGTAGTGGCGCCCAGTGGCTGGTTGAGAACCAGAGAGCGCTGCTGATCCGCCGGGTCTTCCGAATGTTCGAAGGGCAGGTAGCAGAATGCACGCAATGCGAACCAGCGTTTGGGGCCGGCGTTTTTCCAGAAGTCGATGACGGAGTGCGGGGTGTCATTGCTCATTGTCGCTACCTACTCTCAATCGAATCCCTCGACGGTAGCAGAAACCCGGTGTCAATTGTGGTGAGCGGGCTTGCCCCGCTCACCACAACAAGCCCGCCAGCCAGAGACAAGCGTGGTTACCGATCAGAAGTCCACTGTTGCCGAGAGCTTGACGGTGCGCGGCTCGCCCTGGGTCAGGTAGTTATTGGCCGTCGACGCCGACGCCCAATAGGCCTTGTTCGCCACGTTCTCGACGTTGGCGCGCAGGGTGATGTACTTGTCGTCGGCCTTGAAGCCATACCGGGCGCCGAGGTCGACGCGGGTCCAGGCCGGGATGCTCAGGGTGTTGGTGGCGTTGACGTATTCGCCCCCGGTGCGCAGCATTCGCGCGTTGACGGCGGCGCCCTGGAGGCCGGGAATGTCCCAGTCGGCGCCCACATTGTATTGGAAGCGCGGCACGCCGGCAGCGCGGTTACCGTCGCTGAGGCCGTTGGAGGTGTTCTTCAATTCGGTGTTCATCCAGGTAGCGCCGGCCAGTAGACGCAGGCCGTCAACCGGTTCGCCGAAAACGTTCAGCTCCACGCCTTTGTTGATCTGCTCACCGTCGACACTGAAGGTGTCCAGGCTATTGCCGGGCAGGCGCGACGTGGAGCTGTTCGGCTGCTCGATGCGGTACACGCCCAAGGTGGCGCCAACGCTGTCCCAATCCAGCTTCACCCCGGCTTCCGTCTGCTTGCTGCGGTTAGGCGCAAAGACCTCGCCGGGGTTGGTGACATTGCTCAATGGCGCCGTCGGTCCCTGGGCCAGCCCCTCGATGCGGTTGGCATAGAACGACACGTGCTCCCACGGTTTGACCACCAGGCCGTACACCGGCGTGGTGATGCTTTCGGCATAGTTGGCGTTGCGCGCTCCCGTGGTGGTGTTCCATGCATCCACCTCGAGGGTCTGGCGCCGAACGCCCAGGGTCAGCAGCACGCGATCATCGATAAAGCCCAGGGTGTCGGACACCGCCGCGCTCTTGATGCGATTCTTGCCGACGACACGCGGGTCATGGATATCGCTGCCGAAGTAAGTAACGCTCGGGCGCGGAATCTGGGTCGGGTTGTACAGATTGCCCGGTCGGCGGTTGGCCTGCAGGATCGCCTCGAAGGCCGAACGCTGCTCGCCCCAGATCCCCGACAAACCGACGTTCATCTGATGGCTCACCGGGCCGGTGTTGAAATGCCCGTTCAACCCGGCCATGGCGCTCTTGTTATCTTCATCGTGAGGCGAGTACAAAAAGCCCACACGCCCGCTGCCATCATTGCCCACGTACAGCGACGAATACTGGCCATTCTCCCGCGTATGCTTGGCGCCGCCGCCCACATAGGCGGTCCAGCTTTCATTCAAATCGTATTCGGCATTGAACATGCCGTAGGTGTCTTCCAGCTCCGACCAGCTCCAGTCCTGGGCGTAATTGTGCTTGGCTGACGGCGCCTTCGGCACTTGGGTGCCATTGGGGTAGACCACCGAGCGACCGTTGTTGATGCGCTCTTTCTGGTAGCCGAAGTCGGTGGAAATGCGCAGGCGATCGTCACGGTAATCCAGGGCGACGGCCACCAGTTGCGAGCTTTTGAATTCATCCTCAATGGCCGTGTCGCCGCCATGCCTGGCCAGGTTGACCCGCGCGCCGAAGCGGTTGTCTTCGCCAAACCGCTGGCCCAGGTCGAGGTGGCCGCCGCGCTGGCCATCGGTGGTGGTGTCGAGGGTCACGCTGCGAGTGGGCGCGTCTTCGGCGCGCTTGGGCACCAGGTTGACGCTGCCGCCGATGCCGCTGCCCGCTGGCGACACGCCATTGACGAACGCGTTGGGGCCTTTGAACAACTCCACCCGCTCCAACGCCTCCGTGGTGACGATCTGCCGGGGCAGCACGCCGTACAGGCCGTTGAAGGCAATGTCATCGGTGCTCAGCGGCAGGCCGCGAATAGTGAACACCTGGGAAAAGTTGCCGAAGCCGGAAGACTGGCGCACCGACGCGTCATTGAGCAGCACATCGCCCACCGTGCGCGCCTGTTGGTCGGCGATGGTCTTGGCGGTGTAGCTGACCACGCTGAACGGCACGTCATTGATCGAACGAGTGCCCAACACCCCCAGGCGCGCCGAGCGTGCGACCTGGCCGCCGGCGTAGGTGTCCGCCTGCGCCCCGCTCTCCCCACTGATGGTGGTCGCACCCAGCTGCAACGCATCGCCCGTCGCTTCGGGCACCACGGTGTAGCCGTTGGTGCCGGTGCTTTGCAGGGTATAACCGCTGCCTTGCAACAACTGCATGAAGCCCGCTTGTGCAGTGAAACGGCCCTGCAAGCCGGCGCTTTGCTGGTCATTGAGCAGT
The DNA here is from genome assembly GCF_002859085.1 of Pseudomonas sp. QC2. NCBI lineage: Bacteria > Pseudomonadati > Pseudomonadota > Gammaproteobacteria > Pseudomonadales > Pseudomonadaceae > Pseudomonas > Pseudomonas sp. QC2. The sequence continues at coordinate 143,678 of NZ_PKKS01000010.1, forward strand.
GTGGAATCAAACGACAACGGCACCCCGGACAACGCCGCGAACTGCGCCAGTACGTTGCCCAACGGCCCCGGCGCAAGGGTGTAGCTACGCACCGCACTGGTCGACGCCGCGTCAGCGGCCACGGCACTGTGCAACGGTGCGATGGCTGCCAGGGCAACGGCCAGGCTCAAGGCCTTCAAGGGGCGGATGGGGTGCGGTGTGAAGGTCATGGGGATTCCTGTCGGCGCGCTGCAAAGTTGAGGGTTCTCCCCTACACCGGGCGACAACGAAAAAGGTATCAGCGAAGATCGACAATAATTTCAGCGAGGCTCAACGGTCACCCAGTAGCCAGTCAGGCTGCTGACCTTGACCGGCAGCGTTTCCTGCAACAGACGCAGGCTGGCGTCGGTGTCTCGCAAGGGGAACGCCCCGGAGACGGTCAGCCCGGCCACGCTGTCGTGGCAGCGCAACACGCCGTGACGGTAGCGTCCCAGTTCATCGAGCAAGTCCGCCAAGCGCATCTGCTGGGCCAGCAGCATGCCGTTTTCCCAGGTGGTTGCGCTGATCTCCAGCGGCTGCACCGCAGCCACGCCGTCGCTGCCGAATGCGCTTTGCTCGCCGGCCTTGAGGATCAGCCCATGGCGGGCATGCTCCGGGAGCATTTCCACCGCGCCTTCAAGCACCGCCACGCGGCTGCTCTGCTCCGCCACTCGAACGCTGAAGTGCGTGCCCAGGGCGCGGGCGGTGCCGTGGCGGGTTTGCACGATAAACGCACGATGGCGGGGTGCGGGGTCCTTGGCGGTGGTGATCATCACTTCGCCTTGCAGCAACTCGATACGTCGCACCTGATCGGTAAAAGAGATGTTCAACGAGCTGGCGGTGTTGATCAGCAGGCGCGTGCCGTCGGGCAAAGTGAGGTGGCGTTGCTCGCCGATGGCGGTGTGTTGGTCGGCGGTCCACGGCTGCCACGGCTTTTGCCGATAAGCCAACCAGGTCGCCGGCCCCGCCAGCAGCAACAGCCCGAGGGCCTGGCGACGGCCGAGCGATTGCTTACGGCCGATGCGCTTGAGGGTGTCGCCGGCAATCGCGCCCGGCACACTGTTGAAGTCGCCCAGGATCGCCTCCGCCCGTTGCCAGGCCTGGGCGTGTTGGGCGCTGCGGCCCTGCCATTGGGCGATGGCGCGGCGGTCTTCGTCGGTGGCGCTGCCGGACTGCAACTGCACCATCCAGTCGGCGGCTTCGCCGAGGATCAGCGGGTCGATGGACGGGGTCATGCCACGCTCAGGCATGCCAGGAACGCATCGCGCATGTAGCGTTTGACCGAGACCAGCGACACCTTCAATTCCTCGGCGATCTGCGCGTACGTCAGGCCATCGATCTGCGACATCAGGAAGGCCTGGCGGGTCTTGTCCGGCAAATCGCGCAGCATGGCTTCGATGCGGTACAGCGCCTCAAGAATCAGCCAGCGGGTTTCCGGCGACGGCACCTCCTGCTCCGGCAAGTGGGCAATGGTTTCCAGATAAGCGCGCTCGACTTCCTGGCGGCGCCAGTTGTCGATCATCAAGCCCTTGGCGATATGGGTGAGCAACGCACGCGGCTCGCTGCCGAAGCCCGCACTGTGCTGCCGGGTGAGCAGGCGCATGAAGGTGTCGTGGGCCAGGTCGGCCGCATCGCTGGCGTTGCCCAACTTGCGGTCGAGCCAGCGGTATAACCATCCGTGGTGTTCGCAGTACAGCGCCTCGACAGGCAGATTGAGCGAAGACGACATGCAGATCACCGGGGACCAGAGAGTAATTAAGAATTGATCGCATTCTAATCTGCACAACGAAACGCGGCAACGCGCAAATTAATGTTATAGGATAACGCCCCTTTTCCGTCCCGCACTGTGATCGCGCCCATGACCGATGCTGCCCCCTTGCGCCAACGCCTGCTTTCCATCGACGCCCTGCGCGGCCTGGTGATCCTGTTCATGCTGCTGGACCACGTGCGCGAGACCTTCCTGCTGCACCGCCAGGTCAGCGACCCGATGACCATCGACAGCACCGAGCCGGTGCTGTTTGTCAGCCGCACCCTCGCCCACCTGTGCGCGCCGGTGTTTGTGATGCTCACGGGGTTGTCGGCGTGGCTCTACGGCCAGAAATACCAGGGCCGCCGCGATGTGTCGGCATTCCTGTTCAAGCGCGGGCTCTTCCTGGTGGTGCTCGAATTTACCTTGGTCAACTTCGCCTGGACCTTCCAACTGCCGCCCAGCGTGATCTATATGCAGGTGATCTGGGCGATTGGCGTAAGCATGCTCGCGCTGGCCGCGCTGGTGTGGTTGCCGCGCCCGCTGTTGATCGGGTTGGCTTTGGTGATCATTGGCGGGCACAACCTGTTGGATGGCGTGCACTTCGAGCCGGGTTCGGCCTTGCAGATTCCGTGGACGATCCTGCATGAGCGCAGTTGGATTGAGGTCGGCGATTCGCTGCGACTGCGCACAACCTACCCGGTGCTGCCGTGGATTGGCGTGATTGCGCTGGGTTACGGCCTGGGCCCGTGGTTTGCCAATGGCACGCAGCCGGCGCTGCGCCAACGTTATCTGTTGCTCGGCGGTGTGGGGGCGTTGGTGGGATTCGTGCTGTTGCGGACGGCCAACGGGTATGGCGAGAAGCCTTGGCAGGCGTATGACAGTGGCGTGCAGACGCTGATGAGCTTTTTCAACGTCACCAAGTACCCGCCTTCGCTGTTGTTCCTGGCGCTGACGTTGGGGATCGGCTTGTTGCTGTTGCTGGCGTTTGAACGCGCGGGACAAAAACGTTGGATTGGCATCTTGGCCACGTTCGGCGCCGCGCCGATGTTCTTCTACCTGCTGCACTTGTATGTCTTGAAAGTCCTTTACGTCGCCTGCGTGGCGCTGGTTGGCCTCAATCACGGCAACTACTTCGGCTTCGACAGTATGGGCGCCATCTGGCTGGTGGCGCTGCTGTTACCGCTGGCACTCTATCCACCGGTGCGCTGGTTTGCGGCGCTCAAGGCACGCCGCCGCGACCTGGCCTGGCTCAAATACCTCTGACCTGGCACCGTCCAACTGTGGGAGGGGGCGTGCCCTAATGCCCGTCAGTTAAGGGCTAACACTGTACCTGTGGCGAGGGAGCTTGCTCCCGTTGGACTGCGCAGCAGTCCCGGTTTTTTCGAGCAAAGAGCTGGGGCCGCTTTGCGGCCCAACGGGAGCAAGCTCCCTCGCCACAGATTACTTTTTACCCTTTCTACTTCTTAACTGACGGGCATTAGGGCGTGCCTTCTCCCACCGTTCTAGAAGGCGTTAAGCCAGTTCAGCCCGCAGTTGACGCGCTGCCGTCACCATGTGAATCAACGCCGCTTCCGTCTCCGGCCAGCCACGGGTTTTCAACCCGCAATCCGGGTTCACCCACAACCGCTCAGCTGGAATGCGCTTGGCCGCCTTGCGCAGCAGGTTGGCCATCTCCGAGGCATCCGGCACGCGTGGCGAGTGGATATCGTAGACGCCCGGGCCGATGTCGTTCGGGTACGCAAAGGCTTCGAACGCGTCCAGCAACTCCATGTCCGAGCGTGAGGTCTCGATGGTGATCACGTCGGCGTCCATTGCCGCGATCGACTCGATCACGTCGTTGAACTCGCTGTAGCACATGTGGGTGTGGATCTGGGTTTCATCGCGCACGCCCGAGGCGCACAGGCGGAACACTTCGGTGGCCCAGTCCAGGTAGTGCTGCCACTGTGCCTGGCGCAACGGCAGGCCTTCACGGAACGCAGCTTCGTCGATCTGCACGATCTTGATGCCGGCGGCTTCCAGGTCCACCACTTCGTCACGAATCGCCAGGGCCAGTTGGCGGGCCTGCACTTCACGGCTCACGTCTTCGCGAGGGAACGACCACATCAGCATGGTCACGGGACCGGTGAGCATGCCCTTCACGACCTTGCTGGTCAGGCCTTGGGCGTAACGGATCCACTCCACGGTCATCGCGTTCGGGCGGCTCAGGTCACCGAAAATCACCGCCGGTTTCACGCAGCGCGAACCGTAGCTCTGCACCCAACCGAAGCGGGTGAACGCATAGCCGTCCAACTGCTCGGCGAAGTATTCGACCATGTCGTTACGTTCGGCTTCCCCGTGTACCAGCACGTCCAGGCCGAGGTTTTCCTGCACTTCAACCGCGTGCTTGATCTCGCTGTGCATCGCTTCGACGTACTCGGCTTCGCTCAACTTGCCGGCCTTATACGACTGGCGCGCCAGACGGATCGACGCGGTCTGCGGGAACGAACCGATCGTGGTGGTCGGGAACAACGGCAGGTTGAGGCCGGCACGTTGCTGCTCGATACGCTGGGCAAACAGCGACTGGCGTTGGCTGTCCTTGGCGGTGATCGCCGCCACACGGGCCTGCACGGCCGGCTTGTGGATACGCGGTGAAGCAGCGCGCGCAGCCTGCACGGCGCGGCTTTCAGCCAGGGCAGCGAGTACGTTGGGCGCCTCGGGCGCGCTGACTGCTTGGGCCAATACCGCCACTTCGGCGCACTTCTGTACGGCAAATGCCAGCCAGCGCTTGAGCTCGTCATCCAGTTTATCTTCACGGCCCAGGTCGACCGGGCTGTGCAGCAAGGAGCAGGAAGGCGCCACCCACAGGCGATCCCCCAGTTTTTCATGCGCATGCTGCAAGGTGGCCAGGGCCTTTTCCAAGTCGCAGCGCCAGACGTTACGGCCGTTGACCACGCCCAGGGACAGCACCTTATAAGCCGGCAAGCGGTCGAGAATGGTCGGGTACTGGTCCGGGGCACGCACCAGGTCGATGTGCAGACCATCGACCGGCAGGTTGGCGGCCAGGCCGAGGTTTTCTTCAAGGCCGCCAAAGTAGGTGGCCACCAGCTTTTTCAGCGGGTCGCGCTGGATCAGGTTGTAGGCGCGCTCAAACGCGTTTTTCCACGCTTGCGGCAGGTCGAGCACCAGGATGGGCTCGTCGATCTGCACCCATTCCACCCCCAGATCAGCCAGGCGTTGGAAGATCTGGCCATACAACGGCAGCAGGCGCTCCAACAGGTCAAGCTTATCGAAGTCGCCGCCCTTGGCCTTGCCCAACCACAGGTAAGTCAATGGACCGATGACGACGGGCTTGACGTTGTGACCCAATTCGCGGGCTTCCTGCACTTCTTCGAACAGTTGCTCCCAACCCAGGTGGAACTGCTGGTCAGCGCTGAACTCAGGCACCAGGTAGTGGTAGTTGGTGTCGAACCACTTGGTCATTTCCTGGGCGTGGGCGCCGCCGCAGCAGCTGTCGCTGACGCCACGGGCCATGCCGAACAGGGTGTGCAGGGTGGCTTTGCCATCGGCTGGGCGGAAACGCTCGGGGATCACGCCGAACATCAGCGAGTGCGCCAGTACCTGGTCGTACCAGGCGAAATCACCGGCGGGCAGCAGTTCAATGCCGGCCTGTTTTTGCAGGTCCCAATGGGTCTTGCGCAGGTCACGGCCAACGGCACGCAGGCCGGCTTCATCCAGCTCGCCCTTCCAGAACGCTTCCTGCGCTTTTTTCAGTTCACGGTCGCGTCCAATACGCGGGAATCCGAGGGAATGAGCGACTGCCATGACTTACAACTCCAATGTCGATATTGATGGCAGCCATTGTCGGCACACACTCATCATGAGACAAACTCATTTAATTTGAGATGATCACAAGATCTATTCATGTTTACGGCCAGTGATACGCCATCGTTCGCTGGCCGCACCCCATCCAATACGCATACCATGGGTCAAAACACTCAACCGAATGAGCCCTCATGATCAAAGCCAGCCTGCGCAGTCACCTGACCCTCTGGTTCGCCGGCTTATCGTTACTCACGTTGTTGAGCGTGGGCTTCTATGTGGGCCATATCGCCACTGAACAGGTGAAGCAGGCCAGCGGCAATACGCTGTTGAGCACCGCCCGTTCCACGGCGGCGCTGCTGGCCGTGCAACTGCGCGAGCGGCAACTGGAAGTGTCGTTGCTGAGCAAGGCACCGCTGTTTCGCCAGGGCAACCTGGACGCGCCGGATATCCTCACGTTAATGGAACTGCGCACCCAATCGCGCGCCGAGTATGCGTGGATGGGGGTGGCCGACGCCGAGGGCAAGGTGCACCAGGCGGTCAACGGGTTGCTGGTCAATCAGTCGGTGCAGCAACGGCCGTGGTTCCAGGCGGGGATGCGCGGCGAGTACGCCGGCGATCCCCATGAAGCCGTGCTGCTGGCCAAGCTGTTGCCGGGGGCCACGAATGGCGAGCCATTGCGCTTTATCGATTTCGCCGCGCCGATCCGCAACGCACAAGGTGAAACCATCGGCGTACTGGGCGCCCATGCGCATTGGCAGTGGGTCACGCAAATCGTCGACTCCGCCGTGATGCAGAAGGACGCCCTGCCCGACCTTGAAGCCCTGATTGTCGACTTCGACGGCAAAGTGCTCTACCCGCAAGTACTGGCCGGTGAGCCGATGCCGCAGGCCAACCTGGGCAAACCGTCCGGCTGGTCCACCGGCAACGGCTACGTCACCGCCTCGGTGGCGGTACCCAGCCCGTCGAATGCAAAAGTGAGCTGGTACATCGTGGTGCGCCAACCCCTGGATGTCGCGCTGCAACCGGCGCGCTTGCTGCTGTACAAGCTGTTGCTCCTGGGCGTGATCGCAGCCTTGGTGTTCGGGCTCGTCGCCTATTACTTGGCGTCCACCCTCAGCCGTCCGATCGAACGCCTGGTGCGGTCCGCCAAACAGGTGCAAGACAATCAACCTGGCGCAGCCTTCCCCCAGGAACACCCCGTGCTGGAAATCGCCCAATTAGGCCGTTCGCTCACGGGCATGACCCAGTCCCTGCTGTCCAAGGAACGTCAGCTGCAGGACGCCAATGCATCCCTGGAAGCCACCGTCGCGCAACGCACCGCCGACCTGACCCAAGCCAATGCCGAGCTGCTCAAGCTCGCGACCCACGATGCATTGACCGGCGTCTACAACCGTCGCCGCTTCGATGAAAAACTCGCCGAAAACAGCCTGCTGTTCCAACGCACCGGCCGTACCTTCGCCCTGCTGCTGATCGACGCCGACTACTTCAAGCGCGTCAACGACAGCTACGGCCACGCCATCGGCGACGACGTGCTGTGCCAATTGGCCGCCCTGATTAAAAACACCACCCGCGCCACCGACTTCGTCGCGCGCTACGGTGGTGAGGAGTTCGCGGTGCTGCTGCCCGAAGTCGAAGAACCCGACAGCCCCGACGTGGTCGCCGAGAAAATCCGCGTAGCCGTGGAAGCGGCGGTGTTTCCAACCGTCGGTCATGTGACCGTGAGTATCGGCGTAGGGGTGGCCGAGCCTTCGGACCGCGACACCTCGGCGCTGCTCAAGCGGGCGGATATGCAATTGTATGAGGCTAAAGCGGCGGGCAGGAATCGCGTGGCCTGAGACTGCTGTGAAGAGGCCGCTTGCTGTGGCGAGGGAGCTTGCTCCCGCTTTTTCAGGTCTGCTGCGCAGCCCAACGGGAGCAAGCTCCCTCGCCACAGGGTTAGGGTTGAAGTGCCGTTACAGCAACGGAATCGAATAACTCACAAACACCCGATTCTGATCCTGGTCCCGCGCCACTTCACTGCGCGACACGCCGTTGCGCCAGCCAAACCCGACGTTCTTGAACGTACCGCTCTGCACCACGTAATCCAGTGAGATATCACGCTCCCACTCGCTGGCATCGTTGCCGCTGGCGGTGAGGATGTGGTCACCCTTCAAGTACATCAGCGAGGCCTTCAAGCCGGGCACGCCCAGTGACGCGAAGTCGTAGGCGTACTGCGCAAACGCCGTACGCTCGCCCGCCTGGATAAAGGTCTGCACGGTGCGGTCGGTGTAGAGGTAAAGGCTGGCGCCGCCCTCCCCTTTGTTCACCAGGCCACCCTGGTTGAGTTGGGCGAAGTTACTGTCATCCGAGACTTGCTGGTAACCGGCGGTAATCGCGTGCGGCCCCAGGGAGTAGATGAACGCCGCGCTCCAGGTGTTGTTGTCGATTTCACCGTTGCCGTTTTTGGTAAACCCACTGATTTTGTAGCCTTCGGCACGGCCGGCGGCGCTGCTGTTTTTGCCGTCGGAGCTGGTCTTGAAGTAGCGCAGGTCGGTTTTCAATGAGCCGTAATCACCGAGCGGCAGTACATGGATCAACCCGGCAAAGTGCTGCTGGTAATAATCCTCAAGGTTGGCGTAGTAGTACTGGACCATCAGGTCCTTGGTCACCTGGTAGTCGGCACCGGCATAGTTGAACGTGTTGCTTTCCTGGGTACCGCCCGCTGCCGCCAGGCCGCTGCGATCACTGGAGCCGCGGCCGGTGGTGTGTTGCAGTTGGCCGCCGGTCAGGGTCAGGTTATCGATGTCTTTGCTGGTGATTTGCCCGCCTTCGAAAGACTGTGGCAACAGGCGACCGTCGTTGCTCACCAGGATCGGCAGGTTTGGACGCAGGTAGCCGTAGCGCAGTTCGCTCTTGGCGAAACGCGCCTTGGCCGTTGCGCCGCCACGGGCCCAGTTGTCAACGGCCTTGCCGTCGTCGTTGGGGATCATCGAGCTGCCCACATGGCGGCCGGCGCCGCTGTCGAGGGTCACGCCGAGCATGCCGACGGCGTCCAGGCCAAACCCCACGGTGCCATCGGTAAAGCCCGATTGATAGTTGAGGATAAACGCCTGGCCCCACTCTTCGGTCTTCGAGGGGGCGGCGGCGCCGTCACGGTTGTCGTTGTTGAAGTAGAAGTTGCGCATGCTCAAGTTGGCTTTGCTGTCCCCCAAAAAATCAGCCGAAGCCAAGGGGCTCAAGGCAATGCCCAGGCCGCCGGTCAATACGCTTAACACATTCAAAGTGGCTTTCATCACAACCTCAGTCAATTAACCCATGAGCGTCATAAAACGGATACGGCCCCGGGTAGTCCCCGAATACGCCGTTGTGGCTGATCAAACCTTGTTGCGCCTCCCAGCGATGCAACAAATAGCCCGCCGGCTCCAGGTTGAAATGCGCGGGCGCCGCTTCTTGCAAATCCAGCACGATCTGGTGAGAAGTGCCGGGGCACACACAACTCACACTGCCGCCGAAACGCCGCTGCATCGGCCGGTGCAGGTGCCCGCACAACAGGCGCTCCACTTGCGGATGGCGCGCAACGACTTGCTCGAGGGCGGCGGCGTTGATGAAAGGTTCACGGTCCATGTGGCCGATGCCGCTGATAAACGGCGGGTGATGCAGGATCAACAGCGTTGGCGCCTGCGGGCGCAGCGCCAACTGCTCGTCGAGCCACTGCAGTTGGCTGTCGAGTAACTGGCCGCCGTGACCTCCCGGGATGGTCGAGTCGAGGCCGATCAGGCGCAGCGGGTGGTCGTCTACCACCCAGTCCAATGGGCCATCCGCCGACGCGGGCAAATAGGGGTGATCACGGAACGCCTCCAGCAGCGGACCGCGTGTGTCGTGGTTGCCGGGCACCAGGTAGCAGGGCATCTGCAGGCGGGCGAGTTCAGGGTGCAGCACGGCGTATTCATCGGCGCGGCCGAAATCCACCAGGTCACCGCTGATCACCACGATATCGGGGCGCGGGTGGCTGGCGTTCAGGTGGTCGACGGCACGGCGCAGCGCGCCCAGGGTGTCGACAACGCCATAGGTGAGGCGCTGGCCGGCTTTAAGGTGCAGGTCGCTGATCTGCGCGACAAGAAACGGACGATTCACAATAGGTTCTCAAGCATTCAGGGTGAACAACATGTGCGGCGCAATCGCCAAGGCAATCGGCGCGCCGACGGTGTAGAGCTGGTTGTCGCTGCTGTCGACCAGCAGCGGTTGCGGGCCGCCGACGTCCACGAGCAGGCGGCTTTGCGCGCCCTGGAAAAACTGCGCCAGCAGATGGCCGTGCAGATGCCCTTCTCCTTCCATCACCCGCAAGTGTTCAGGGCGGCAGTAAATCGTGCTGGGCAGGTCCGCTCCGTGCCACGGCAACTCGCCGCCGCAGACCTTCAAGCCATGCGCTGAAGGCTCGATCACCGCGAAGGCATTGAGGTTGCCGACAAACCCCGCGACGAAGGCGTTAGCCGGTTTCTGGTAGATGTCCCGTGGGCTGGCCAGTTGGGCGACACGCCCGTGTTCCATCACCAGGATGCGGTCGCCCAGGGCCATGGCTTCACCCTGGTCGTGGGTGACGAACACCGAGGTGATGCCGAGCCCACGCAGCAGTTCGTTCAGTTCGCTGCGCAGCCGTTCGCGCAATTGCGCATCGAGGGCCGCCAGCGGTTCATCCAGCAATAACACCTTGGGGCGCGGCGCCAAGGCACGGGCCAGGGCCACACGCTGACGCTGGCCGCCGGAGAGCTCGTGGATGCTGCGCTTGCCGTGATGCTGCAAGCCCACCAGTTCCAGTAACTCGTCGCAGCGCTTGTTGCGCTCAGGCACCGACATGCCGCGAATCTTCAAGCCGTAAACGATATTCCCCGCCACATCCAGGTTGGGAAACAGCGCGTAGTTCTGGAACACCATGCCCACGTCGCGGCGTTCGATCGGCAGGCGGGTCACGTCCTGATCGCCAAAAAACACCTGGCCCACATCCGGGCGTTCCAGGCCGGCGATCAGGCGCAAGGTCGTGGTTTTGCCACAGCCTGACGGGCCAAGGATCGCCAGGGTTTCGCCGCCTTCGACGGTCAGGTTCAGGTCATGCACGGCCACGGTGCCGTCGGCGAACGCCTTGCGACAGCCTTGCAGGCGGATAGTGATAGCGGTCATCGACGCTCTCCACGGGACAAACGGGCACTGATGGCCTGCAGCGCGATCAGCAGCGGCACGATCATCAGCAAAAAGATAAGGGTGTAGGCGCTGGCGATTTCCAGGCGCGCCGAGGCGTAGCTGTCCGCCAGGCCCACGGGCAAGGTCTTGGTCATCGGCGTATGGAGCATCCAGGTCAGGTTGAACTCACCCAGGGACAACGTGACCACCATCAGCACACCGGCCAGGATCCCCGCCCGGCAGTTGGGCACCACCACGCTGAAGAAACGCTTGATCGGACCGGCGCCCAGGCTGGCCGCCGCCTCCTCCAGCACCGGCAATTGCTGGCGCTGCATCACCGCCATCACCGGGCGTACCAGGAACGGCAAGGTGAACAACACGTGGCCGACCAGAATGAACACCCAGCTGCTACGGAAGCCGCCGAACTGGCCATAGGTGAGCAGCAAGGCCAGCGCACTGGCCAGTCCGGGCATGGCCACCGGCAGCACCATCAGTTCTTCAAAAGCGCGGCTGAAGCGGTTGTTCATACGTACCAATGCGTAGGCCGCCGGTACGCCAATCACGCAGACGCACACGGCACAGGCCAGCGCCAGTTGCAGCGACAGCCACACGGTGGGCGAATAGGCCTGCCACACCTGGATCAACCAATCGAAGGTCAAGCCGCTGGACAGGCCCACAAAGAAATTGCGCGTCAGCCCGGCCAGCAGCGACATGAGCACCGGCACCAACATGAAGGCACACACCAGCAGGGTAAACAGCAGTTGCATCACAAACAGCGATGAGCGTTTCACAGCACAGTCCCCGCGTTTTTCACCAGGCGGCGCGTGAGCAGCAACACGGCCCAGGTCACCGCGCCGAGGACCACCGACAGCGCGGCAGCCACGGCAAAGTTGGCGTAGTTGGTAAACACGTTGTAGATCGCCACCGGGGTGACATTCAGCCGCGTGCCCAAGGTAAAGGCGGTGCCAAAGGCGCCCATGGACGTGGCAAAACAAATCGCCCCGCACGACGCCAGCGCCGGCGCCAGGCCCGGCACAATCACATCGCACACCACCCGCCAATGCCCGGCGCCCAGCGAATGCGCGGCTTCTTCCAGGCTGCGGTCGAGGCTTTCGCAGGCGGCCATCACCGTGAGGATCACCCGCGGAATCGAGAAGTACAGGTACCCCACGAACAACCCCGCCAGCGAGTAGGCAAAGATCCAGCGCTCACCCGCCAGTTGCAGGCCCAGGGCGGCAAACAGGCCCTGGCGCCCCGCCAGCAGAATCACCAGGAAGCCCACCACCACGCCGGGAAACGCCAGCGGAAACGTCAGCAATGCCACCAGCGCCGAGCGCCCGAAGAACTGCTGGCGGGCGAGAAACACGCCGCTGATGCCGCCGATCACCAACGCGACCAGCGTCACCACCACCGCCAGCACCAGGGTTTGCCCAAGGCTGCCCAGGTACTGCGCGCTGCTGAGTACCTGCCAGTAACCGCTGCCGTTGCTGTCACGGCTTTCGGCACCGAGCAGCACCAAGTGCGCGAGCGGCAACAGCCAGAACGCGAGCAGCACCGCAAACGCCGGGGCCAGTGCCCAGGCGGCATGTCTTGCCGATGCTGCCACTTACTTGACCTCGTTCAGGTAACGGGCGGCGAAGGCTTCCTGCACAGCGGCCATTTTTTCGTAGTCCACCACCCCGGCGCGCGCGTAATCGCTGTCGGGCAGGAACTGCGCGGCGACGTCGGCCGGCATTTTCATCGGGCGCACAGGGCGCAGGTACGCCTTGGCCCAGAGTGCCTGGCCTTCGTCCGACAGCACGAAGTCGAGGACTTTTTCGGCATTGGCGCGGTGCGGCGCGTTGGCGACCAGGCTCATCACGTAAGGCACGCTGATGCTGCCTTCCTTGGGGATCACGAACGCGACGTTGGCCTTGTCTTTGTAGCGCGCGCGGTAGGCGTTGAAATCGTAGTCCACCAGGATCGGCAACTCACCGGACAGCACCCGTGCATACGCGGTTTGCTTGGGCACGATGGGCGCGTTCTTTGCCAGTTTCTGGAAGTAGTCGATGGCCGGGGCAAAGTTGTCGAGGTCGCCGCCCATGGCACGGTTGATCGCCACTGCCGACACGTAGCCGACGAAGGCGCTGGACGGGTCGAGGTAACCGACCATGCCTTTGTACTCTGGCTTGAGCAGGTCGGCCCAGCTTTGCGGCACCGGCAAACCACCGAGTGCATCGACGTTGACCATGATGCCCAAGGTGCCGGAGTGGATCGCGAACCAATGGCCGGCAGGGTCTTTGAGGCCCGCCGGAATCTGCTCCCAGGCCTTGGGTTTGTAGGTGTCGACCACCTGGGCTTTTTGTGCCTGCAGGCCGAAGGTCACGCCGTAGTAAACGACGTCGGCGACCGGTGCGGCTTTTTCCGCCACCAACTGCGCCAGGGACTGGCCGGAGTTCTTGTTGTCCAGCGGCACGTGCACGCCGGTGCTGGCGGCGATGGCCTTGAGCTGAGTGCCCCAGTCGGCCCAGTCCGGCGGGCAGTTGTAGCAAATCGCGGTGTCGGCGGCCTGGGCCAGGCTGGCCGTACCGCACAGCAGCAGGGCTGCCAGGGTTTTACTGAGTGCGCGCATCAAGGGTCTCCTCATGGGGTTGGGTACTGTCGCCTGGTCGAATGTGGCAAGGCAGGCAATGGGAAATCGGGGCGTTGCCGGCGATCTGCGCCAGCAACTGGTCAATCACGGTGCTGGCAAGCAGCGCAATGGGCTGCACCACGCTGCACAGGGTCGGGTGCATCTGGGTGCCGAGGCTGATGCCGTCGAACCCCATCACCGAGAGTTGTTCGGGTACGTTCCAAGCGTTGCGGCGCAACTCAGCGATCAGGCTGATTGCCAGGAAATCGTTGGAGCACACCAAAGCGGTGGGTGCCTCGGCCCCCTGTAGGAAAGGTTCGATAGCAGCGAATTCAGCCTGGGTGTGGGCCGGCATTTCGATCACCGGGCGGCTCTTGAGGCCGTATTCCTTCATCGCATCGCAGTAACCGGCGTAACGCAGGCGGGCACGGTCCGATTGCAAAGCGGGGCCAGCGACCATGCTGATGCGCCGGTGTCCGGCGTCCAGCAGATACCGGGTTGCCATGGCCATGCCGGCGCGGTTGTCGACCGACACGGCGCTGTAGTTGGGGTTGCTAGGTTGGTGGTAGGCCAGTACGAACGGCGTCTGTTCGGTGTTCAGGCTGCTGAGCACGCTATTGCTCTCGGCATCGGTGACCGTCAGCACCAGGCCGTCGACGCGCTGGCGCAGCAGCTCTTCCACCACAATGCACTCGCGTTCACTGCTGTAGTCGGTGGTTGCCAGCAACAGGCTGTAGCCGCGCGACCGTGCAGCGCGCTCCATGGCCTGGAACTGCTCGGCAAACACCGGGTTGAGCAGGTTAGGCACCACCACGCCGATCAATTGGGTGGTTTGCAGGCGCAATTGGCGGCCCAGCAGGTTCGGCCGGAAGCCCAACTCACGGGCGGCGGCGAACACCTGCTCGCGGGTGGTCGGGCGCACTTGGTCGGGGGAGGCAAAGGTGCGGGCGGCGGTGGCGCGGGATACACCAGCCAGGCGCGCAACGTCTTTCAGGTCAGTCATTGTCACTCGCTTGAGATCGATCTCATTGGCGAGGACAGTAGCGGGGGAATGTGGCAGTTCAGTGCCGAGAACATGACGATTTGATGTCAGCCAAGGACTGCTGCCATGCACCTGTGGTGAGCGGGCTTGCCCCGCGCTGGGTGGCGAAGCCACCCCAATAAGGACGCCGCGGAGCTCCAGAAAAATCGTGGTGCCTGGATTCAGGACGGCTTCGCCCCCCAGCGCGGGGCAAGCCCGCTCACTGCAAAAAAACGGTGTCGGCCCCTGAACAGTCACACTCTGGCGCTACGCTCGTAAACCAAGGGCAGCAAAATCCGCCCACTAACCTTTCGATTCGATCCAAGTGCGGGCACAATGCGTGTCCTTTTTTGGCAGGCACCGCCGCAGGCTCTCAAAAATGATCAAAACGCCGTACTACCTCATCGATAAACAGAAGCTTCTGGTCAACATGCAGAAGATTGCTTACGTGCGCGAGCAGTCCGGCGCCAAGGCCCTGCTGGCGCTCAAGTGCTTTGCCACCTGGTCGGTGTTCGACCTGATGCAGCAATACATGGACGGCACCACCTCGTCGTCGCTGTATGAGCTCAAGCTCGGCCGCCAGAAGTTCGAAGGCGAGGCACACGCCTACAGTGTGGCCTGGGCCGACGATGAAATCGAAGAGATGCTGGATAACTGCGACAAGATCATCTTCAACTCCATCAGCCAGCTGCAGCGCTTTGCCGAACGCTCCGAAGGCAAGACCCGCGGCCTGCGCGTCAACCCGCAGGTGAGCAGTTCCGACTACTTGCTGGCCGACCCGGCGCGTCCGTTCAGCCGCCTGGGCGAATGGGACCCGGTGAAGATCGAAGGCGTGATCGAGCAGATCTCCGGCTTCATGTTCCACAACAACTGCGAGAACGGCGATTTCAGCCTGTTCGACAACATGCTCGGCACCATCGAAGAACGCTTCGGCGCGCTGCTGCACAAGGTCGAGTGGGTCAGCCTCGGCGGCGGCATCCACTTCACCGGTGAAGACTATGCCGTGGACGCGTTCTGCGCGCGCCTGAAGGCGTTCTCCGAAAAGTACGGCGTGCAGGTCTACCTGGAACCCGGCGAAGCGGCGATCACCAACAGCGCCTCCCTGGAAGTCACCGTGCTCGACACCCTCTACAACGGCAAGAACCTCGCCGTGGTCGACAGTTCCATCGAAGCCCACCTGCTGGACCTGCTGATCTATCGCCTCAACGCCAAGCTGGCGCCGAGCGATGGCGAACACACCGTCATGGTGTGCGGCAAATCCTGCCTGGCCGGGGACATCTTCGGCGAGTATCAATTTGATCGTCCGCTGGCCATCGGCGATCGGCTGTCGTTCATCGACACCGCAGGCTACACCATGGTCAAGAAAAACTGGTTCAACGGCCTGAAAATGCCGTCCATCGTAGTGAAACAACTCGACGGTACAGTCGAGGTGGTTCGTGAATTTGGTTACGACGACTACCTGTCCAGCCTTTCGTAAGCTGGCGGATAAAGGAGAGATAAAGCAATTGAAAAAGAACGTTCTTATCATTGGTGCAGGAGGTGTCGCCAAGGTGGTGGCCCACAAGTGCGCGCAGCACAACGACGAACTCGGTCGTATTGCTATCGCGTCGCGCAACATCTCCAAATGCCAGGCCATCATCGACAGCGTCAAGGCCAAGGGTAGCCTCAAGGTTCCCGCCGATATCCAAGCCTTCGCGCTGAACGCCCTGGACGTGGAAGCGACCAAGGCCCTGATCCGCGAGACCGAATCGCAGATCGTCATCAACGTCGGCTCCGCGTTCCTCAACATGTCGGTCCTGCGGGCCTGCATCGACACCGGCGTTGCGTACCTCGACACCGCCATCCACGAAGAGCCGGGCAAGGTCTGCGAGACCCCGCCGTGGTACGGCAACTACGAGTGGAACCACCTGGAAGAGTGCAAACAGAAGAACATCACCGCCATCCTTGGCGTGGGCTTCGACCCGGGTGTCGTCAACGCGTATGCCGCGCTGGCGCAGCAACAGCATTTCGACCGCATTGATTCGATCGACATCCTCGACGTCAATGCCGGCTCCCATGGCAAATACTTCGCCACCAACTTCGACCCGGAAATCAACTTCCGCGAGTTCACCGGACAGGTGTGGAGCTGGCAGAACAGCCAGTGGACCAGCAACACCATGTTCGAAGTCAAACGCACCGACGACCTGCCGGTCGTCGGTTCGCAGAACCTTTACCTCACCGGCCACGATGAAGTGCACTCGCTGTCGAAAAACCTCGACGTGCCCAACGTGCGTTTCTGGATGAGCTTCGGCGAACACTACATCAACGTGTTTACCGTGCTGAAGAACCTCGGCCTGCTCTCCGAAAAGCCGGTCACCACCGCCGAAGGCCTGGAAGTCGTGCCGCTGAAACTGGTCAAGGCCGTGCTGCCCGACCCGTCTTCGCTCGCGCCGGGCTACACCGGCAAGACCTGCATCGGCGACCTGGTCAAAGGCACCAAGAACGGCCAACCCCACGAGATGTTCATCTACAACGTGGCGTGCCATGAAGAAGCCTTTGCCGAGACCGACAGCCAAGGCATCTCCTACACCGCAGGTGTTCCACCGGTCGCCGCCGCGCTGCTGGTGGCGCGTGGCGAATGGGATGTGAAGCACATGGCCAACGTCGAAGAACTGCCGGCTGAGCCGTTCCTGAAAGCGCTGGACGTGATGGGCTTGCCGACTCGGATCAAAGACGAGCACGGTGATCGGGCTTGGGATGCAATTGCCTGAATAGGCGATCGCTGACCGAACAAAACGGTGGGAGGGGGCTTGCCCCCGAGAGCGGTAGATCAGTCACAGCTGTATTGACTGACACACTGCAATCGGGGGCAAGCCCCCTCCCACATTTTGTTTTAGGGTGTCTGTTACTCCAAGTTCCGGGCCGAGTTGCTCAGCGCCCTCGAACATTGTAAAAGCGCCGGCGCCAACTGCCGCTCCGCATCCGCCCTGCTCCACCGACTGGTGGGCGCCACCACATGCACCGCCGCCACCGGCCGGCCATTGGCGCCCAGCACCGGCGCACCAATGGTCATGTCGCCCAGGAACAGCTCCTGGCCATTCACCGCATAGCCCTGCTCGCGCACTTGCTGCAACGACTCCATGATTTTGTCGACTTCCGTCAGCGTCTGGCTGGTGTGCGCAATACGCTGGCTGTTCTCGATCAACACCAGCGCCTCGTCCTGCGGCAAGGCACTCAAATACGCTCGCCCCGACGCCGTGCAATACATCGGCACCCGCGAGCCGATCGGCATATGCACCGGCACAAAGCCCGAGCTGACGAACCGTGCGATATAGGTCATGTCGTAGCCCGCAGGTTCGGTGAGGCACGAGGTCTCACCGGTCAATCGCGTCAACTCCGAGAGAAACGGATTGGCCACCTCGATCAACGAATGCGCATCCAGGTAACTGAAGCCCAACTCCAGCACGTGCGGTGTGAGTTGGTAATGCCGTGTGCGGGAGTGTTTCCGAAGGTAACCCAGGCTCTCAAGGGTAAACACCATGCGCTGGGCCGAGCTTTTGGTCATGCCGGCGGCCTCGGCCACCTCTGCAAGGCTCATGCTGCGGCGTTGGGCACTGAAGGCCTTAAGCACCGACAGGCCCTTTTCCAGGGATTGGTTGTGCAGACTGTTGCGTTCTTCGGACATGGAGGACTCGCGGTCAGGTCGATCAGGCGTGGCGATATTTCTACTCTAAATCATTAAAATAGACCACTAAATATCGCATAGCGATACGAATAGTTCATTTTATCTAATTTCTATAGCGACATTCGATTTTTTTAAATCGAAATGGCACAGAGCTTGCGATTTCATCGGCAGCCGCTTGCGGTACTGACTTTCCGTTTTCCTTCTGGAGTAACCCGATGAACAGTCTTTCGCCCTTGTTTCGCCGCCTTGCCTTCGGTCTCTGCGCCACGTTCTGCGTCAGCGCTGCGCACGCAGAAAGTGCGTCCTCGTACAAAGTCGGTGCAACGGCCAGTGGTTCGCCGTTTACCTTCCTCGACATCAAGAGCAACAGCATCCAGGGCGTGATGGTCGACGTGGCTGAGGCCGTGGGCAAGGCCGGCGGTTTCACCAGCCAGATCGAGCAGACCAACTTCGCCGCACTGATCCCCTCCCTGACCTCCGGCAAGCTCGACTTCATTTCCGCGGGCATGCTCAAGACCGAAGAGCGCACCAAGGTCGTCGACTTCAGCGCCCCGGTGTATGCCTACGGTGAAGGCCTGATCATCAACACCGATGACAACACCGCCTACCCCGACCTGATGCCGCTGAAGGATCAGGTGGTCGGCGTACAGGCCGGCACCGTCTTCTATGACCAGTTGAACAAGCTCGGCATCTTCAAGGAAATCCGCACCTACGACTCCATCGGCGAGATGGTCCGTGACCTGTCCCTGGGCCGCATCAAGGCCGCCGTGGGTGATCAGCCGGTGGTCGCCTACCAGATCCGCCAGAAGCTGTTCAAAGGCGTGAAACTGGCGCCGGACTACAAGCCCACCAATGTCGGCGAAGTGTGCCTGGTGGTGCGCAAGGGCGACACAAAAACCCTCGAACGCCTGAACACCGCCATCGCCAGCATCAAGGCGGATGGCACCCTCGACAGCATCCTGAAGAAGTGGGGACTCGATACCCAGGTGCGCCCATGAACCCGGCTGAGTTCCTGCAAAACGCCCAGGACTTCTTGCCGATTTTGCTGCAAGGCGCCTGGGTGACGATCCAGATCACCGTGCTGTCGTTCCTGCTCAGCAGTGCCATCGGCCTGGTGCTGGCGTTGCTCAAGCTGTCGCCGATCCGTGCGCTGTCGTGGACGGCGAGCACAATCATCAACGTGATCCGTGGCCTGCCGATCATCGTGCA
The DNA here is from genome assembly GCF_002859085.1 of Pseudomonas sp. QC2. Classification (NCBI taxonomy): domain Bacteria; kingdom Pseudomonadati; phylum Pseudomonadota; class Gammaproteobacteria; order Pseudomonadales; family Pseudomonadaceae; genus Pseudomonas; species Pseudomonas sp. QC2. Next base: position 162,906 of record NZ_PKKS01000010.1, read on the forward strand.
GCTGTTCTACATCTACTTCGTGCTGCCCGACATGGGTGTGCACCTCACTGCGTTTTATGCAGGCGTGATCGGCATGGGCATCGCCTACTCGGCGTACCAGGCCGAGAACTTCCGCACCGGCATCATTGCCGTTGAACAGGGCCAGCGTGAAGCCGCCGAAGCCTTGGGCATGCGCTCGACGCTGATGATGCGCCGGGTGATCCTGCCGCAAGCGTTTCGCATTGCGCTGCCGCCGTATGGCAACACGCTGGTGATGATGCTCAAGGACTCGTCGCTGGTGTCCACCATCACCGTCGCCGAGATGACCCGCCAAGGCCAACTGATCGCCTCGTCGACCTTCCAGAACATGACCGTCTACACCTTGGTCGCCCTGCTCTACCTGCTGATGAGCCTGCCGCTGGTGTATGGCCTGCGCCGCATGGAACAGCACCTGGGCCGGAGGAAAAAAGCATGATCGAGATTCGCCAACTGCAAAAACACTACGGCAGCCACCGCGTGCTGCACGGCGTCGACTTGGACGTGGCCAAGGGTGAAGTGGTGTGCCTCATCGGCCCCTCGGGCTCTGGCAAATCCACCCTGCTGCGCTGCATCAACGCGCTGGAGGCCTACGACGGTGGCGCGATTACCGTGTTCGGCGAAACCGTGCAGCGCGGCAGCAAGACCGTGCACGCCCTGCGCAGCCGCATGGGCATGGTATTCCAACGCTTCAACCTGTTCCCTCACCGCAGCGTGCTGGAGAACGTGATGGAAGGCCCGGTGTACGTCAAAGGCGAGTCGCCCAAGCAGGCCCGCGAAGAAGCCCTGGTACTGCTGGAAAAAGTCGGCCTGAGCGCCAAGGCCGACGCCTACCCGGAACAACTCTCCGGAGGCCAGCAACAACGCGTGGCCATCGCCCGCGCCCTGGCGATGAAACCCGAAGCCATGCTGTTCGATGAACCCACCTCGGCGCTCGACCCAGAACTGGTCGGCGATGTATTGGCGGTGATGCGCACCCTCGCCGATGAAGGCATGACCATGATCGTGGTCACTCACGAAATGGGTTTTGCGCGGGAGGTGGCAGACCGGGTGTGCTTCCTGCATGGCGGCTACATCGTAGAAAGTGGCGCGGCCGAGCAAGTGCTGGGCAATCCGCAGCATCCGCGCACCCAGGATTTCCTGCGGCGGGTGCTGCACCCCACTGGTGATACGCGGAGCCTGTCATGAAGTCATTGTGGTCAGCGACTGCGCCCTCGGTGGTGCCGACGCCTGCGTTGAGCGAATCGGTGAAGGTGGATGTGGCGATTGTCGGCGCGGGGTATACCGGCTTGTCGACGGCGCTGCATTTGGCCGAGCGTGGCGTCAGTGTATGTGTATTGGAGGCCAACGAGCCGGGCTGGGGCGCGTCGGGACGCAACGGTGGGCAGGTCAACCCGACGCTCAAATACGACCCCGAGCAACTGGTGCAAATGTACGGTCCGGAGCGCGCCGAACCGTTGATCTCAACCGTGTCGAATTCGGCCGACCTGGTGTTCAGGCTGATCGAAAAGCACGGCATTGATTGCGCGCCGGTGCGCAAGGGTTGGATGCAGGTGTCGTACACCGAAAAAGGCGTGGTAGGGTTACATGCACGCGCGGATCAATGGGCCCGACGCGGCGTGCCGGTGCAGCGTTTGAACGCAACGGCGGTGGCCTCGCGCATGGGCAGCGACGCTTTTGCCGGCGGCTGGCTGGACGGTCGCGCGGGTGCGATTCAACCGCTGGCGTATGCCCGGGGGTTGGTGGGCGCGGCGCTGGCGGCGGGTGTGCGGATTCATGGGCACAGCGCGGTGACGGGCTTGCATCGCCAGGGCTCCGGCTGGCAGTTACAGACCGCTAACGGTGCACAGGTCACGGCCGATCAAGTCGTGCTGGCCACCAACGGCTACAGCGGCAACCTGTGGCCGGGCATGGCTCAAAGCATATTGGCGGCGAACAGTTTTATCGTCGCGACCAAGCCTTTGAAAGGCCATGCAGTCGACAGCATTTTACCGGGCCAGGAAACCGTCTCCACCGCACAAAGGCTGTTGCTGTACTTTCGCAAAGACAGCCATGGCCGCTTGCTGATGGGCGGACGCGGGCTGTTCAACGACCCCACCTCGCCCACCGATTTCGCCCACCTGGAACGCTCGCTGGCGTTGCTGTTTCCGCAGTTGGGGCCATTGGAATTTGAGTATCGCTGGGCGGGCCGTATCGCAATCACCCGTGACTTCATGCCCCATGTTCACCAGCCAGCGCCGGGGCTCACATTAGCACTGGGCTGCAATGGCCGTGGGATCGCACTGTGTACCAGCCTGGGCCAGCAATTGGCGGGCAAGCTGTGTGACAGCCAGGCAGAGTTCGCCTACCCGGTGACACCGTTGCAGCGCTTGCCGATGCATGGGTTGCAGCGGTTTTACATTGGGGCAGGCGTTGCGTGGTATAGCGTGTTGGATCGGTTCAATATCAGCTGAAATACGTCCCCTGTAGTGAGCGAGCTTGCTCGCGCTGGGCTGCGCAGCAGCCCTTAAACCCGACAACCGAGCCGCATCAGGTATACCGCGCAAACCGTCCTGGGGTCGCTTCGCGGCCCAACGGGAGCAAGCTCCCTCGCCACAAGGGATCGCATTTAGCCATGAGTTCCAGGACTTTTCCCACAAGGGTTTCAGGTTGTCGCTCGGAACTTCGCTGACTAACCTCTGCGCCGTCGCTGCCAATTCAGCGGCCGGATTTGACCGTCCGAACCCAAAGTGCATCTGCATCAACATCGATCCAGGCGTTTCTTTTGCGTCTGCTGTATCGTGTCGCGGCAGCTGTACGCGGGATACCTTCGGGTATGCCGGGCTACTTTGGGACCGGTCGGTCAACCCGCGTATAGCTGCCACCCCCTTTCGCTTGACCGCGAATCGTGGCGGCTCAACTCCCAAAGAGATTTGACCATGATCAAAGACAGCCCCAATCCCCCAGAAACACTCTTCACCGTCCGTGCCGACTTAGACACGGAAACCTTGCTGGCCAACGCCTCCCAAGACCTCGCCGCCATCAACGACATCGCGACCCACCTGGCATTTGAAGTAAACGGCGCCCAACGCAACATTGCGCTGGGCATCTGCCGCATGCTGGAAGGGGTGCAACTATTGGTCGACAAGGCGCTGAATACGGCTTACCCCGCAGCCTGAATCGTCAAAGACGATCGTTCCCATGAACGGGAACGATCTCAAAACACCGACCACCCAATCCGCTCACTCAACAACTCCAACGCCTTCATCCCCGCCAGCGAATTTCCCGCCGCGTTCAACTCCGGCGACCACACGCACACCGTAAACTGCCCCGGCACCACGGCAACGATCCCGCCACCCACTCCGCTCTTGCCCGGCAAGCCGACGCGATAAGCAAAATTCCCTGCCTCGTCATACAGCCCGCTGGTGGCCATGATCGAGTTGACTTGTCGGGTCTGTCGGGCGGTCAGAATCTGTTCGCCGCTGTGGGCACTCGTGCCCTCGTTGGCCAGGAAGCTGAACGCCTTGGCCAGATCCACGCAGCTCATTTGCAGCGCGCAGTAGTTGAAGTAGCTGTGCAGCACGGCATCCACGTCGTTGTGGAAGTTGCCGAAGGATTTCATCAGGTAGGCCATGGCGGCGTTGCGCGCGCCATGCTGGGCTTCGGATTCGGCGACGACGCTGTTGACCAGGATGTGTGGGTTGCCCGACAGGCGCCGCACGAAGTCGCGCATCGACAGGATCGGCACGGCGAAGCGCGACTGGTTGATGTCGCAGATCACCAGCGCACCCGCATTGATGAACGGATTGCGCGGGCGCCCGCGTTCGAATTCCAACTGCACCATGGAGTTGAACGGCTGCCCTGACGGCTCGTGGCCCAAGCGCTCCCAGATGGTTTCGCCGCCGTGGTCGATGGCCTGCACCAGGCTGAACACCTTGGAGATGCTCTGCACCGAAAACAGCGTGTCCGCATCACCGGCGCGGTAGGCCGAGCCGTCGTTGCCGTACACGGCGATACCGAGTTGGTTGGCCGGTACATCGGCCAGCGCGGGGATGTAATCGGCGACTTTGCCGAGGCCGATCAGTGGGCGCACTTCGTCGAGAATCGACGAGAGCATCGCCTGCATGTCTTGTCCTGTCATCTGTGTTGGAATCGCTGGTAAACGGGTCGCGGAGGATACTTCAATGCGCGCGGAAGCCCCACATAATCTCAACCACCCGCTCGGCAATCACCAGGTACACCAGGATCAGCAACAGTTGCAGCGCCAGGTGATAACGCAGCTTGGCCAGCCGGCGAATGCCATCGCTGATATTCAACACCGTCAGCAATGCGGACAGGATGATCAACCCCCACCCCGCGACATCGGACGCAAACACGCCGATAAACAGTTCACGTTGCCCGACCAATGTGTGCGTCCCCGCCGCAAACAACAGTGCACACACCAGCAGGTTCTTCACGTTGTCGAAGATCTGCGTGCTCAGGTCGTTTTCCAGCAGCGCCATATAGCGCTTCCATAAGGTCTGCATCGCTCGGTACCGATCAGGGATGGCTCGTCACTCAAAGTAGTCCAATTGCCCGTACACTGCACCGCTGCGCTCACCCTTTGAGGACCTTTGCATGAAACTGATGATCGCCCTGGCCGCCCTGCTGTTGGTATCGGCATGTACGTCGACGCCGCCGCCCCAAGACGCCACCGCCTCTGTTTGCCTGGCCGGTGGCGGCAGCATGAAGCAAGTCGGCAAACTGCAGAGCTGGAAGTGCATCACGCCCTACAAGGACGCGGGCAAGGCGTGTACCGATTCGAGCCAGTGTGAAGGCGAATGCCGGACCAGCGTGACCACATCCTCCGAAAATCGCCCGGTAACCGGCGCGTGTCAGGCGGATAACGGCCGCTTTGGTTGCTCGGCCACTGTCGAGAAAGGCCAGCTGGGCCGGGCGATGTGCGTGGACTGATGAGCGCCACATTTTTGCGGACTGTAGGCCGCGTTAAAAATGCGCCACATCCGACACCCGATCATCCAGCACGTCCCGCGCCAGCGCCCAGGCGCGGTCTTTGGATTCCACCACCAGCAACGGGTAGCCCCACGCCTTGCCAAACATCACGGCAAACGGCTTGAGCGCCAGCCGCTGCGCAGCGCTGGGCTCGACCTGGATCATGCCCTTGACGTACGTGCGCAGGGCCGGCCTGTTTTTCTTCATCCAGATCGACGCCTGTTTGCGCTCTTCGTGGGAGTGTTCGTGACTGTTTTCATCTTCGGCCTTTTCATGCAGCAGCACAAAGGCTTGCTGGCGGGCCAGCAGGCCTTCGAAGACCACGAATGCATCGTCGGGCCCGCCTTCGTTTGGCGCATCAAAGACGATTTTCACCACTGGGAATGTTGAACTGTCGAGTCGCATGGCAGAGCTCCTTAATGAGAGTGGATCTCATCATAGGGATCAACCTGCTGGACGGCATTGCACAGAATAGCCAGAATGTTTCGCAATTCAGCCAAGCTGTGAAACCGCCATGACGCACCACCGCCTTGATCAATTCGACCCCTCCAGGGCCAAGGACGCCGACATGATCCCGCGCGCCGTGGTGGCCGTGGGCGCTACCAGCACGTCCCAGACCTGGGAGCATGCACCGCATGTCCATCGCAAGGGCCAGTTGATGTACACCCTGCGCGGGGTGATTCATTGCCAGATCGAGGCCGGTATCTGGATTGTGCCGCCCCAGTGTGCGCTGTGGATCCCCGGCGGCCTTTCACATGCGGCGCGGGGGGCCGGCGAAGCCGAGGTGTATTGCCTGCTGATCGACCCGCACGCCGCTGGCGCCCTGCCCCCGCAATGCTGCACGCTGGCGGTGTCCGGCCTGTTGCATGAGTTGATTACTAAGGCGGTAAGCTTTCCGCATTGGTACGAAGAGGACGGCGCTCAGGGCCGGTTGATCAGCACGCTGCTGGACGAGTTGGCCCAGGCGCCCATCGAAGACTTGCACCTGCCGATGCCCCAGGACCCACGGTTGCGGCGCCTGGCCGACAGCCTGCTGGCCAACCCCGGCGATAAGGCCACCCTCGGCCAGTGGGCCGTGCGCATCGGCATGAGCGAGCGCAGCATGACGCGCCTGCTGCTGGAAGAGTTCGGCCTGAGTTTCGGCCGCTGGCGCCGGCAGTTGCATGTGATCCTGTCATTGCAACGCCTGGCCAGGGGTGAAAGCGTGCAGCGGGTCGCCCTGGACCTGGGTTATGAGAACGCCAGCGGCTTTATCACCATGTTCCGCAAGGCAATGGGCCAACCGCCCGCGCGCTACCTGGCGGATCGCGCCGGGGCCTTCAGTGCGAACGCGGCCGCGACCATTGCGTTGCACGCGCTCCAGGCGCCGGCTCAACGCTGAACCGGGATCCGGATGTCACCGTCCCGGCACTGGGTCTTCACGCTCCTGGGGCAACCGGCAAAGCGCAATTCCTTGCTCAGGCATATCCGTACTTCAGACAACACCTTGCCTTTGCAGATCACCGCCACACTGTGGTCGCCCATGGCGGGGTTGCTCTCGCGGAACAGCTGTTCGATGTCCCGGGCTTGCAAATAATTGGGCACATTGAACGGCTGCAGTTGCGGTGGGATCTGCACGGCGCCCAACGCCGCATCAGTGGCCTCCAGGTAGCGCGAGGCCTCCAGGCCGCTGCAGGTCCCGTGCTTGGCCCATTCATGCTTGAGCAGTGAGCGCGTGGGAAACATCAGCGCGCCCTTGGCCATGTCTTCGGCCGAGAGTTGCGATTGAGGCTCGCACGACGCTGGCCACCCGCCCCGAGCGTATTGCGGCCACAGTCCGTGCAACACGAAGCCGTAGCCTTTGCCCGAACACTGCTCGTTGTCCGGGTGCGTCAGGCAGAACGTCGGCGACCATGACAGCGACAGCACATAGAAATCAAAATCCCCCGCCGGCCGCTGCTCCCGTGGCGCCGCCATTGCACTTGTGGCAATGGCCAGCCACAACACCATCCAGTATTTCATCCCCGTGTTCCTTAAGAAAAATGAATCACTACCCTATTGCAACTACCCAGGATGATGGGGGTTACGTTGTAGCACCTTGTCGAGGATCCGATCGGTCTTCAACGCCTCGATCGCCTGTGAAGGGTGTTCGGCTTCCCCGCGGATATGGGCGTTCATGGCCAACACATGGTGCCACTGGATATGCGCGTGGCAAGGCACGTCCAGCACCTCGTCGACCTCGCCTTCCAGGCGCAGCGGCTGGTCCTCGAATACTGCAAAGGTAATGCGCCCCTTGCTGCCAATCAGCTCGACCCGGTCTTCACGACGGTCGGCGACAAAGTTCCAGCAGCCCATGCCCAGCGCGCCGGACGCGAATGTCCAACAGGCCGTCACGGCATCCTCGGCGGCATACTGCCCGGCCTGTCGCGCGGTGAAGCCCGAGACCTCGACAATATCCCCGGCCAGGTACTGGAACAGGTCAAACCCATGGCTGGCCAGGTCGGCAAAGTAACCGCCGCCGGCAATCAGCGGGTCGGTGCGCCAATTGGCGGCGTCGGCGTCATCGGCGCCCGGTGGCTTGCACAGGGTCCAAGTCAGGTGGCGCAGTTGGCCGATGCGCCCCTCTTGCAGCCACTGGCGCACTTGTTGGAAACGCGGCAGCGAACGGCGGTAGTACGAAACAAACAGGTGCAGGCCGGCACGCTCGAAGGTGCGCTGCATCAATGCGCTTTGCTCGGCATTCAATGCCATCGGTTTTTCGACACAGCAATGCTTGCCCGCTGCGGCCACCATCAGGCTGTATTCAAGGTGGCTGTCGGGTGGCGTGGCGATGTACACCGCGTCCACCTCGGGATCGTCGATCAGGGCCTGGGCGTCGGTATAGAAGCGGGCAATGCCATGGCGCGCCGCATAATCGCGCACGGCTTCCTCGCGGCGCCCCATGACGGCCACCAGCGCCGAACCTGGCGCTTTGTAGAAGGCGGGTCCACTCTTCAATTCAGTGACACTGCCACAGCCGATCATGCCCCAGCATACGGTGTTCATCGGTTTCCCTCGTGCGTTTTCGTCAATCGGGCAGTATCCACATCCCCACACGTCAGCGCCATAACCACTTAGCATGACAATTGCATTACACTTTTATGACACTCATCTCACTGCGGGGGCACAGACGATGAAAATCAGGGCCACGGTCATTTGCGAACACGAGGGGCATATCCTCTTCGTGCGCAAGGCCAGATCGAAATGGGCGTTGCCGGGCGGCAAGGTTGAACGCAACGAGCGCCCGGTCGGCGCTGCCGAGCGCGAGCTGGAAGAAGAAACCGGATTGAACGTGGACGGCTTGCTGTACTTGCAGGAACTCAAGGCCCGCGACACCCTGCACCATGTGTTCGAGGCCTCGGTGGTGAACATCGAAGACGCGCGGCCTCGCAACGAAATCGTCGACTGCCAGTGGCATGCCTATGGCGCCATGGATGAACTGGACACCACCGACGCCACCCGGCATATCGTCAGATCCTTTCTACGTCGCCTGTAGTTCAGCGCTCTGTCCGGCGTATTACTCAACCCCAGGCTGCAGCAGCAACGCCACCAACGCACTCCACCCCGTCTGATGGGACGCCCCCAACCCGCGCCCGGTTTCCCCATGAAAATATTCATGGAACAACACCAGGTCACGGCTGGCCGGGTCCGCCTCCAGCTGCGCATACCCCGCCATCGACGGTCGCGAACCGTTTTCATCCCTGAGAAACAGCCGCGTCAGCCGCTGACTGAGGCTGTCGGCCACTTCCTCCAGAGAGGACAGATAACCGCTGCCGGTCGGGTACTCCACCGAAAAGTTATCCGCGTAGTAGCGGTGAAATTCCCGCAACGACTCGATCAGCATGTAGTTCACCGGCATCCACAGCGGCCCGCGCCAGTTGGAGTTGCCGCCATACAGCCGCGAGTCGGATTCGCCGGGTTGGTAGCGTGCACTGAGGGTGTTGCCGTTCATTTGCAGCGCCAGGGGTTGCTCGGCGAACGCCTTGGACAAGGAGCGCACGCCAAACGTCGACAAAAACTCGCTGTCATCAAGCATGCGCCGCAGCAGGTCCTTGGTGCGCTCACCGCGTAACAGCGCCAGTAACAGGCGGTTGCCCTGCCCTGGCTCATTCCAGCGCGAGACCAGCTTGGCCAGGTCGGGCCGGTGCTTCATGAACCCGAGCAGGCGTTCGCGCAAGCCTTCCAACCCCTCATGCTCGCGCTGCTCCAGCACCAGCACGGCAAACAGGGGCATCAGCCCGACGATAGAGCGCAGACGCACCGGCTCGTTCTGGCCGTCGGGCCGGTGCAGCACATCGTAGAAGAACAGGTCCTGCTCATCCCACAGGCCTTCGGCGCTCTCGTCGACGCGGTTGATGGCGCCCGCGATGTACAGGAAATGCTCAAAGAACTTAACGGCGATGTCGACGTACACCCCATTGCGCTTGGCCAGCTCCAGGCCGATACGCATCAAGTCCAGCGCATAGGCCGCGACCCACGCCGTGCCGTCGGCCTGATCCAGCTGGTACCCCGGCGGCAGCCCGGCCGAGCGGTCGAACAAGGCGATATTGTCCAACCCCAGGAAACCGCCCTGGAACAGGTTGCGCCCTTCGGCATCCTTGCGGTTGACCCACCAGGAAAAATTCAGCAGCAGCTTGTGGAAAATCCGTTCAAGGAAATCCATGTCGCCTACGCCGTTCAGCGCCTTGTCCTGCTGGTACACCCGCCAACTGGCCCAGGCGTGGACCGGCGGGTTAGCGTCGTCGAAGCGCCATTCATAGGCCGGCAATTGCCCGTTGGGGTGCATGAAGCGGTCTTTCACCAGCAGTAACAGTTGCTGCTTGGCGTACCCCGGATCAATCAGCGCCATGGCCACCGCCTGGAAGCCCTGGTCCCACGAGGCATACCACGGGTATTCCCAGGTGTCGGGCATGGAGAGGATGTCGAAGTTCGACAGGTGCCGCCAATGAGTATTGCGGATATGCAGGCGCTCAGGCGGCGGCGCAGGTTGCGCCGGGTCGCCGTCGAGCCATTGGTTCACATCGAAATAGTACAGCTGCTTGGACCACAGCAAGCCAGCCAATGCCTGGCGCTGCACATTGCGCGCATCGTCGTCGTGGATGCCGTGTTGCAAGGCGGCGTAGAAATCATCCGCCTCTTGGCGGCGTTGTTCGAACAGCTTGCGGGCGTTGACCGGCGGCGCGTTAACGGGGGCAAACCGCAGGTAGAGGGTTTTACTCTCAAGGCCTGCCAATTCGAGGATAAAGCGCGCCGCGACTTTGGTGCCGCTGTCACGCCGAATCGCCGATTGAACACCCTCGACCACGTAATCATTGATGCCGTCCTTGAACGGTCCCGTCGCCGGTTGGCCATCCAGGCGGGGAACGTTGGTTTCGTTCTCGCAGAACAACCACTCCACCCCCTCCTGGCCCCAGGCGCTGAGATGTCGATCCGGCCGTTCAGGGTGGCGCGCCAGCACCTGCTCCCCGTCCATCTTCAACTGCGGCTTGGGCGCATCAAAGGTCCAGCTCCAGTCATTGCGCGCCCACAACTGCGGCATCACCTGCAAGCGGGTCGGCTGCTCGGAACGGTTGTGCAGCGTGATACGCATGAAGAGGTCGTCGGGCTGATGTTTGGCGTACTCGACGCTGACATCGCAGTAGCGGTTGTCTTCGAACACGCCGGTGTCGAGGATCTCGTACTCGGCATCCTCCAAGCCACGGCGGGCGTTTTCGCTGATCAGGTCCTCGTAGGGAAAGGCTGCATGGGGGTATTTGTAGAGCATGCGCATGTAGGCATGGCTCGGCACGCCATCGACGAAAAAGTACAGTTCCTTGACGTCTTCACCGTGGTTGCCCTCGGCGTTATTGAGGCCGAACAGGCGCTCCTTGATGATCGCATCGCGCTCGTTCCACAGGGCCAGGCCCAGGCACCAACGTTGCGCCTTGTCACTGAAACCGGCCAGGCCATCCTCGCCCCATCGGTAGGCGCGGCTGCGTGCGTGTTCGTGGGGGAAGTAAGTCCAGGCATCGCCATCGGCGCTGTAGTCTTCGCGCACCGTGCCCCATTGGCGTTCACTCAAGTAAGGGCCCCACTCGCGCCAACGCTCGGCATCCTGCTGCGCCAGGCGCTGGCCTTCGAGGGTTGCAAGTATTCGGTTGTCGGGTGTGGCCGTCATCGGGTCCTCCATCGCCTACCAGGTGAGAGGCAGTGTAGAACCCAATGACGCCCGGATGCACATGAAGACTTAGAAGATGGCGTAGGTGTAGTTGAAGATCAGGCGAGTCTGATCCTGGTCGGGGGTGCCTGTGTTTTTGCCGTGATAGGTGCCGGTGCGCAAGGTGGTACCGAAGCCTTTCAGAGGACCGGCTTGCACCACGTAGTCCAGACGGAAGTCGGCTTCGTTTTCTTTCTGGTCAGGGCCGCCGGCAACCTTCGACTTGATGTCCGAACCGTCGAGGTACGCCACGGAAGCCTTCAGGCCAGGCACGTAGGCCTTGAAGTCATACGAGTACTGACCAAAGTTGACCTGCTCGCCCGCGCGGGAGAACTGGCCCACCACAGCGTCGGTAAACAGGTAGAAGTCGCTGCCGCCGGCGCCTTGTGCGTGCGGGTCGGCCAGGCTGCCCTGGTTGACCCACACAAAGCCGCCGTCGTCACCCACGCCAATGTGGCCGAGCATCAAGCTGCTGCCGCCCAGTTGGTAAGTGAAGGCCGCACTGTAGGTTTTGTTGTCGACTTCGTTGGCATGCTTGGCAAAGCCGCCGTTGTTGTTGAACTGGTAGCCGCTCTCGCCGTTCTTGCCGTCGCTGGTGCTGTCGAAGTAGCGCAGGTCGGTCTTGAACGACTGGTCATTGCCCAGCGGCAGCACGTGGACCAGGCCGACGTAGTTCTGTTTGTAGAAGTCTTGCAGTTGGGCGTAGTAGTACTGCAACGTCAGGTTTTTCGCGATGGCATTGTCGGAAGAACCAAACGGTTTGTAGTCCACCCCGCCGAATTTGAAACTGTCGCTGTCGCGGGTACCGCCTGCCACGCTCAAGCCTGTGGAGTTACTGGAGGCACGGCCTTCGGCGCGGTTCAACTCACCGCCGGTGAAGGTGACATTGGGAATGTCATTCGAGGTAAGGATGCCACCGTCAAAGGTCTGCGGTGCCACGCGGCTGTCGTTGGAAACCAGGATCGGCAGGACCGGCGCCAAGCCACCACCGACGTGCAACTCGGTCTGGGAAACACGGAACTTCACGTTGCCCGCCGCGCGGCCGAAGGAATCTGCAGGCTCGGTGCCGTTGTTCTTGGTCGGAAAAAAGCTGTTGCCGTTGCCCGCCAGGCCTGCGCCCGCCGTGTGACCATCGCCGCCGTCCAGGCGCAGCGCGCCGAAGGCCATGACGTCGAAGCCCAGGCCAATGGTGCCCTGGGTAAAGCCGGATTTGTAGTCAAAACGCAGCGCAGTTGCCGCTTCGCGCAGGTCGTTGTTGGTCCCCGAGCGGTTATCCGCGCTGTAGTACATGCTCCGTGAGCTGACAGACGCATGGCTGTCTTCAAGGAAACCGCTGTGACCATTGCCGGTGCCCAGGGCACCGAGCCCGAAATCATCAGCGAATGCGTGTTGTGCAAGAACGGCGGCGGTGATCGACAGCGCCAGTGTAGAAATTTTCATTAACGACGGCCCCTAAACATTTTTTTATGTGTGCGGTGTGCATAACGGCGTTTTCATCCTTGCAAACGTGACGATTCTTTCATGCCGGCCGGGGCGGACTCCGTGAAGAATTAGTTAGGAAAACCGCGCGGAAATGAAATTTTCCGCGGGCTGTTTTTTGTCATATTCACGTCATCTCATTCATTTGCAGAATGAAGTCCTGAGGAATCTTCGTTTGCAAGCACGCCCTGCGCTCAACAAAATCCAGGCAAAGGCCACCTTCACCGTCATCGCCATCAGGAATTTTTCTATGCCCACCACCGCACATGTCTGCCCCGATGAGATCCGCAAGGGCTTTTCCAAGGCCATGTCCGACATGTACCGAGATGAAGTTCCACTGTATGGCGCGCTGATGGAGTTGGTGGCCGAGACCAATACCCGCGTGCTCGACACCGAACCGGGCCTGGCGCAGCACCTGCAACGCACCGGCGAAATCCAGCGCCTGGACAGGGAACGCCACGGCGCGATCCGCCTGGGCACCGCCGCCGAGCTGGCGACCATCAGCCGCCTGTTCGCAGTGATGGGCATGCAGCCGGTGGGCTATTACGACCTGACCCCGGCCGGCGTGCCGGTGCACTCCACCGCCTTTCGCGCCGTGCACGAACAGGCGCTGCAAACCAGCCCGTTTCGGGTGTTCACGTCCTTGCTGCGCCTGGAACTGATCGAAAAACCCGACCTGCGTGCGTTCGCCGAAACGGCCCTGGCCAAGCGCTCGATCTTTACCCCAAGAGCCTTGGCGCTGATCGAACAAGCAGAAAAGGACGGCGGCCTCAATGCCGTGGACGCGGATGAATTCATCCGCCAGGCCCTGGAAACCTTCCGCTGGCACCACACCGCCACCGTCACGGGCGCGCAGTACCAGCAACTGAGCGACCAGCACCGCCTGATCGCCGACGTAGTCGCGTTCAAAGGCCCGCACATCAACCACCTGACCCCCCGCACCCTGGACATCGACCAGGTCCAGGCCGCCATGCCAGGCAAAGGCATCACACCCAAGGCCGTGATCGAAGGCCCACCCCGCCGCCGCTGCCCGATCCTGCTGCGCCAGACCAGCTTCAAGGCCCTCGACGAACCCATCGCCTTCACCGACGCCCAAGGCAGCCACAGCGCACGCTTTGGCGAGATCGAACAGCGCGGTGTGGCCCTTACGCCCAAAGGCCGCGCGCTGTACGACCAACTGCTGAACGCCGCGCGCGACGAGCTGGGCGCTTTCCCCAATGAAGGCAACGCCGCACGTTATGTCGAATTGATGGAACAGCACTTCCAGGCCTTCCCGGACAACCACGCCCAGATGCGTGATCAGGGCCTGGCCTACTTCCGCTACCTCACCACCGAGCAAGGTGTGGCGGCGCGCGGCAGCGCCGAGCAACCGCGTACCCTGGAAGCACTGATCGCAGCGGGCCACATTGATGTGGAGCCGTTGGTGTACGAGGATTTTCTGCCGGTGAGTGCAGCGGGGATCTTTCAGTCGAACCTGGGGGATGCGGCGCAGAGTCACTACGCGGCCAATTCGAACCAAGCCGAGTTTGAACAGGCGCTCGGCCGCCGGACGATTGATGAATTGAAGCTGTATGAGGAAACGCAGCAGCGCTCTATCGATGAATGCACCCAGGCACTGCTGGCCTGAATTGAAGTGCCCACCCGGCTCAACAGCGCAGTCCTTGCGCCGCAACAGTCCCCAGAGCCGGGTGGGCGGTGGGCATCATAGGCAGTGAAGAGAAGCCTGTCCTTCAGACAATTCTGAACAAATGTGCGCGCCCCCTGTAGGAACGCGGGCTATCCCCTACCCCAACTTCGACACAATGTCGTCTTTGATCAACAACCGTTTCTTCTTCAGCTTCTCCACCTCTTCATCGCCGGCGCTTGCTGATTCTGCCTTCAGCACCTCCTTGTCAGCGTCGTCGTATTGAGTGAGCAGCGAGTCCAGGCGTTTGTCATTTGCCCTGCGTTCGTGAACGACTTCCTTGCTGAACCCCAAGTCCTGATACAGGTCGTGTTTCACTGGCATGGCGTACCTCCGCAAGTTGATCAATGGCTTACGCACTAGAAGCTAGACCATTGCGAGGGGTCTTGTCATGTTCAAGGTCAATACATCCCCGTTCGTCGCAACACAGGCGATGGGATCAAACCTTTGGCGCACTGTGCCCTCCACTGTAGATCGCCACCCGAGGGAGACCGGTTCATGAAGCAAGCTGCCACCGCCGTCGACACCCAATGCATCAACACAATCCGCACCCTGGCCATGGATGCCGTACAAAAAGCCAATTCCGGCCATCCCGGCACGCCCATGGGCCTGGCCCCCGTGGGGTATACGCTGTGGAGTCGTTTCCTGCGCTATCACCCCCAACACCCCGACTGGCCCAGCCGCGACCGTTTTGTATTGTCGGTCGGTCATGCATCGATGTTGCTGTATTCGTTGCTGCACCTGGCAGGCGTGGTGGAGTTGGATGCTGATGGCGAGCGCACCGGCCAAGCCGCTGTCAGCCTGGACGATATCAAGCAGTTTCGGCAGGCGGGTTCGAAAACCCCCGGCCACCCCGAGTACCGCATGACCACCGGTGTGGAGACCACCACCGGCCCGCTCGGCCAGGGCTGTGCCAACAGCGTCGGCATGGCCATTGCCGAGCGCTGGCTGGCCAAGCGGTTCAACCGTGAAGAAAAAACCCTGTTCGACTACAACGTCTACACCCTGTGCGGCGACGGCGACATGATGGAAGGCATCAGCGGCGAAGCGGCGTCGATGGCCGGGCATTTGAAGTTGGACAAGCTGTGCTGGATCTATGACAACAATACCATCAGCATCGAAGGCCACACCGAGCTTGCGTTCAGCGAAGACGTGATCAAACGTTTCCAGGCGTATGGCTGGCACACCCTGCACGTGACCGATGCCAACGACTTGCAAGCCTTGGGCAATGCCTTGGAGGCCTTCCATTGCAACCGTGGCGCACCGACCCTGATCGTGGTCGACAGCGTGATCGGCTATGGCTCACCGCACAAACACAACACGGCCGCCGCCCATGGCGAGCCTTTGGGCGAGGATGAAATCCGCCTGACCAAAGCCGCATATGGCTGGCCCGAGGACTCCAGCTTCCTGGTGCCCGATGACGCCCGCACGCACTTGCGTGATGCGCTGCTGGACCGCAGTGAGCCGCTGTATGAAAAGTGGAACGAGCACCTGGCGCAGCTTGAGCAGTACGAGCCGGAACTGGCCGATGAATTGCGCCGTATGCGGGCCGGGGAAATGCCCGAACACTGGCAGAAACATCTGCCCAGCTTTGACGCCGACGCCAAGGGCATCGCCAGCCGTGCCGCCGGCGGCAAGGTGCTGAATGCGTTTGCCGAGCAAATCCCGTGGTTGCTGGGCGGCTCGGCGGATTTGTCGCCTTCGACCAAGACTAACCTCACGTTCGAGGGTGCCGGGCGCTTCAGCGCTGACGACTACACGGGGCGCAACCTGCACTTCGGCATCCGTGAACACGCCATGGGCGCCATTGCCAATGGCATGGCGTTGTCCTACCTGCGCCCGTACACCTCGACCTTCCTGGTGTTCAGCGACTACATGAAGCCGCCGATCCGCCTGGCGGCGATCATGGAGTTGCCGGTGGTGTTTGTCTTCACCCACGACTCGATCGGTGTGGGTGAAGATGGGCCGACGCATCAACCTATCGAACATCTGACCCAACTGCGCGCCACGCCGGGGTTGCTGACCCTGCGCCCAGGCGATGCCAATGAAACGCTGGCGTTGTGGACAGTAGCACTGGCGCAAACCCATCGGCCGAGTTGTGTGGTGTTGTCGCGTCAGCCATTACCTACGCTGGATCGTAGTAAGTATGCCGCCGCATCGGGTGCTGCCAAGGGTGCCTATGTGCTCGCAGGTGCCGATCATCCTGAGGTCTTGCTGCTGGCGACGGGCAGTGAAGTCAGCCTCGCGGTGGACGCTTACGAACAACTGAAAAGCGAAGGGATTGCCGCGCAAGTGGTCTCGATGCCCAGCTGGGAACTGTTTGAAGAACAGGACCAAGCCTACCGCGACAGCGTGCTGCCGCCAGCGGTGAAAGCACGGGTGGTGGTGGAACAGGCGGGCCCATTGGGCTGGGACCGCTACGTCGGTCAAACCGGAGCCAAGGTAGTGATGAACAGCTTCGGCGCATCGGCACCGTTGGCCAAGCTGCAGGAGCAGTTTGGGTTCACCGTGGACAACGTGGTGAAGCAGGCCAAGGCACAAATCCACCTGACTCAACAGTGATCAACCTGTGGGAGGGGCGGTGCGACGATTCGACTTGCCCCCGATGGCGATGGTTCAGACACTTATTTAGTTGACTGACACACCGCTATCAGAAGCAAGTCGAATCGTCGCACCGCCCCTCCCACACTTGATCTGTTTTGATTGCTAGATCAGCTCTCGGGCCAGGAATGGTGCGGTGCGGCTGGTCTTGCTTTTAGCAACCTTCTGCGGCGTACCGCTGGCAACCACCTTGCCGCCCAAATCCCCCGCGCCCGGTCCGATATCGATCACCCAGTCACTCTGCGCCACCACGCGCATTTCATGCTCCACCACAACCACCGTATGCCCCGCGTCCACCAGGTGATTCAACTGGCTGAGCAAGCGGTCGACATCCCGTGGGTGCAGCCCGGTGGTGGGTTCATCCAACACATACAGCGTGGCGCCTCGGGCATTGCGTTGCAGCTCGGTGGCGAGTTTGATGCGCTGCGCTTCGCCGCCGGACAGTTCGGTCGCCGGTTGCCCCAGGCGCAGGTACCCCAAGCCGATATCGCGCAGCACCTGCAATGAACGCAATACGCCGGGCTGTTCGGCGAACACCTCCACGGCCTGCTCCACCGTCAGCCCCAGCACCTGGGCGATGCTCAAGCCTTGCCATTTAATCGCCAGGGTCTCGGGGTTGTAACGCGCGCCATGGCAAGTCGGGCATGGCGCGTACACGCTGGGCATGAACAGCAATTCAACACTGACAAACCCCTCGCCCTCGCAGTTCGGGCAACGGCCCTTGGCAACGTTGAAGGAGAACTGCCCGGCATCGTAGTGGCGTTTTTTCGCGGCAGGTGTGGCGGCAAACAGTTTGCGCACGTTGTCGAACAAGCCGGTGTAGGTCGCCAGGTTGGAGCGCGGCGTGCGGCCGATAGGTTTCTGGTCGACCTGCACCAGGCGGCGGATGTGCTCCAGCCCCGCGCTGATACGCCCACCACTGGTTTGCGGGGCATCATCTTCCAGGCTGGGCTCCTCGTCGTTGTCCAACACACGTCCCAGCCCGCTGCCCACCAGCTCCAGCAGTGCCTGGCTGACCAGGCTGGACTTGCCCGACCCGGAAATCCCGGTGACTGCCGTGAAGCAGCCGAGCGGGAAATCGACGTTCAAGCCGTCGAGGTTATTGCGCGTCACACCTTCCAGTTTCAGCCAGCCCGTGGGCTCGCGACGCACCGGGTTTGCCACGCGTTTTTCAGCGAACAGGTACTCACGGGTCTGCGACGCCTCCACCTGCGCCAGCCCCGCCGGCGGACCGCTGTACAGGACTTGCCCGCCATGCTCACCGGCGGCCGGGCCGACGTCGATCAGCCAGTCGGCGCGGCGCATGGTTTCCAGGTCATGCTCCACCACAAACAGCGAATTACCCGCCGCTTTCAACCGCTCGAGCGCCGTGAACAACGCTTCGCCATCCGCCGGATGCAAACCCGCCGAGGGCTCATCCAGCACATAAATCACACCAAACAACTGCGAGCCCAATTGGGTCGCCAGGCGCAAGCGCTGCAACTCACCGGATGACAAGGTCGGCGTACTGCGCTCCAGGGACAAATAGCCCAAGCCCAAGTCGGTCAAGGTGCTGACCCGCTCGAGCAGGTCCTGGGCGATACGCTGCGCGGCCAGGCGCTTTTCCACCGACAGTTTCATTTTGTCCTGCCCCGCCGCCACCGGCCGCAACAATTCAGCCAATTGCGCCAGCGACAATTGCGACAGCTCACCAATGTCGACCCCGGCAAACTTCACCGACAGCGCCGCCTTGGTCAGCCGCTTGCCCTCGCACAGCGGGCAGGCGCTGCCTTGCATATACTGCGAGACGCGCTTTTTCATCAGCGCACTTTGGGTGTGGGTGAAGGTGTGCAGGATATAGCGCCGCGCCCCACTGAAGGTGCCCTGGTAGCTGGGCTCGAGTTTGCGTTTCAACGCCTCGCGGGTTTGCTCGGGCGTAAAACCGGCGTACACCGGGACCGTGGGAGTTTCTTCAGTGAACAGGATCCAGTCGCGCTGCTTTTTCGGCAGCTCGCGCCAAGGAATGTCCACGTCATAGCCCAGGGTCACGAGGATGTCGCGCAGGTTCTGGCCTTGCCACGCCAGCGGCCAGGACGCCACTGCGCGCTGGCGGATGGTCAGCGACGGATCGGGCACCATCAGCGCCTCGGTCACTTCATAGACACGGCCCAGGCCATGGCATTGTGGGCACGCACCTTGGGGCAGGTTCGGCGAAAAATCCTCGGCATACAGCATCGCTTGACCCGGCGGGTAACTGCCGGCGCGGGAGTACAGCATGCGGATCAAGCTCGACAAGGTGGTCACGCTGCCCACCGACGAGCGCGCACTCGGCGTGCCGCGCTGCTGTTGCAGGGCCACGGCGGGCGGCAGGCCTTCGATGCTGTCGACATCCGGCACCCCGACCTGGTCGATCAGCCGACGCGCATAAGGCGCCACCGATTCGAAATACCGCCGCTGGGCCTCGGCGTACACCGTGGAAAAAGCCAGGGACGACTTGCCCGAGCCCGACACCCCGGTGAAGACCACCAAGGCATCGCGGGGAATATCCACATCGACGTTTTGCAGGTTATGTTCGCGGGCGCCACGCACGCGGACGAAGCCGTGCTGCTGGGCAGTGATCGGGGGGGGAGTGCGCTGTGAAGTCATGAACAACCTTGTCTGACGCTGAGCACGCTGCGTATCCGTTGCGCCAGGGCTTCGGGGCTATAGGGCTTGCTCAACAGGTGAATATCGGGGCTCAGCAGGTGATTGCTGGAGAGAATGTCGCGGGTGTGGCCGGAGGTGAACAGCACCGCGACCGGCGGCGTCTGCGCACGAGCCCAGGCGGCCAGGTCGGTGCTCTTGATGCGGCCGGGCATCACCACGTCGGTGAAGATCAGCTCGGGTTGCACGCCGGCTTGCAGCATGTGCATCGCACGGTCACCGTCTTCGGCCGTGAGCACGGTGTAACCCGATTGTTCCAGCAACTCCACGACCGTCGCGCGCACGTCTTCATTGTCCTCAACCACCAAGATGGTCTCGTGGCCATTGGCATGCGACACCGGCTCGGCGTGGGCTTCCTCAGCTTCGTCACCGAGGCTGCGCGGGAAATACATTTGCACCACCGTACCCTTGCCCTCCTCGCTCCACACCTCGACATGCCCACCGCTTTGGCGCACGAAGCCAAACACCATGCTCAGGCCCAGGCCTGTACCGTGGCCATTGCGCTTGGTGGTGAAGAACGGCTCGAATACCCGCGCCAGGATAGCCGGCGGCATTCCTACGCCGATATCAGTGACAGCCAGGCGCACATACTCACCGGGCTTGATACTTTTACCGGCACAATCGCCGGGATTGAGGATGATGTTCTCGCCGGTGATACGAATCACGCCCTCGCCTTTCATGGCATCCCGCGCGTTGATGGCCAGGTTGAGCAGTGCGTTTTCCAGCTGGTTGCGGTCAACGTTGATGCACCAGGAATCCTGAGGCAATTGCACGTCGATATGGATGGTTTCCCCCAGCGCCCGTTGCAGCAGTTCGCCGAGGCCCGCGTAGATGCGTTGCGGGTTGTACACCGCCGGTGACAAGGGTTGGCGACGTGCGAAGGCGAGCAATTGTGACGACAGCTTGGCACCACGCTCCACCGCCGCAATGGCCGCCGCAACACGACGCTGCACCTGGGGGTTGTCCGGTTCATGGCGCGACAGCAGGTGCAGGTTGCCGGCGATGACTTGCAGCAGGTTATTGAAGTCGTGGGCCACGCCGCCGGTGAGGCCGCCGATGGCTTCGAGTTTTTGCGATTGGCGCAGTTGGTCTTCGGCAGCAGAGCGCGCCTGCACTTCGTCGGCGACCCGCTGTTCCAGGTTGTGCGTCAGTTCCTGGCGCACACGCTCGGATTTCACGTGCTCGGTGGTCTCAGTCACGATCACTAGCACGCCGGCGGGTTGCTGGTTGTCGTCAGCCACCGGACTGTAGGAAAGATCCATCCAGACTTCTTCCGGTTGGCCGTTACGTGACAACTCCAAGGGAAAGTCACGGTACGACAACGTGCCACCGGCAAGGCATGTGTCCAGCACATGCCGATTGAAATCGGCCACTTCCGGCCAGCCCAGTTCCACCGGTTTGCCCAGCAGATACGGGTGGCGACCACCGGCAAACACGGAGTAACTGTCGTTGTAGATCATGTACCCCACCGAGCCCCAGAGCATCACCATGGGCATGGGTGAGGCCAGCAGCATCTGCACCGTGCTGCTCAGGCTGCAAGGCCACTTGTCAATCGGGCCCAACTCGGTGGTCGACCAATCGAAGGCGCGGATTCGCTGGGCCATTTCACCGCCCCAGCCTTCGCAGCCGTGGGTATTGGATAAAAATTGCATGTTGGGCTCTTGGCGACGTTAGCGTTGTTGGGGAGCGCTGTTCCACTGGTAAAGCGTTGGAGCCTGGCCGCAATGAATCGTTTCATTTGCGTATAGCTTATCCGTGGCAACCGCTGCAAGGCCTCTTCAGTGGAAATCGCGACTGCGCACAGGGATCCCTTCCAACAGCGACGTCAGGTCGGTCAAGCGCCCGGCGATCAGGTGTCGCACTTCGCCCACCGCCTCCCAGCGCCCATCCACTTTCAGCAACCGCGAGCCCACCAGCGCTTGGCGTTGACGCTCGGCAAGATCACGCCAGACCACCACATTGAGGTTGCCGAATTCATCTTCCAGGGTCACGAAGGTCACCCCGCTGGCGGTACCGGGGCGTTGCCGTCCGGTCACCAAGCCGGCGATGCTGACGTTGCGCCCATGCTCGACCAGCATCAGTTCCTGCGAGCTGCGGCAGCGCCGTTTGCGCAGCTCGGTGCGCAACAACGCCAATGGGTGTGGGCCCAAAGTCGTGCCGACAGTGGCGTAGTCGGCCTGCAGGTCCTCGCCCACCGTCGGCGCCGGCAGTGCCACCACGGCTTCATCGGGGCTTGGCAGGCCAGCGAACAGCCCGAGTTGCTTGTGCACCCCCGCCACCTCCCAGCGCGCCTTGTGCCGGTTGTCGGCCAGGGCGCGCAAGGCACCGGCATCCGCCAACAATGCCTGGGTGCGCGCATCCAGCCCGGCGCGCGCGTCCAAGTCGGCGATGTCGCTGAACACCCCGCGTTGGCGCGCCGTTTCGATACGCCGACCCTCCTCTTCGCGTAACCCCGCGATCATGCGCAAGCCCATGCGAATCGCCGGCTGCGCGCCGTCGATGGGCTCCAGGCTGCAATCCCAGTCACTGGCCTGCACATCCACCGGGCGAATCTGCAAACGATGGCGCCGCGCATCCTGCAGGATCTGGTCCGGGCTGTAGAAACCCATGGGCCAGCTGTTGATCAGCGCACAGGCAAACGCCGCCGGCTCATGGCATTTGAGCCAGCAACTGGCGTAGGTCAGCAAGGCGAAACTGGCTGCGTGGGATTCGGGGAAACCATAGCTGCCAAAGCCCTTGATCTGCTCGAAGATCTGCGCGGCAAATTCTTCGCTGTAGCCGTTTTTCAGCATGCCGGTGCGCAGGCGCTCCTGGTGCGGTTCCAGGCCACCGTGGCGTTTCCAGGCCGCCATGGAGCGGCGCAGTTGGTCGGCCTCGCCGGGGCCGTAGTCGGCAGCGACCATGGCGATCTGCATCACCTGCTCCTGGAACAGTGGGATGCCCAGCGTGCGCTCCAACACCACCTCCAGCTCCGGTGACGGATAGGTGGTTTCCTCTTCCTTGTTCCGCCGCCGCAAATACGGGTGCACCATGCCGCCTTGGATCGGCCCCGGCCGCACGATGGCGACCTCGATCACCAGGTCATAGAACGTCTGCGGCCTGAGCCTGGGCAACATCGACATCTGCGCCCGCGACTCGATCTGGAACACGCCGATGGTGTCGGCCTTGCTGATCATCGCGTAGGTGGCCGGGTCTTCCTTGGGAAGGCTCGCCAAAGAAAAATCCCGGTTGCGATGGCGGCGCAACAGATCGAAACAGCGGCGGATCGCGCTGAGCATGCCCAGGGCGAGGATATCCACCTTGAGCAGGCCGACGGCATCGAGGTCGTCCTTGTCCCACTGGATGATGGTGCGCTCGGCCATGGCGGCGTTTTCCACCGGTACCAGGGTGTCCAGCGGGTATTCGGAAATCACAAAGCCGCCGGGGTGCTGGGACAGGTGCCGGGGAAAGCCGATGAGTTGTTGGGTGAGCGTGAGCACGCGACGCAGGATCGGGCTTTGCGGGTCGAAGCCGCCCTCGCGCAAGCGCTCCAGGGGCGGCGCGTCGTCACTCCAGCGCCCGCAGCAGTCGGCCAAGGCGTTGATCTGGTCCGGCGGCAAGCCCAGGGCCTTGGCCACATCCCGCACCGCGCCGGCCGCGTGGTAACTGCTGACCACCGCCGTCAGCGCCGCGCGGGTGCGGCCGTAACGCTGGAACACGTACTGCAGCACTTCTTCGCGGCGCTCGTGTTCGAAGTCCACGTCGATGTCCGGCGGTTCATTGCGCTCCTTGGACAGGAAGCGCTCGAACAGCATGCTCGTCAGGCTCGGGTCGATCTCGGTGATCCCCAGGGCAAAACACACCGCCGAGTTGGCCGCCGAGCCCCGGCCCTGGCACAGGATCGAACGGCTGCGGGCGAAGCGCACGATGTCGTGCACGGTGAGGAAGTAGCTTTCGTAGCCCAGCTCGCTGATCAGCGCCAGCTCTTTGTGGATCTGCTGCAAGGTGTGGGCGTCGACACCCTGCGGCCAACGCTGGGCGATGCCTGCTTCGGTCACCGCGCGCAGCCAGGATTCGGCGTCGTGGCCCTCGGGCACCAGTTCGCGTGGATAGTGGTAACGCAACTGGCTCAAATCGAACGTGCAGCGGCGGGCGATGGCCTGGGTTTCGTCGAGCAAGGCGTGCGGGTACAGCGCGGCCAGGGCGTCGAGGCTGCGCAGATGCCGCTCGCCATTGGGGTGCAGGCGCGTGCCGGCCTCGGCCACCGGCACGTGATGACGGATGGCGGTCATGGTGTCCTGCAGGGCGCGGCGGCCACGCGCATGCATGTGCACATCGCCGCAGGCCACGGCCGGAATGCGCAGGCTGGCGGCCAGGTTCAGGCGTTGTTCCAGGCGGTGCGCATCGTCCTGGCCGCAATGCAGGTGCACCGCCAGCCACAGCCGCTCGGCGAAGGTGCGGCGCAGCCATTGGATCGAGGCCTGGGTGTCGCTGTCTTCAGCCACCCACAGCGCCAAGAGGCCGGGCAGCGGTGTGTCGAAGTCCTCCAGCAACAGGCGATAGCTGCCTTTTTCTGCGCGCCGTCGGGCCAGGGTGATCAAGCGACACAGGTGCTGGTAGCCGCTGAGGTCTTCCACCAGCAGCACCAGTTTCGGGCCGTTCTCGATGCGCACTTCGCTGCCGATAATCAGCGGCAGCTCCACGGCCTTCGCCGCCTGCCACGCACGCACGATGCCCGCCAGGGTGCACTCATCGGTGATCGCCAGGGCACTGTAGCCTTGGCGTTTGGCCCGTTCGAACAACTCCAGCGCACTGGACGCGCCGCGCTGGAAGCTGAAGTTGGACAGGCAGTGCAGCTCGGCGTAGCTCATGCAAACCAGCCTTGCAGCCACAGCCCATCGTTCTGCCCCACGGTGCGGTAGGCCCAGCCTTGCTGGCCGGCGCGGGTCTGGATCAGGTAGTAGTCGCGGCGCACATCGGCGCCGTCCCACCAGCCGGACTCGATGCGTTCCGGGCCCATCAGGATATGCACACCGTGCTCGGCCAGCAGTGTGGGCGTGCTCAGCAGCCAACCCGGACGGTGCACGTTGTTCAGGGGCGGGCACGGGTGTTTATCCGTCGCCGCTTGCCAGGCGCATTCGGGGCGGTGGTCGGCGTGAAAGCGCAGGCCTTGCACCGCCTCATCGCCCAAACGGGCACGCAGGCGTTCGCGCAATTGCGCCCACGGCAACGTCTGCTGCGGACGGTCGTCGAACAGGTCCTGGCGTTGCGGCACGAACACCGGCAAGTCCTGGGCCACCAGGCGAACACCGCGCACCGGCGAGGTGACTTGGACGTGCTCCAGACGGCCACGGGCCAATTCAAACAGCATCGCCGGTTCGCGCTCGGCGCTGAGCAGGCCGACCTTGATCACCGTGTCGGTTGCCTGGGCGTGTTCCAGCTGCAGGTCGAAGCGTTGCACGCCACTGTCACGGCCACACAGGAAGGCGGACAGATCGCCAGTCAGACGTCTTAGCGGAAACAGCAGCGCCTGGTGGGATTGCACATCGAAATTCAGCTCGATGCGCACATCGAACCGGTCGGGCGGCTGGTAAAACGCCAAGGCCAATGGGCGCTGCCCGCTCAATGCATCCAGATGCTTGAGCAGGCTGGCATCAAAGCGGCGCGCCAAGGTGTGCCGGGGCAACGCCTGCACCTGGGCCAGGGTGCGCAGCCCCATGCGCGACAAGGCCGTGGCGGCCTGCGGGTCAAGGCCGGCGCGGTCAATGGGCAGCGGCCCCAGGGCCTGCATCAAGCCGTCATCCTGCACCGCCAGGCCATCCTCGATATTCGCCAGCGCCCGCGCGGCGGCGGGGTTGGGCGCAGCGACAATGCGGTGACGAAAGCCCAGTTCAGCCAGCTCCTTGCGCAAACGCGCTTCGAACTGCGGCCACGGCCCGAACAGACCCAGGCTCGACTCGATTTCGAACAACAAGGCCCGTGGATAATACAGGCTGACCTGGGAGCTGAACTGGTAGGCCCAGGCGGCGAGGAATTGTTGGTGGCGTTCGATCTCGGCGGGGTCATATTCGGCGCTGGCAAAGGTCTTGGTCAGGGCCTGCGCCGCCGCCAGGGATTGACCGGGACGCAAGCCCAAGGCGCGGGCAGCGTCATTGACGGTTTGCAGGACGCGGCGCTGTGGCGTGCCGGCCAGCAGGGCCAGGGGTTGGTCCGGCTCGGGGTGCACACGCTGCACCCCGTCCAGCGCCAATTGCGGGAAGACAATACACACCCAGCGCATGGCAACCTCAGTGCCCCGCCAGCGCAATCGGCGCCGGATGGGCCAGCCCGCCCCGGCACTTGAGCACCCGCACTTGCGCGGGTTTCGCCTCGACGGCCAGGCGCAAGGCGGCGGGCGATGCATTGATCGCCTCACTCAAGGCGCGCCAGGCAAACGCCAGGGTCTGCCCGGTTTCCGCCGCAACTTGCAGGCGCCGCAGCGCCCGGTCATCGGCCTTGCGCGGCCAGCACAACACCGCGCCGCAACTGCCGGAGCGCAGGCACTGCTCGACGGCCCACAAGGCATCGCGCTCCTCGGCCTGGATCACTGAGAGCAGGCGCAAATCCACTCCGGCGTTCTGCCAGGCATGGGGGTACGGCGTGTACGGCGGCGCCACCAGCACAATGCGCTCGCCTGCCTTTGATAAGCGCGCCAGGGTCGGCAGCACCAGCTGCAACTCACCCACGCCGTCCTTGGCCATGAGGATTTCACTCAACGCCGCTTCCGGCCATCCGCCCGAGGGCAGCACCGCGTCCAGCGCCGCCAGCCCAGTGGGATAGACACTGGCCGGGGGCGCGGCGGGCCGGCCTTTCCACACGCGCCCGCCATTGAACAGCGTGTCCAGTGCAACGACGGCGCCCATCAACCTTGCCTCACCAAACCGCAAAACACGCCTTCAATGGCCAGGTCCTGATCGGGCCCGACCACGATGGGTTGATACGCGGGGTTGCGCGGCAGCAGGCGCACGCTGTCGCCGCTGCGTTCGAAACGCTTGATGGTCACTTCGCCGTCCAGGCGCGCCACCACAATCTGCCCATTCAAGGCCTCGGCACTGCGGCGTACGCCCACCAGGTCGCCGTCAAGAATGCCGTCTTCGATCATCGAGTCACCTTGTACCCGCAGCAGGTAATCCGGGGTTTTCGCAAAGGTAGACGGGGCCAGTTGCAGGCGGCTGTGCACTTCAGCATCGGCGCCGATGGGCAAGCCCGCGGCCACTCGACCGAGCACCGGCACATCCAGCCATTCCGGGCGTGCCGGTTGGTTGAGCAGCCGAATGCCTCGGGCCTGGTTGGGGTTGACCTCGATAAAACCGGCTTCGGTCAGCGCCAGCACATGCTTGCGCGCCACGCTGCGCGAGGCAAAGCCGAACGCCTCGGCGATCTCGGCGAGGCTGGGGGGCTGGCCTTGCTGCGCGATGCGGTCGCGGATAAAGGTCAGGATGGCGGTACGGCGGGGGGTCAGAGTCGTCATGGAGTACATTTGTACTCCTGTGGGAAATTTCTGACAATAGCCGCCAGTCGCTTGGGAGCCGACGAGCGTTATCGAAACGTCCCACATAACCGCCGGATAAGCTCTACTCCCCTCCCCTGAAAAGGTCCGCAAAGTCCCTCGCCTGACTACACAGTGCGAGGGATTGCAGATGGCGTTATTGGTTTGGGCCCCGGTTGATGGGGCGGCCTCATGATCGAATTGACCAGCCAAACCATTGGTTTTTTGGTACTGGCCGCCCTGGATTCAAAGACGCGAGACGTCGACTCCGTGATCAGCGACTTCAAGCGCTGCCTCAATCACTACGACGCCTGGGCGGAGAGCTTTTTCAGCTTTTCGGCGCTGGATATCGAGCAAGTCTTCAAGGTTGGACATGACGTGGCGCTGGTCGCGCCGATCAACCACTCCCTGTTTCCCAGCACCACCACCGCAACCTGCCAGGCCAACGGCACGTTGACCCTGGTGCATATGTTCCAGAGCGCTCGATTCGTGCCGATTGGCAATACGCCAGTGATGCTGCAACGCATCGACCCCAAGGGTGGCCCGCTGGGCGACCCCCTCCATAAGACCATCGGCCCCAGCGGCATTCTCGAAATCACGGAATGTGATCGCAACCAGCAGTACCGGGTCAGTTTCTACCCCAGCGTGTCCACAGCGCATTTCAAGGCGTTGTACGCCTCTTACCAGTCGGTTATCGAACCGCTGGAAGGCTGGTTACGCAGTGAATGGGGCACCACCTTCGAACCGTTGTGGAAGGGCTATTCCGAGGCCAACGTTCTCAAGCGCTACCTCTCACTGCATCAAGGCTACGCACGCGGGTTTGGTGAGGCGCTGTACTCACTCTGGGACAACATTCAGCAGATGCTGCAGTGGTTTTTGGACCCATTGGGGCATGCCGAAAAACTGCTGCATTACCTGTCCCAGGATGAATTTGAAAAGCTGTTGAAGCTCGGTACCGAAAGCCTTGCAAAGGGCTTGATGGTGCTGAGCGATGAGCCGCTGTTGTTCATCTATCTGTCGGCAATGGTCAGTTGGATGCGGATGTTGCCGCCGCCCTACATGAACGAGTTGCTGGGGGAAATCAGCGCCGAAGTATTGATCAATGTGGCGCTGTGTCTCGCTACCGCCGGGATGGGGATGGCGGTGCGCATCGGTACGAAGGTGCTGGGCAGCATCAAGTCTCAGCGTGCGCGCAGATGGTTGGAGCACATGGCTGGGCAGTTCGGGAAGTTTCGTGCGGATGATCACACGCAGGTGGCTAAGCCGATATTGCTCAGTAGCCAGGCAACGACGATCAAGACGATTCCGGCTGTGCCGTTGAAGGCTGGGGATCAGGTGGTTGCCAACCCGGTGCCGGTGGTTCGGGACAAGGCCAAGCAACGGACGGTGTTGGTGCGGCGGGAGCCTGTGGATGACGTGCCGGCTGTTGCTAAGAACCCGGCTGGAGAGGCGGCCGCGTCTTCGGACAAAACAGCCACTAACGGTTGCCCGGTGTCGATGGTCACCGGCGAGGAACTGCTGACGCTGACCGATGGGGCGTTGGACGGGTTGTTGCCGTTTGAGTGGACGCGCTTGTACCGCACCAGTGCGGTGGAAGTGGATTGTGGGTTGGGGTTTGGCTGGAGTCACTCGCTGGCGCATCGGCTTGCTGTTTCCGGCGACTCGGTTGTTTGGACCGATCATGAAAATCGCTCGACCACCCTGCCCTTGCCTTCCGTTTCTCGCCCCGCAATCACCAATAGCCTTGCCGAAGCGGCGATCTACTTGGGGTCGTTGCCTGATGAACTGGTGCTGGCGCAGGCGTCACGGTTCTACCACTTTCGCGACGGGGCGCTGACGGCGATCAGCGATGCGTATGACAACCGGTTGCGCATTTCCCGCAATTATCTGGGGCAGATTGAACGGCTGGATAACAGTGTCGGGCGTTCGTTGTTTTTGCGTTATGCGTCGGGGCGGATCGTGGCGGTGGATTATCAGATCCAGCGGGCCACGGGTCTTGAGCCTTTCGTCTGGGTGACGGAACAGAACGTTGTTTCCTACGCGTATGACGGTGCTGGGCGACTGGTTTCTGCGACTAATGCTGTCGGTGAACGCGAGGTTTATCGGTACGACGAACAGCACGTCATTCTTGAGCGTGGTTTGGCCGGTGGGGCGAGCTTCTTTTGGGAGTGGGAACGGGCTGGTAAGGCGGCGCGTTGTGTGCGGCATTGGGCCAGTTTCTCGCAGATGGACACGCGGTATGCCTGGGATGACAACGGGCAGGTCACGGTGTTTAACGCCGATGGCAGCCAGGAAGTCTACGTGCATGACCAGCGGGCGCGGCTGGTGCAGCGGGTGGATCCGGACGGTGCCGAGCACTTTAAATCTTACGATGAAAAAGGCCGGTTGACGGTTGAGCAGGACCCGCTGGGAGCGGTGACGGCGTATCAGTACGACGACGCCGGACGCTTGGTGGCGTTGTTTCCGGGAGAGGATGAGCCGACGACCTACGAGCATGACAATGGGTTCGTACGGGTTGTACGGCGTGGTGAAGCGGTTTGGAAGTATGAGCGGAATGATCAGGGGGATGTGACGCGCAGGACCGATCCTGACGGCAACGCTACTGACTACAGCTACAACAAATATGGGCAGCTGGTTGGGGTTTGGTATCCGGATCACAGCTGTCAGAAGTTGGTTTGGAATGAACGTGGGCAGTTGCTTGAAGAGCAGTTGCCGAATGGTGGGATCAAGCGTTATCGCTATGACGATCTTGGCCGGCAGGTGGCCCGGGAGGATGAACATGGGGCGCTGACCCAATATCAATGGGACAGTGTTGGGCGGTTAATTGGCGTTGTGCTGCCGGGCGGTGCGCTCAGGGAATACAGCTACAACCCCTACGGAAAAATCACTTCCGAACGCGATGAACTGGGGAACGTCACCCGCTACGAATACGCCGACGGCCTGCACCTGATCAGCCGCCGCCTCAACGCCGATGGCAGCCAGGTCAACTACCGCTACGACAACGTACACTTGTTACTGACTGAAATCGAAAACGAGGTTGGCGAGACCTACCGACTTCAGTACCACAGCAACGGCCTGATCCAGCAGGAAACCGGGTTTGACGGCCAGCGCACGGCCTACGTTTACGACCTCAACGGTAACCTTCAGAAAAAGACCGAACACGGTGATGACGGCAGTCAGCGGGTTACTCGTTACGAGCGCGACCACGCCGGTCGACTCGTAAGAAAAACCCTGCCTGATGGTGGTGTCGTCGACTATGCCTACGACCGTCAGGGCAATCTCCTCAGCGTCGAAGACGGCCACTGGGCCCTGGCCTACGAATACGACAAACAAAACCGCCTCACCGCCGAACACCAAGGCTGGGGCACCCTGCGCTACGGCTACGACGCTTGCGGGCAACTAACAAACCTGCGCCTGCCCGACAACAACCGCCTCACGTTCAAGCACGCTAAAGGTGGCCACCTCTCCACCGTCGAACTGAATGGCACGGTACTGACCTCACACCAATTCAACGCTGGCCGCGAACAACAACGTACCCAAGGCAAACTGCTCAGCACTTACCAACACGACCACCAGGGACGCCTGTTCAACCAAAGCATCGGCGATGCCGAAGGCCCGGTGTACCGCCGTCATTACGACTACGACAAATCCGGCAACCTCACCCGCCTGCTCGACACCCGCAAAGGCGAGCACCACTACCACTACGACCCACTAAGCCGCCTCACTCGCGCCGACCACTCCCAAGGCGAGCAAGAACGCTTCGGTCACGACCCGGCCGGCAACCTGCTCATGCAAAACCGCCCCGGCCCCGACATCGTGGCGGGCAATCGCCTGATGATCCAAGGCGACCACCATTACGACTACGACGCCTTCGGCAACCTCATCCGCGAACGCCGCGGCAAAGGCCATCAACTCGTCACCCAATACCGCTACGACTGCCAGCACCGCCTGATCGGCACTACCCAACCCGACGGCCAAACTGCCAGCTACCGCTACGACCCGTTTGGGCGGCGTATCAGCAAAACCGTCGATGGCCTTACGACCGAGTTCTTCTGGCAAGGCGACACACTCATCGCCGAACACCACGCGGACTGTCACCGCAGCTACCTCTACGAACCGGACAGCTTTCGCCCACTGGCACTGCTGGAAGGCTTCGGCCCGAAAGAAACCAAGGTCTACCACTACCAACTTGACCACCTCGGCACTCCACAGGAACTCACCGATACCGAAGGAGAAATCGTCTGGTCCGCGCACTACCGCGCGTACGGCGAAATCACCCGGCTCGACATAGGAAAAATCGACAACCCGCTGCGCTTTCAAGGCCAGTACTTTGACCAAGAAAGCGGACTGCACTACAACCGCCATCGCTACTACCATCCGGATATTGGTCGGTACCTGACTCCAGATCCGGTGAAGCTGGCGGGTGGGATCAACGCATATCAGTACGCGCCGAGTCCAACCGGATGGATAGATCCCCTAGGCCTAAGCTGTAAGAACACGAACTGTCCTGAAGGACCATATAGCGTAATAGTTCCAGGAGGAGGGTTAGTTGCACATGAGAAAGCAGGAGGACATTTAATGGAAAAACACATAGGTAGAAGCGACAAACAATTATTGGACCGTTTGAAGCAAGAGCCACACATCCCAGCCGCCTCGACTTTCCACGATAGAGCAACAGCAGAGCGGGAAATATCGACCATACTGGACAAAAACGAAGCTAAAATCGACCTTTTTTTAAAAGGAAAAAACAATCAAATAATCATCACTCAAAAAACTAAATACCCCGTAGGCACGAGCTTTAAAAAGAACAGCACAACAGCGGTTTCAGGAAAGGAAATTTACCTAATAATACGTAGAGCCCCTAACATGCATACTGGCTACCGAATTCATACTGGATTTCCAAACCCATGAACCAAGACTACCCCGAACTACAGCAGTTTCTTGCTGGCTACTTCAATCAAGACTGGGTTTATGACCACGAAAAAGCGGATGATGTTATTGACTTCTTCATCTCCGAATCATCTGAAGACACAATATTAGAAGTGCAAGCAGAACTGGATAAGCTGATGCGCAGCGGAAAGACAGAGCAAGAGCTTGAAGCTTACTTATTCAGCGATATCGGTTGCTACTATTATTATCTCAGTGAATGGCCCGACGGGATAACTTGGTTGAGGCATGTTGTATCAACCCTAAAAAGCAGAACCCCTCAAATGAAAAATGAAAAACGCTAAACGGCACCCAAGGAAGCAACACCCGCTCCCGTGGCGAGCGAGCTTGCTCGCGTTGGGCCGCGAAGCGGCCCCAGTGCAGGCAGTGGGTACTTTCAGGTCAAGCGGCATTGTCTGTTTTAGGGCTGCTTCGCAGCCCAGCGCAGGGCAAGCCTGCTCACTACAATGATCGTGCCCACTAATAAGCGGGGGTTACCAGCCTTCTTTAAGCATCCGCAATTCCAGATGCTGCAACAGCATGATGGTCTTGCCATCGGCAATCTCGCCGTTTTGCACCTTTGCCAAAGCCTCTTCAAAGCCCAGCTCCAGCACTTCGATATCTTCGCCCTCCTCTTCCAAGCCACCGCCAGTCCCAACCCGATCACCCGGCTGATATTCACCCATGAAAAAGTGAATCCGCTCCGTCACCGACCCCGGGCTCATGAAGGCCGCATAGATCTTCTCCACGTGCCCCACGCGGTAGCCGGTTTCTTCTTCCGCTTCCAGGCGGATCCGCTCTTCGGGGCTGGCATTGTCGAGCAAGCCGGCCGCCGCTTCGATCAGGTAGCCGTGGTAATCGTTGACGTACGTGGGCATGCGAAACTGGCGAATCAGCAGCACCGTGCGGTGCTCGCGGTTGTACAGCAGGATGGTCGCGCCGTTGCCGCGGTCGTACACCTCGCGGGTTTGGGCTTGCCAACTGCCGTCGCGGCGGCGCAGGTCGAAGCTGTACTTTTTCAGCAGGTACCAGTTTTCCGAAAGCGTCTCTTCGGCGGTGATGCGAACGGGGCTGTTGTCCATGGTGGGGTCTTTACTCAATGGAGTGATCGTTTTCACGCTTGTTTGATACGCGGCCAGGCGGCGGCGACGGCTTCAGCACTGTCCGCTTTGATGCGGGCCAGGTTGCGCGGGTATTCCACACCAGGGTTTTCCGTAAACCGCGTGGCCGTGAATTGCCCATTGCTGGCCCGCACGATGTAACCCGTGTCTTCGCACTGCGTCGAGGCGAGAAACAGCACGCCCGGCGTCACCCACTCCGGCTTGAGTTCATCCGGCTCGTCAGTCACACCCCACATGCGGGTCTTGGCCACCGGCGAGATCGCATTGACTTTGATCCCCGCATCCAAGCCTTCATGACTCAACGCGTTCATGATCCCTAATTGCGCCATCTTGCCGGCGCTGTAGGCCACCAGGCCGGTTTGCTCGTACTGCGCGTACATGGCGCGGTCGGAGGTGGTGAGGATGATGCGCGGCGCCGATGAGTGCAGCAGGTGCGGCCAGGCGTGCTTGCACAGCCACAGCGGCGCGTAGAGGTTGATCGCCATGGCACGCTCAAGGAACGCGGCGTCGAGGTCTGCGATGTTCTGGTAACCCACCCAGCCGGCGTTGTGGATCAGGATATCGAGTTGGCCGAATGCCTCGAGGGTATACGCAATCAGTTGCTCGCAGCCCTCGTTCGTGGACAGGTCACCCCCGTGGCCGATCACCGTCAGCCCTTCGGCCTGCAAGGCCTCGGCCGCTGCCAGAACCACCGACGCATCGCTGCCTGCACCGGCAGTGTCGGCGCCGATATCACTGATCACCACGCGCGCACCGCCCAGGGCCAGTGCCCGTGCATAGCTGAGTCCCAGCCCGCGTGCACCGCCGGTGACGATAGCGGTTTTGCCTGTGAAATCCATGTGCTTGCTCTCCTGTTCGGCTGCCCACCCTAACAACCCGTGCACCGTTTGTTCAATGCTGTAACACTTTGCAAGCAATCCCGGTGGACGGCTGTCGAATTAATTCCTGCCTCTGCAAACCATCTGGTAAAACCCCTGCTTCACCTTTTTCCAGGAACCTTCATGTCTTCACGTTTTCTGTCGCGCCTGAGCCTGCGCTGGTTTCCCCTGCTGTGCATGGCACTGTTGATCGTCGGCCTGCCGGTGGGTTGCGCGATGCTGCAACACAAGGAGCGCGAGCTGGTATTTCGCATCGAACCGGGCACCGCCAGTTGGTACAGCGGCTTGCCCAAGGCCGTGCAGGAATTCGAACTCAAGCCCGCCAGTCTCAAATCGGGGCAGAACATTCATGGCTGGTGGTACCCGGCGGACAACAAGGACGCACCTGCGATTCTCTACCTGCACGGCGTACGCTGGAACCTCACAGGGCAGCTGTTTCGCATCGAGCAATTGCATGCGCTGGGCTACTCGGTGCTGGCCATCGACTATCGTGGTTTCGGCCAAAGCCGCGGCGAGCTGCCGTCGGAAACCACGGTGTACGAAGACGCGCGTATCGCCTGGGAGCGTTTCCAGGTGCTGCAACCCGATCCGCAAAAACGCCTGATCTACGGGCACTCGCTCGGTGGCGCGGTGGCCATCGACCTGGCTGCAGAACTGGGTAAACAGATGCCGTTGCCCGTACGCGGGCTGGTGATCGAATCCACCTTT
The DNA here is from genome assembly GCF_002859085.1 of Pseudomonas sp. QC2. Lineage (NCBI taxonomy): Bacteria > Pseudomonadati > Pseudomonadota > Gammaproteobacteria > Pseudomonadales > Pseudomonadaceae > Pseudomonas > Pseudomonas sp. QC2. Next base: position 197,692 of record NZ_PKKS01000010.1, read on the forward strand.
ACCTCGCTGGCGGATGTGGCCACCGCCGTAGCGAACACCTCTCTACCGGTGCGCTGGCTGCTGTCGCAGAAATTCGATTCCATTGACAAGATTGCCGACATCCATATGCCACTGCTGGTGGTGCATGGCCTCGACGACCGCTACGTACCGCCGCGCTTCAGCCAACAGTTATTTGAAGCCGCCCGGGAACCCAAACGGCTGTTACTGGTGCCCGGCGCCAGCCATAACAACAGCATGAGCCTCGCCGGTCGCAGCTATGGCCAGGCGTTGGAAAAACTGATGCAAGCGAAGATGCCGGCCCAGGTGGTCACGCACTCCACAGGTCGCAGCGGCGACTCATAAAAACGCTTTTCGGCACTGGGTTCGCGCTTGCCTGTCAAGCGCAAACCCAGCCCATGCTGGGCCAAATCAGAAGTTGATCAAATATTGATCTCGGCTTAAATCGCCAACCCTGCCGGGGCTTCGCAAAGTTATCCACAGAGATACCCACGGTTTTCGTGGACAACTCTTTTTATATTTTTACGTTTTTTTTGCTCAATAAACGCTTTCAGGAAATGTACCCGGCAACAAAATCTCGCGATTCACATCGCGTATATCGTTATACCCACATAACGCCATCGACACGTCCAACTCACGGGCGATGATCTGAAGCGCCTTGGTCACACCCGCTTCGCCCATCGCACCCAAGCCATACAAATGCGCTCGACCGATCATGGTGCCTTTGGCGCCCAACGCCATCGCCTTGAGCACATCCTGACCGGAACGAATGCCACCATCGAGCCACACTTCAATGCGCTCACCCACTGCCTCCACAATCGCCGGCAACTGGCTGATGCTCGACGGTGCTCCATCCAGCTGACGGCCGCCGTGGTTGCTCACCACCAGTGCATCGGCGCCGGAGTTCGCCGCAAGGCGCGCGTCTTCCACATCGAGGATGCCCTTGATGATCAACTTGCCGCCCCAGCATTGCTTGATCCACGCCACGTCGTCCCAGCTCAGGCGGGGGTCGAATTGCTGGGCCGTCCAGGAAGAGAGCGAACTCATGTCGGCGACACCTTTGACATGCCCGACAATGTTGCCAAAGCCACGCCGCTGGGTGCCGAGCATGCCCATCACCCAACGCGGCTTGGTGGCCATGTTGAGGATATTCGGCAGGGTCAGTTTGGGCGGCGCCGACAGGCCGTTGATCAGGTCTTTGTGGCGTTGCCCGAGGATCTGCAGGTCGAGGGTCAGCACCAATGCGTCCACACCGGCAGCTTTGGCACGTTCTATCAATTGTTCGACAAAGGCGCGGTCGCGCATCACATACAGTTGGAACCAGAACGGCTGGCCAACCTGTTCGGCGATGTCTTCCAAAGAGCAGATGCTCATGGTCGACAAGGTGTAGCGCAGGCCGAACGCGGCGGCGGCACGGGCAGTCAGGATCTCGCCATCGGCATGCTGCATACCGGCCAATCCGGTCGGTGCCAACGCCACCGGCATGGCCACGTCCTGGCCGATCATTGTGGCGCGGATTGAGCGCTCATCGATATTGCGCGCCACGCGCTGGCGGAATTTTATGCGAGCAAAATCGCTTTCGTTGGCGCGGTAGGTGCTCTCAGTCCAGGAGCCGGAATCGGCGTAGTCGTAGAACATGCGTGGGACACGTTTTTGCGCCAGCTTGCGTAAGTCTTCGATGGTGGTAATCAACGACATCTAGGTCACCTCTCCCTGAACTGAATGCTGAGAGTAACCGCCCATCGGCCGTGCAACCAGCCATTGCGTTTATATAGGCGCGCGTCTAATCTCGCAGAAACCCGCATAAAGACGCAAAACAATGCACAACACTCATCACGCCATCGACCTGCCTTCTTTGCGCAAACAAAAGATCCTGTTGCTGCTGGAACGCGACGGCAAAGTTACCGCGTCGGAATTGGTCGAACACTTCGCCGTTTCCCAGGACACCATTCGCCGTGACCTCGGCGAGCTCGCTGCCGCCGGCCTGTTGCAACGTGTGCACGGCGGTGCCCTGCCCCGGCCGAAGGACACCGGCAAAGACTTCTTCACCCGTGTCGGCGAGACCAACGAGGCCAAGCGCCGCCTCGCACGCCTGGCCGCTGAACGCGTGGAAGAGGGCCAGATCGTGCTGTTCGATTCCGGCTCCACCACGTTGCAGATCGCCCAGTCATTGCCCCGCTCAATCCGCCTGACCGTGGTCACACCGTCGCCCATGATCGCGATCGCCTTGGCCGACCATCCCGATGTGAAGGTGATACTGACGGGTGGCCAACTCAACCCGGCGACCCTGTCCACCAGCGGCCACGAGACCGTACGCATGATCCAGAGCATCAAGGCCGACCTGCTGTTTACCGGTGTCTGCGCGCTGCACCCGCAAGTCGGTATCAGCTCGCTGCATTTTGATGAAGTGGCGGTCAAACAAGCCCTGCTCGACAGCGCCTCCCACGTGGTGGCGGTGACCATGGCCGACAAACTCGGCGCGGTGGAGCCCTTTGTGGTGGCTCCGTGCAGCCGCATTCACACATTGATTACCGAGTGGCACGTGCCGAGTGTGGAGGCGTATGAGCAATTAGGGTTGGAGGTGCTGCGGGTAGAGGTTGAGTGAGCAAAACAATAGCGTGTTCGCCCTTGACTGACCGAGCACTCACCAGCGCAACACCTTGGCCGCATCGCGCATGAAAATCTCGATGGTTTTAGGCCCCACGCCTTCGAATTCGCCCAGGCGTTTTTCAAAGGCTTCACGGTCTTCGCTGGCACTGCGCATCCGCGTGATCCGACCGGCGTACTCAGCGTTCAATTTGGCACTCAGATCCAACAGGCGCTGCGCGGTGGTTTCGTCATAGCGCACGTAATGGGCACGCCCCAGCATCGTGACCAATTCCCGCGAGGTGCAATGCTGCAACTTGCGCGCAGTGTCGCGCCCCTCCTCCTCGACGATCACCTTGTACGCCTGCGCCGCAATCGGTGCCTGGATGCGCTTGCCCATCAGGAAACTGGCCACAAACCACTTGAACAGGCTGGCGTCATCGTCAGGCTTGAGTTCAATGCCCAACTCCGAGGCGCTGATAGCACGGGCCATGCTCAGTGGCCCAGCTTGCGCTCGGCCTTGGCGGCCTGTTCGTTGATCGCATCCGTCTGGCGTTCGATGTCTTTGATCGAGGTGGGCGTGAGGACTTTATCGACGGTTTCGGTCTTCGGGTTCGGGCGTTCCAGGGTCTGGCCCTTGGCGGGTTTTTCCGTGCCTTTCTGAGCCTCTTCAGAGCTGATCGGCGCAGGGGTTTTGTCGGTGGTCATGGTCTATCTCCAAGTCATTGAAGGCCCACGAAAAAAACGCGGGCAGGTGTTCAGCAGAACTCAGTGAATTTGGATAGTTCAAGGAAATTGCGCGCGCCAACCGTCCAAGAAATAAGCGCAAATTAATTTAAACCTTTGCCTCCTGAGCCCAATCAACTCTCCCATATCCCATTGTTCGTTCACCCATCAGGAGACACTCGATCATGAGTTCACACCTCAACGGCAAAAAGATTCTGGTCATCACGTCCAACACCGGCATCGAGCGCGACGAACTGCTCAAACCGTTGGAAGCATTGCGTGGCTATGGCGCGACGGTGACACACGGCTCCAGCGATGGCGGCACCACCCAAACCTTCGTCGGCGACACCGAGAAGGACCAGACCGTAGAGTCCGACGCCAAACTGTCCGAGCTCTCGGGTGCGGATTTCGATGCGTTGGTGATCCCCGGCGGCACCGTCAACGCCGACACTCTGCGTCAAGATACGACCGCGTTGAAGCTGATCAATGAGTTCGTCAAAGCGGGTAAAACCGTGGCGGCGATCTGTCACGGCCCGTGGGCGCTGATTGACGCCGGCGTGATCAAGGGCAAAACCCTCACCTCCTACAAAAGCGTACGCATTGACCTGGAAAACGCTGGCGCTGCCGGGTGGGTCGATGCCGAGGTGAAGGAATGCCAGGCCAACGGTTGGACGTTGATTACGTCGCGCACGCCGGATGACCTGCCGGCCTTCAACCAGGCGATTGCCAAGGCCGTCGCCGGTTCATAACGCCGCTGAACGAAAACAGACGCCTCGATCGCGTAATGCCAGTCCGTTAAAACGTAGAAAAGGTAAAAAATAACCTGTGGCGAGGGAGCTTGCTCCCTCGCCACAGGTACAGTGTTTGCCCTTAATTGACTGGTATTAGCCTCGATGGCGCCTGTTTTTTTTCACTTATGGATTAACTCTTACGCTGCTCCGGCATCTCGCGTTTAGGCCCGAACATCGCCCAGGCGATCAGGCCAAGCAGCGGCACAAAGATCAGAATCACCAGCCACAGCCCCTTAGTCTCCCAGCCCCCGGTGCTGCGCAGGACGACATTGATTGCCCACAACTCCAACAGCAGCAGAATCACCGCCAAGCCGATCCAGATATATTGAATTTCCATGCTTCACCTCCTAGGTCGTATGCGTTAGGTCAAGCATCGGCGCCGAGGGTTCATTAAAATTTTCCGACGTGGTGGAATGCAACGCGTCTTGGGGCCCACCATGCAACCTGCACGACAGGCACTGTTGCTCATCATCGGTAGCCCATTGAATTACAACACGATTTCAAAAAGCTCAAGTTGGTACAGCTGATGCACTACTCCACTGGACGAGGCGTGCATGTCGACGCGCCCTGAGTTTTCCCGTGAGGTGTCACCCATGAATGCCATTGACCTGCTCAAAGCCGACCACGAACGCGTGAAGGCCCTGTTGACTCAACTGAGTGAGTCCACCGAGCGCGGGGTTAAAAAGCGCACTGAGCTGCTGGCCAAGCTCGAAGCGGAAATCAGCCTGCACACTAAGCTGGAAGAAGAAATCCTCTACCCGGCCTTCCGGAAGGCGGGCGGCAAGGAACAAGACATCATGTACCACGAGGCCAAGGAAGAGCACCGCACCGTCGACGCCCTGGTGCTGCCGGACCTGAAACAGACCGAGCCCTCGACAACCGAGTTTTCCGGCCGCGTCAAAGTGGTCAAGGAGCTGCTCGAGCACCATATTGAAGAAGAGGAAACCGACATGTTCCCGCAGGCTAAAAAACTGCTGGGCAAGGCGTTGCTTGAAGAGTTGGGCGCTGAGATGGAAGCCATGAAAGCAGCGCATAAAAAGTCGCAGTCGACCAAGCCAATGGCGGCTTGATCGCGGCATGACCAGAGCCTGGAGGTTTTCCAGGCTTTTGATCCATCACGATAGGGGATTGCGTCATGAAGACCACATCGTCCCAAAGGATTTTGCTTATCGCCGGCCTGTCAGCCTTGCTCACCGGCCCTGCCCTCGCCGCCTTCGGCGATAACCCCGAGCCTGCCGCCAACGCCTTGAGCGGTGACAGCGCAGCCGGTTCCGCCCTGCCGCCGGGGACCTACCCCAGCAGCCCCTCCGACAGCGCCAAGAAAACCAAAGCGCCCGACAAGCAGCCGGCCAAAACCGCTAAGCCTGTCGACCGCCAAAAAGCCCCCCAGGAAAAACCCCGTTCAGGCAGCTGATGCTCTAAAGGGAGAACCCCCCACCCGTGGCGAGGGAGCTTGCTCCCTCGCCACAGCGTTACTGTGCGCTTTTGATGGTTAATGGCTGAACGGCATCAGGCTCAGGCGCGAGTCCCCAGTCGCCGTGTTCGTACCAATCATCCCCCAGCATTTCTGCGGGATGCATGGTGCGGTCGGCGCCGTTGCCGCAGGCCAGGTCAGTCGCGGCACAGTAGCGGTCGCAGCCCCAGCAGATGCGCTCCGGGTGCTTGGGGTGCAGCGGAAAAGGCTTGGCCATGAACAGCTTCCCTGGCGGCGAACGGTCATCACACCCTACCCTCCCGTAGCCTGCGCGACCTTGACCGACATCAAGGTCGGCAAGCATGAAATATCGCCTGAACTTGACAAGAATCATTATTATTCACAGCAGACCTTCCTAGACTCGGGCTCTCTCCCTTCACTCGTCAGGAAGCCTCCATGCGTACCCTCTCTTTACTGCCCATCGTCTTGTTGTTGAGCACCTCTGCGGCGCTCGCCAAGGAGTACCCGATCGGCGAGCCCCAACACTGCCCTGGGTTGGAGATCGGCGCGGTGTACCTGCAACCGATCGAGATGGAGCCCACCGGCATGATGCGCGCCACCGCTGATTCCGATGTACACCTGGAAGCCGATGTGCGTGCCACGGCAGACAACGCCCAGGGTTTTCAGGAAGGCAGTTTCGTGCCTTACCTGAACCTGTCGTTCTCGCTGAAAAAGCAAGGCAGTGACACCCCCATCAAGGGCGACTTCCACGCCATGGTCGCCAACGACGGCCCGCACTACGGCGATAACGTCAAACTGCAAGGCCCCGGCCAATACACCCTCACCTTCAGCGTATTACCACCTGCCGGCCACCACTCACTGGGCCGCCACACCGACAAGGAAACCGGGGTCGCGCCCTGGTTCGAACGCTGCGAAGTGCACTACGCATTCGTCTACGCCGGTATCGGCAAGAAAGGCGGTTATTGATGCGCCGCGCCCTGTTGCCGGGCTACCTGTTGCCGGGCTACCTGATGCTGAGCGGCGTGGCCTTGGCGGCACCGTTGCGCAGCTATGAACTGACCCTGCAAGACGGTCACTTCAGCCCGCCGCAACTGGCGGTCAAGGCCGGTGAGCGCTTCAAGATCGTGCTGAAAAACCTCGGCCAAGGCCCGGCCGAATTCGAAAGCACACCGCTGCGCGTGGAGAAAGTCTTGTCGCCCGGCGTCACCACCTTTGTGGTGATCCACCCGCTCAAGCCGGGCGTGTACCCGTTCTTTGACGAATTCAACCCACAGTTGCCCGAAGGCAGCATCCTCGCCGAATAGGAGCCGTTGATGAACACGTCGATGTTTATTGTGTGGCGCGAAAGCGTTGAGGCGCTGTTGGTGATCGGGATTCTGCAAGCCTGGATCAGTTGCCAGCGCGGCCACTCACGCCTGGCGCGTTTCCTGTGGGCCGGGGTGCTTTTGGGGTTACTGGGCTCCGCCGGGTTGGCCGGGTTGATGTTATGGGCCGGTGAAGCCATGACCGGCCCCGAGGGGGAATGGCTGCAAGCGACACTCACGCTGGTAGCCAGCGGGTTGATGGTGCAGATGGTGTTTTGGATGCATCGCCATGGGCCCACGCTCAAACACCGACTGGTCAGCGAAGCCGATCAGCGTCTGGCCCACCACGGCGGCTGGGGGGTGATGCTGCTGGCGCTGCTCGCGGTGAGCCGCGAAGGCAGTGAAACCGTAGTGTTCCTGTACGGCGCCGGCGCGCGCCTGCACAGCGAGGCGCTGGGCCTGTTCGCCCTCGGCGGTGTGCTGGGCCTGGTGTTGGCAGGGCTGACGGTGGTGCTGTTACGCAGCACGCGTCGCTGGATGTCTTGGTCGCATTTTTTCGCCCTCAGCGAAGCCCTACTGTTGCTGCTGGGCGGCGCCTTGCTGGTAGCCGCCGTGGACCGCATCAGCGGGCAATTGCTCGCCATGGACATGCCCGAATGGGTGTATTCGGCCTTCGGCGACAGCCGTTGGGACAGCAGCGCCCTGCTCAGTGACAGCCACGGCCTGGGCGCCCTGCTCGCCGATTTTGCCGGCTACCGCGCGGCCCCCAGCCTGATCACCCTGCTGGTGCTGCTCGGCTACTGGCTGCTGGTAGGCAACGGCTTGCGCCGGTCTCGGCACGCGGCATGAGCTGGCTGCAGCAGTTGGGGGATGGCATGCGCCGCCATGCCCGATTGATCCGTGTCGTGCAATGGGCGGTGGTGCTGGTGTACACCGTGCTGTTGGTGTTGCCGGTCTTGCTGCCATTACCGGACAGCCAGGCGCGCATGGTGAACAACCTGACGTTGCTCGCACAGTTCATCTTCTGGGGGATCTGGTGGCCGTTTGTGTTGCTGTCCATGGTGTTTTTCGGGCGCTTGTGGTGCGGCGTGCTGTGCCCCGAAGGCGCATTGAGCGAATGGGCCAGCCGGCACGGACGTGGCCTGGGCATCCCGCGCTGGCTGCGCTGGGGCGGCTGGCCCACGCTGGGGTTTTGCCTGACCACCCTCTACGGTCAACTGATCAGCGTGTATGACTATGCCCAGGCCGCGCTGCTGATCCTCGGCGGCTCGACCGTGGCCGCCGTCGTCGTGGGCCTGCTGTTCGTGCGCGGTAAACGTGTGTGGTGCCGCTACCTGTGCCCGGTGAGCGGCGTCTTCGCCTTGCTCGCTCGCCTGGCCCCGGTGCACTTCGCGGTGGATGAGCAACGCTGGAAAGCCAACACCGCGCCGCGCCTGCCCCTGCCCAACTGCGCACCGCTGCTGGACATCCGCCGCCTGCAAGGTGCAAGCGAGTGCCACGCCTGCGGCCGCTGCAGCGGGCAACGCGGCGCGGTGCAATTGATCGCCCGCTCGTGCAACCAGGAAATCCTCCAGGCGCGCCATCAACCGGGATCGGCCTGGGATGTGCGCCTGCTGCTGTTCGGGGTGATCGGCTTGGCCATGGGCGCATTCCAATGGACCGTCAGCCCGTGGTTTATCGCCCTCAAGCAATACCTGGCCGAGTGGCTGGTCGATCGCGGCTGGCTGTGGGCGCTGCAAGACAACGCGCCTTGGTGGTTGCTCACGCATTATCCGCAACGCAATGACAGTTTCAGCTGGCTGGATGGGGGGTGCATTGTGGTGTATCTGGTGGGCAGCGCACTGGTGATTGGCGGCGGGTGCTGGCTGCTGTTACGGGCGGCGGCGCATTGTGCGGGGGATCGCGCACTGTTTCGGCCCCTGGCATTGACGTTGACGCCCTTGGGTGGTGCGGGGTTGTTTTTGGGGTTGTCAGCGACCACGGTGAAGTTGTTGCGATATGAAGGGTTGGGGTTGGCTTGGGTGCAGCCGGGTCGGGCGTTGCTGTTAGGCGCCTGCATCGGTTGGAGTGTGTGGTTGGCGTGGCGGCAGCTTGATGGCATGCCTCGGTGGCGGGCTTGGGGGTGGGTGATGATGGGGAATGGGTGGGTGGGGGGTGGATGGTGGTTGCAGTTTTGGGGATGGTGATTGGGCAGGGGTCAAGTACATCTCCGTTATTTGGCTAACGGCGGGTCACTTTGGAACGGGGTGCCTAAGATCAAAAGCCAGATCAAAAGCAGCCTGATATCCACCTGATGTATGAAAATCAAACTGTGGGAGGGGGCTTGCCCCCGATGGCGGCGTGCCAGCGAATACATCTGCAACTGCCCCACTGCAATCGGGAGCAAGCCCCCTCCCACAGTTAACCGAGATCAACAGTAAGAAACCGGCCGGCTACCAGGCCGCCGGGCTCTTGCTTTTGATCTTTATCTGGGGCGCCCCGTCAAACACGCTGCCGAACGCAGGCTTGAATCCGTGGCTAACCCGGCAGGACGCCGGGTTAGCCGTTACCTAAATAACGGATATGCACACAAATCGCTACACCTTAAACCGCCCCACCGTCTGATGCAGCGCCCCCGCCATCCCCGCCAAATCATGCCCCGCCGTCTCCGTATGCAACGCCCCCTGCAACACCTGCTGCGACAGGTTACGAATCCCCACCAGGTTGCGATCTACCTCCCGCGCCACCAGCGCCTGTTCCTCCGTGGCACTGGCAATCATCATATTGCGCTCGTTGATCTGCGAAATAGACCGCGTAATCTCATCCAACGCCTCCCCCGACCGCTGCGCCACGCCGAGGGTCGCCTGCACCCGCTCGCTGCTGCTGTGCATCGCCGCCACCGCATGCTCAGTGTCCTGACGGATATTCCCAATCATCTGCTCGATCTCCTGGGTCGACGCTTGGGTACGATGGGCCAGCGCGCGCACCTCATCGGCGACCACCGCAAACCCACGCCCGGCATCCCCGGCACGGGCCGCTTCGATGGCCGCGTTGAGGGCCAGCAGGTTAGTCTGGTCGGCAATGCTGCGGATCACTTCCAGCACACCGCTGATGTCTTGCACGCGGCCAGCCAGTTGCTGGATGCGCTCCGAGGTTTCCACCACGCCGGTGGCCAGGGTGTTGATCGATGCCACGGTTTCCTGCACCTGGGCGCGGCCGCGCTGGGCGGTCTGTTCCGACAGGCGTGACGCCTCGCTGGTGCTCACGGCATTACGCGCCACTTCATCCACGGCGGCGGTCATTTCGTTGACCGCCGTGGCCGCCTGTTCGATCTCTTGGCTCTGGGACTGCATGCTACTGCTGGTCTGGCTGCTGACCGCGCTCAACTCCTCGGAGGAGCTGGCCACGCCGTCCACCGAGGCCGCGATATGCCGCACCATCTGGTTGAGGCTCTGCTGCATCAGGTGCAGGTTGCGCATCACGCTGCCTTCGGCGCTGTTGCCGACCGGCACCACAATGGTCAAGTCGCCCTGGGCGATATGGCTCAAGACGCGCGCGGCTTCGTCCGGCTCACCGCCCAAGGGGCGGATCACGCTACGCGTGACGATCACCGCAGCGGCCACCACCAGCACCAGGCACAACAGGAACAGCCCGATCATGTTGCGCCGGGCCTCGTCGTACAGCGCCTGCGCCGCCTGCTCGCGCTCGGCAAACAGACGGCCTTGCATCGCCATCAGGGCGTCCAGGCTCTTGAACACTTCAAGTTCGGCGGGCATCACCTGTTGCTTGAGCTGGGCCAGGCCCTGCTCGCGCGCGCCCTGTTTGATCAGCGCCTGCACCTGGGTAAAGGCGGCCACATAGGTTTCGCGATGGGTCTTCAAGTTGGCGTAGGCCGCTTTGCCTTCGGCCGTATCCAGCAGCGGTTCAAGGGTCGCGAACGCCTGGGTGATGCGTTGCCGGGTCGTGCCGATGGCGTCCTGGGCCTGTTGGTTGTCCTGGTCGATTAGCAAGTCGCGGGTGTTGCGCCCGTTATCCCGCACGCCGGTGGCGATCACCATGATCGGTGCAATTCTCGGCCAGTCCTGTTGCACGATTTGCTCGGATTGCTGCTTAAGCGTTGCCAGGTCGTGCAAGGCGTAAAACACCAAGCCGACCAGCGCCAACGGCGCAATCGCGAAACCGATGACAATGCGTTGTGCCGTGGTTAATTGCTTCATTCTGATATTCCCTGATGAAAACCTGCCCACCATGGGCAGCATCTATAAAAATCCGCTGGAGGGCGCTGGTCACCCTCGCAATACAAACGCGGGAAACAACTCGCGCAATCGGCCCCATAACTCCGGCAGCGCAACCTGTGCCGGGGCACTGGGCAAGTGCGTATCGAGCATGCTGGCCGTGCGTACCATCTGCACCGCGAAACGCTGCACACCCATGGCCTGCAAACGTTGGGCCAGCAACAGCAGGCGCGGTGGGTCGATCAGGTGCCAATGCACCGTGGTGCGGCATTCGTACTCCACGCCGCTGGCCAATAAGGTGTCGAGGCTGCGCCAGTTGGCCACGCCACTGCCCTTGACCTGGGTGATCGATTGGCAGTCTTCGGCCAGGGCCTTCACGTCAAAGCCGACCCAGTCGGCGTGGCGCAAGGCATTGGCAAACCCCGCCGGCTTGATCCCGGCACTGTGCAGGCCGATGCGAAAACCCATCGCCCGCACTTCGTCCATGGCCGCCGGCAAGCCTTCCTGCAAGGTCGGCTCGCCACCGCTGAACACCACCGCGTCGAGCAGATCGCGGCGCCGTTGCAGAAACAGCAACACCCGGCGCCAATCCACCTCCGTGCTGGCGCGCGGCGGGATCAGGTCCGGGTTGTGACAATAACGACACCGCCAGGCACAGCCCTGGCAGAACAGCACACAGGCGAGCATGCCGGGGTAGTCGAGGGTGGTCAGGGGCACCAGTCCCCCGACCCGTAGTGCTCGACTCATTGGCGCCCGGCCACGGCGGCCGTTTCAGTGAAGTGCACACGCTCCTTGTGCTCGGACTGCTTGCCGGGGTTGAACGCGGACACCGGCCGGTGGTAACCCATCACCCGGGTCCAGACTTCGCAGCGCTGACGTTGTGGCTGGGATGCTTGCATGGTGAATCTCCTTACGGGTTGGAAAATCGGTTCAGGACTGAGTGGCCAGTGCCAGCACGTCATCGCACTTGGGGCAGAACTCGTGCTCGCCGGCGAGGTAGCCGTGCACCGGGCAGATGGAAAACGTCGGCGTAATCGTCAGGTACGGCAGGCGGAAGCGCCCCAGCGCCTTGCGCACCAACTGCTTGCAGGCCTGGGCCGAAGAAATCTGCTCGGCCATGTACAGGTGCAACACGGTGCCGCCGGTGTATTTGCATTGCAGCTCGTCTTGCAGCTCCAGGGCTTCGAACGGGTCTTCGGTAAACCCCACCGGCAATTGCGACGAGTTGGTGTAGTACGGCGCGACGTCACTGCCGGCCTGCAGGATGTCCGGGTAACGTTTGCGGTCTTCCTTGGCGAAGCGGTAAGTGGTGCCTTCGGCCGGCGTCGCCTCAAGGTTGTAGAGGTGGCCGGTGTCTTCCTGGAAGCGCAGTAACGTGGCGCGCACGTGGTCCAGCAACTTGAGGGCGAATGCGCGGCCCTCGACGGTGTGCATGCCCTGCTCGTCGCCGCTGAAGTTACGCAGCATCTCGTGCATGCCGTTGAGGCCGATGGTGGAGAAGTGATTGCGCAAAGTGCCCAGGTAACGCTTGGTGTAGGGGTAGAGGCCGGCGTCCATGTGGTGCTGGATCACCTTGCGCTTGACCTCCAGGCTTTCCATGGCCATTTCCATCAGGCTGTCCAAGCGTTGCAGCAAGCCCGAGGTGTCGCCCTTGAACAGGTAGCCCAGGCGCGCGCAGTTGATCGTCACCACACCCAGGGAGCCGGTTTGCTCGGCCGAGCCGAACAGGCCACCGCCGCGCTTGAGCAATTCGCGCACGTCCAACTGCAGGCGGCAGCACATGGAGCGCACCTGGTTGGGCTGCATATCGGAATTGAGGAAGTTCTGGAAATACGGCAGACCGTAGCGCGCGGTCATCTCGAACAGGCGGTCGGCGTTGTCGCTGTCCCAGGGGAAATCATGGGTGATGTTGTAGGTAGGAATCGGAAAGGTGAACACCCGGCCCTTGGCATCCCCGGCCTGCATGACTTCGATGTAGGCGCGGTTGATCAACTCCATTTCGGCTTGCAGGTCGCCATAGGCAAACGGCATTTCTTCGCCGCCGATCACCGGCACCTGCTCGCGCAAGTCTTCGGGGCATACCCAGTCGAAGGTCAGGTTGGTAAAGGGCGTCTGGGTGCCCCAGCGCGACGGCACGTTGAGGTTGTAGATGAACTCCTGCACCGCCTGGCGCACTTCGGGGTAGCTCAGTTGGTCTTTGCGCACATAGGGCGCCAGGTAAGTGTCGAAGGAGCTGAACGCCTGGGCACCGGCCCATTCGTTTTGCAGGGTGCCGAGGAAGTTGACCATCTGCCCCAACGCACTGCTCAAGTGCTTGGGCGGCCCGGCCTCGACACGCCCCGGTACGCCGTTGAGGCCTTCGTGCAGCAGTGAGCGCAGCGACCAGCCGGCACAGTAGCCGGCGAGCATGTCCAGGTCATGGATATGCAAGTCCGCCTCGCGGTGTGCACGACCGATCTGCTGGCTGTAGACCTCGTCCAGCCAGTAATTGGCGGTGACCTTGCCCGACACGTTCAGCACCAGGCCGCCGAGGGAATAGCCCTGGTTGGCGTTGGCCTGCACGCGCCAGTCTTCGCGGTCGAGGTATTCGTTCATCGAGGTGGCGACTTCCACCAGGGTCTTGCGATCGCGGCGCAGGCGGCCGTGTTGTTCGCGGTAGACGATGTAGGCGCGCATCGACAGGAAATAGCCGGCGTCCATTAATACGCGTTCGACGCTGTCCTGGATTTGTTCGACGTCCAGGTGGTCGATGCCTCTGAGACGGGCGAGGACGGCGCCCAGTAGCAGGTCGGCTTCGGTGGCTTGGTATTCGCCGGTGGCGGTGCCGGCGGCGATCAGGGCCTGGCGGATTTTTTCGGCGTTGAAGGGGACTAGGCTGCCGTCGCGTTTGTGTAGGCGGGTGCTGGTTAGTGGGGTGAGCGTGGTTTGCATTTTTGGCTCCAAGCACTACATATAGATATTTTTTGGTAATTAAACACAACATGCAGTGATGCTACGGAGGATGGGGTGGGTTGCCCTTGATCGGGGTCAAGGTTTTTTGATTGGGGGGATATCCGTTATTTGGGGGGCTGATATCCACCTGATGTAGGGAGATCAAACTGTGGGAGGGGGCTTGCTCCCGATAGCATTGGGGCAGCCACAGCTGCGTCAACTGACACACTGCAATCGGGAGCAAGCCCCCTCCGACCGTTGACCAAGATCGACAGTAAGAAACCGGTCGGCTCTAAGGCCGCCGCGCTTTTGCTTTTGATCTAAGACGCCCCGTCAAACACGCTGGCCGGAATTCAATAGGGATTTGGGGGGCCCCAATCACCCCCCACTCATACTCATAAACCGCACCACCTGCACCTCCCCCGCCCCCGTAAAATCATGCCCCACCGGCTTCCCCCGCAACGCCCGGTGCAACGCCTCAACCAACGGCCCATCCTCCACCGGATACCGACGCAACAACCCGCGAAAATCCAGCGCATCCTCCTGCCCCAAACACAGCAGCAACTGCCCCTCCACCGTCATCCTGACCCGATTACAGCTCCCACAAAAATTATGCGAATTAGGCGAAATAAACCCCACCCGCGTCCCCGGATGCCGCGCCAACCGCACATACCGCGCCGGCCCGCCGCTGCTTTCGGTGCTGTCGAGCAACACATGCTCGCGCGCAATCACCGCGCGTACTTCATCACTGGAGCAGAACGTCTCCCCCCGCGAACGCCCCACATCCCCCAGCGGCATTTCCTCGATAAAACTGATGTCGATGCCCTGCTCGATCGCGTACCGCACCAACCCCGGCACCTGATCGAAATTGCGCCCTTTCATCACCACGCAATTGAGTTTGACCCGCTCGAACCCCGCCTCCCGCGCCGCCTCGATACCGTCCAACACCTGGCGCAGATCACCGTTGCGGGTGATCGCGCGAAAGCGTCCAGGGTCCAGGCTGTCGAGGCTGATGTTCATGCGCTTGACCCCCGCCTCCACCAACGGCCGCGCCAAGCGCGCGAGCTGCGAGCCATTGCTGGTCATCACCAACTCACGCAACCCCGGCAGCGCCGCGATGTTGCGGCATAACCCGACAATGCCGGGGCGAATCAGCGGCTCGCCACCCGTCAAGCGGATCTTGCGCACGCCCTGCCCCACAAACAGCCTGGCCAGGCGTTCCAGTTCTTCCAGGGTCAGCACCTGCTGGCGCGGCAGGAAGGTCATGTTTTTCGCCATGCAGTACACACAGCGGAAATCACACCGGTCGGTCACCGACAACCGCAGATAATCGATCGAACGCCCCACCCCATCCACCAGGCTCATGTCACTGCACCAACGGCGAGTCGGCACCCTGCAGCGCGATGCCGCGAATGTCCGCCGCGCCGATCAGGGTTTGCAGGTACTGCACCAGTGCCTTCTGCCACACGCCCTGCTGCAACTGGGTACGGATCGCCACCGCAACCGCTTCGTAGGGCAACGGCTGGCCTTCGATGCGCTGGTCGACGCTGATCACGTGCCAGCCATAACGGCTTTCCAGCGGTTTGCCGGCCAGGCCCGGCGCCAGGGTGAACAGCTGGCGCTCCAGCTCCGGTACGGTCTGGCCCTTGCTCACCTGGCCGAGCGAACCGCCCTGGGCCTTGGACGGGCACGCCGAGTACTTGAGGGCTAACTCGGCGAAGCTGCCCGGCGCTTGGGCCAGGCTCAGCAGCAGCACTTCCGCTTGCACATGGGCCAGTTGCCGGGCCTCGGCATCGTCCGGCGCGCACTCCAGCAGGATGTGCCGCACCGCCAGCAACGGCGCGCTGTGAAAGCGCCCACGGTTGTTCTCGAAATAGCGCACACAGGTGGCCTCGTCGCACTCGGGCACCTTGACCTCGCGCTCCAGCAGCAAGCGCGTGGCGGCCTCCTCTTCGTTCTCGCCGGCGGCGATCTCCACCGCCAGGCCCAGCTCGGCGATGCGCTGCTGCAACAGCTCGCGAATCACCAGCGCGCGGGCGGCCAGGTACACCGCCTCTTCGCGGCTGTCGGCCGGGTGATATTGCAACTCCAAGGCCATCGCCTCAGGCGTGACGGGCACGTCGTTGACGCTGATGATCGGCCATTCCTGTTCACTGCTGGCAATCAATTCGGGCGCCTTGAGTTCCTCGAAAGGCGCTTGGACCGCCACCTCGGCCATCACGGGTTCTTTGGCCGACGACCCACAACCGCCGCTGCCGCCATTCCCGCCACCACATCCGCATCCTGTTGTCATGACGCTCTCCTCACTACTTCTGCCGCACGATTTGATAACGACGCCCCAGGTACCAGATCGGCGCGCTGACCATGTGCACCAAGCGGGTAAACGGGAACAGCACAAACAGGGTCAAGCCCAGCGCCACATGCGCCTTGTAGATCAACGACACCGGCGCAATCGACGCTGCCGCTTCCACCGGCCGCAACAACACCACGTTCTGCGCCCAGTCGGCGAGCATCACCATCACCGAACCGTCCATGTGCCCGGTGGAGGCGACAATGGTCAGCAGGCCGAGCAGCAACTGTGCGAGCAACACCAGCAGGATCAGGATGTCCGACGGGCTTGAGGTGGCGCGCACGCGTGGGTCAGTCAAACGACGCTTGACCAGCATCAGCAGGCCCACCAGGCACAGCAGGCCGAAGAAACCGCCGGAGACCATCGCCAGCAACTGCTTGTTCTCAGTGCTGATCACATGGTGGTAGATCGATGCCGGCGTCAGCAGGCCGACAAAATGCCCAGCCAGCACGAACAGCACGCCGACATGGAAGAAGTTGCTCGCCACGCGCATGCCGCGGTTGTTGAGCATCTGGCTGGAGCCAGCCTTCCAGGTGTACTGCGACAGGTCGAACCGCGCCCAACTGCCCAACAGGCAGATGGCCAGGGCCACATAGGGATACACCCCGAATACCAGCAAATTCCACTTAGACATTACCCACCTCCCCGGCGGGCGCTGCGGCCCGGCCTTCTTGCTGAAAATCCACCCAGTGCAACGGCACCGCGCTTTCTTCGCGGGCCTTGCCCGGTGCACTCGGCAGCGAGCTGCAACGGTCCTGCTGCTCGGCCTGCATAAAGTCCACGGCTTCCTCTTCCCAGATTTTGTCCAGGGCTTCGAGGGAGTCGTCGCGCGGTTCGGCGGCGACCTGGGCACGCAGTTCGGCCACGGCCTGGTGCGGCTCGGCGCCGGCAATCTGCAACAGCGCACGGAAGCAACTGGCGTAGCCGCTCTCGCGCTCTTCCAGACGCGCGGCGAGCAAGGCCAACAGGTGCGCCACATCCGCCAGGCCCTCGCGGGCCTCGATGTCTTCGCGGGTGGAGAGAAACTCCAGGTACAGCGGGATATAGTCCGGCAGCTCCTTGACGCCGATGGCAAACCCGGCCTCCTCGTACTGGGCCATCATGTCGACCATCGCCTGGCCACGGTCGCGGGACTCGCCGTGCACGTGTTCAAACAACAACAGCGACAGCGAACGGCCGCGGCCAAACAAGGCGCCGTAATGTTCCTGGCCGTCCATCAAGTCGTTGCCGCAGATCAGCTCCATCAACTCGAACAAGGCACCGCGTTGCTTGGGGCTGATTTCCCGCGATTCGATAATCGCTTTTTCCAACTCGTCGCGGCCGTTCACCAGGGTTTCGGTGGGGTAGTCCAGCAACAGCGAGATCACTTTAAGAATGCGCATGCTCAGTCCTCCCAGATTTGTACGGTTTTCAGCACGTCGCGGCGGTTGGCCTTCTTGGCGCCGAACATGTTGGTATCGGAACTGCCACTGCAGCCGCTGCCGAAACTGAAACCACACCCGGAGCGCTCGGCGAACGCGTCGCTCATGGCGTCTTCACGGTGGGCGCTCGGTACCACGAAGCGGTCTTCGTAGTTGGCAATCGCCAGGTAGCGGTACATCTCCTCCACCTGTTCAACGCTCAAGCCGACGTCTTCCAGCACTTGCAGGTCCTGCACACCGTCCACTTGCTGGGAGCGTTTGTAGGCACGCATCGCCAGCAGGCGTTTGAGCGCACGCTTGACCGGTTTTTCATCACCGGCGGTGAGCATGTTGGCCAGGTAACGCAGGGGGATGCGCAGGCTGTCGACATCCGGGATCACCCCGTTCATGCCCACGGTGCCGGCCGCGGCGGCGTTCTGGATAGGCGACAGCGGCGGCACGTACCAGACCATCGGCAAGGTGCGGTATTCCGGGTGCAGCGGCAGGGCGAGTTTCCAATCCACGGCCATTTTGTACACCGGCGAACGCTGCGCGGAGTCGATCACCGACTGCGGCACGCCATCGGCCAGGGCCTGGCGAATCACTGCCGGGTCATTCGGGTCGAGGAAAATCTCCAGCTGTTTTTCGTACAGGTCATGCTCGTTGGCAGTGCTGGCGACTTCGCTGATACGGTCGGCGTCGTACAGCAACACGCCGAGGTAGCGAATCCGGCCAACGCAGGTTTCGGCACACACGGTGGGCATGCCGGCTTCGATACGCGGGTAGCAGAAGATGCACTTCTCGGACTTGCCGCTCTTCCAGTTGAAGTAAATCTTTTTATACGGGCAGCCGCTGATGCACATGCGCCAGCCCCGGCATTTCTCCTGGTCGATCAGTACGATGCCGTCTTCTTCACGCTTGTAGATCGCGCCACTCGGGCACGAGGCCGCGCACGCCGGGTTGAGGCAGTGCTCGCACAGGCGCGGCAGGTACATCATGAAGGTGTTTTCGTACTCGCCGTAGATATCGGCCTGGATCTGGTCGAAGTTCTTGTCCTTGCGGCGCTTGGCGAACTCGGTGCCGAGGATTTCCTCCCAGTTGGGGCCCCACTCGATTTTCTGCATGCGCTTGCCCGACACCAGCGAGCGCGGGCGTGCGGTCGGCTGGTGTTCGCCCAACGGCGCGGTGTGCAGGTGCTGGTAGTCGAAGTCGAATGGCTCGTAGTAGTCGTCCAGGCTGGGCAAGTCAGGGTTGGCGAAGATGTTCGCCAACACGCGGAACTTGCCGCCGATGCGTGGGTTGATGCTGCCGTTGGCGTTGCGCACCCAACCGCCCTTCCACTTGTCCTGGTTCTCCCATTCTTTGGGGTAGCCGATACCGGGCTTGGATTCGACGTTGTTGAACCAGGCGTACTCCATGCCTTCACGGCTGGTCCAGACATTTTTGCAAGTGATCGAGCAGGTGTGGCAGCCGATGCATTTGTCCAGGTTCAGCACCATGCCAATCTGTGAGCGAATCTTCATCTCAGTTCTCCTCGATATCGGTCGGCAATGGGCGTGGCAGATCATCGCCAGCGGTGCCATCGAGCCAGTCGACCTTGGCCATCTTGCGCACCACGACAAACTCATCGCGGTTGCAACCGACCGTGCCGTAGTAGTTAAAACCGTAAGCCTGCTGGGCGTAGCCGCCGATCATGTGGGTCGGCTTGAGCACCACGCGGGTCACCGAGTTGTGGTGGCCGCCACGGGTCTTGGTGGTTTCCGAACCGGGCACGTTCACGATGCGTTCCTGGGCGTGGTACATCATCACCATGCCTTCCTTGACGCGCTGGCTGACCACCGCACGGGCGGTGAGTGCGCCGTTGACGTTGAAGCATTCGATCCAGTCGTTGTCCTCGATCCCGGCGCGCTTGGCGTCGATTTCGGAGAGCCACACAATCGGGCCGCCACGGCTCAGGGTGAGCATCAGCAGGTTGTCGCTGTAGGTGCTGTGGATACCCCATTTCTGGTGCGGGGTGATCCAGTTCAGGACGATCTCGGTCTCGCCATTGCTGCGCTTGCCCTTCACGCCTTCAATGGTGCGGGTGTTGACCGGTGGCCGGTAGCTCATCAACTGCTCGCCGAACGCCTGCATCCACGGGTGATCCTGGTAGAACTGCTGGCGACCGGTGATGGTGCGCCATGGAATGTTTTCATGGACGTTGGTGTAGCCGGCGTTGTAGCTCACGTGCTCGTCTTCCAGGCCTGACCAGGTCGGGCTTGAGATGATCTTGCGCGGCTGCGCCTGGATATCGCGGAAGCGGATCGCTTCATGGGCCTTGGAGATCGCCAAATGGCTGTGGTCGATGCCAGTGAATTCCGACAGCGCGGCCCAGGCTTTCAAGGCGACCTTGCCGTTGGTTTCCGGGGCCAGCGACAGGATCACTTCAGCGGCGTCAATCGCCGTGTCGATTTTCGGCCGGCCGTGGCTGATGCCCGCATCGCTTTCGTGATGGTTCAGCTCGCCGAGGAACTCGACTTCTTCATCGGTGTTCCAGTTGATGCCCTTGCCGCCATTACCGAGTTTTTCCAGCATCGGGCCGAGGGACGAGAACTGCTTGTAGATGTTCGGGTAGTCGCGTTCTACCACCGCCATGTTCGGGGCGTTCTTGCCCGGTACCGGCGCCACACCGGCGCTTTTCCAATCGGTGCCGCCGAAGGGCTGGGCCAGTTCACCGACGCTGTCATGCATCAACGGCACGGTGACCAGGTCTTGCTCGACGCCCAGGTGACCGACCGACATGGCCGAGAACGCCTTGGCGATGCCTTTGTAGATCTCCCAGTCGGAGCGCGATTCCCACGCCGGGTCGATGGCCGCCGAGAGTGGGTGGATGAACGGGTGCATGTCCGAGGTGTTCATGTCGTCTTTTTCGTACCAGGTCGCGGTCGGCAAGACGATGTCGGAATACACACAGGTGGAGGACATGCGGAAATCCAGGGTGGTCACCAGGTCCAGCTTGCCGATGGCGCCGTCTTCGACCCATTCGGCCTCGGTCGGCTTGCATTCGGTGCTGTGGCCGATGTCTTCGTTCATCACGCCGTTCTTGGTGCCCAACAGGTACTTGAGCATGTACTCATGGCCCTTGCCCGAGGAACCGAGCAGGTTGGAGCGCCAGATAAACATGTTGCGCGGGAAGTTCACCGGGCTGTCCGGTTGTTCGCAGGCAAAGCGCAGGCTGCCGTCCTGCCAGGACTTCACCACGTAGTCTTTCGGCGTCATGCCGGCGGCGGCGGCGTCACGGCAGATGTGCAGCGGGTTGGTGTTGAGCTGCGGTGCACTCGGCAACCAGCCGGCGCGTTCGGCGCGGATGTTGTAGTCCAGGGCATGCTCCGGGAACTGCGACTTGTCGGCCAGTGGCGAGAGGATGTCGTGCATGCTCATCTTCTCGTGGCGCCATTGCGAACTGTGGCCATAGAAGAAGCTGGTGCCGTTCATCTGGCGCGGCGGGCGGTTCCAGTCCAGGCCGAAGGCCAGGGGCAGCCAGCCGCACTGCGGGCGCAGTTTTTCCTGGCCGACGTAGTGGGCCCAGCCGCCGCCGGTCTGGCCGACGCAACCGCAGAGCATGAGCATATTGATCAGCCCGCGGTAGTTCATGTCCATGTGGTACCAGTGGTTCATCGCCGCGCCGACGATGATCATCGAGCGGCCCTTGGTCTTGTCGGCGTTGTCGGCGAACTCGCGGGCGATCTGGATGGCTTTCTCGCGGCTGACGCCGGTGATCGCTTCCTGCCACGCCGGGGTGCCCGGCACGCTGGCGTCGTCGTAGTCCTTGGCGACGTTGTTGCCGCCCAGGCCACGGTCGATGGCCAGGTTGGCGGCGGACAGGTCGAACACGGTTGCGACTTTGGCTACCGTGCCGTCGGCCAAGGTCACGCTGTGCACCGGCACACGACGGAACTGCACGGCATCGCCGGCCACGTGCTGGAAGTAATCGTGGGCTTCGCCGGCGAAATACGGGAAGGCCACTTCGGCGACGTCGTCACCGATCAGGCTGAGCTTAAGGTCAATCGCGCGGCCTTCACCGCCTTCTTTGGCGAGGATGTTCCACTTGCCCTTCTCGCCCCAGCGATAGCCAATGGCGCCCTGCGGCGAGACCAGTTCGCCGCTTTCGTCGAGGGCGATGGTTTTCCATTCCGGGTTGTTGTCCTGGCCGAGGTTGTCGACCAGGTCCGAAGCGCGCAGGAAGCGGTCCGGCTGGAAGCCTGCACCGGGTGCAAAACCGGTCATGGGCTTGAGCATCACCAGCACCGGCAAGTCGGTAAAGCGCTTGGCGTAATCGGTGAAATAAGCGCTCGGTTTATCCAGGTGAAATTCCTTGAAGATCACATGGTTGAACGCCTGGGCCAACGCGGCATCGGTGCCCTGCTTGGGGTTGAGCCACAGGTCGGTGAGCTTGGCCACTTCCGAATAGTCCGGAGTGATCGCCACGGTCTTGGTGCCCTTGTAGCGCACCTCGGTGAAGAAATGCGCGTCCGGGGTGCGGGTCTGCGGAACGTTGGAGCCCCAGGCGATGATGTAGTTGGAGTTGTACCAGTCGGCCGATTCCGGCACGTCGGTCTGCTCGCCCCACACCATCGGCGAGGCCGGTGGCAGGTCGCAGTACCAGTCGTAGAAGCTCAGGCACACGCCGCCGATCAGCGAGAGGTAACGCGAACCCGCTGCGTAGCTGACCATGGACATGGCCGGGATCGGCGAGAAGCCGACGATGCGGTCCGGGCCGTACTGCTTGATGGTGTAGACGTTGGAGGCGGCGATGATCTCATTCACCTCCTCCCAGTTGGAACGAATGAAGCCGCCCATGCCGCGCTTGCTCTTGTACGAGTCGGCCTTGACCTTGTCCTCGACAATGCTCGCCCACGCCTCGACGGGTGACAGGGTCAGTCGCGCTTCACGCCACAGCTTGAGCAACGGCTTGCGGATTTTCGGGTACTTGAGGCGGTTGGCGCTGTAGATGTACCAGCTGTAGCTGGCACCACGCGGGCAGCCACGCGGTTCATGGTTGGGCAGGTCGTTGCGGGTGCGCGGGTAGTCGGTCTGCTGGGTTTCCCAGGTGATCAGGCCGTTCTTCACGTAGATCTTCCACGAGCACGAGCCGGTGCAGTTCACACCGTGGGTGGAGCGTACGATCTTGTCGTACTGCCAGCGCGAGCGGTAGACGTTTTCCCAGTCGCGGGACTCCTTGCGGGTCTCGCCGTGGCCTTCGGAGAACTCGTTTTGCTTGCGGTTGAAGAACCGCAGTTGATCCAGTAAATGACTCATGGTGCTTTCCTCATCAGGCGTGCCGTGGGGTGCGTTGCCCCGGCGAATTCAGGTCGATCAGCAGGGTGTGGCGCAGCCCTTGCGGGCGTACCACCACCAGGTCACGACGATGCAGCTCAGGTAGAAACCGACAAACATGTAGAACGCCATGGCCGGGCTGCCGGTAGCGGCCATGGAGGTGCCGAAGGACTTGGGAATGAAGAACGCACCGAACGCGCCCATGGCCGAGCTGAAGCCCAGCACCGCAGCGGATTCCTTGCCGGCGTTCTTGATCGCCTGTTCACGCTCGGCGGCGGATTTGCCGGCGCTGGCTTTCTCGTGCTGGGTGCGGAAGATCACGGGGATCATGCGGAAGGTGGAACCGTTGCCCACACCGGTGGTGATGAACAGCAACATGAACAGCCCAAGGAAGCCGTAGAAGTTGCCGCCCTGCCCGTTCTGCGGCAGGAAGTGCAGCACGCCGAACACCATTACGATCATCAGCACGAAGTTCCACAGGGTCACCCGCGCGCCGCCCATCTTGTCCGCCAGCCAGCCGCCGAGTGGACGTACCAGCGCGCCGACCAGCGGGCCAAGGAAGGCAAATTTCAGCGCGACCACGTCCGGGAACGAGGTCTTGATCAGCAGCGGGAATGCCGCCGAAAAACCGATGAATGAACCGAAGGTCGCCAGGTACAGCCAGCACATCAGCCAGTTGTGCTTGCGCTTGAAGATCACTGCCTGGTCACTGAACGACGCGCGGGCGCTGGACAGGTCATTCATGCCGAACCACGCGGCCACGGTGACGGTGAGGATGAACGGCACCCAGATGAAGCCGGCATTCTGCAGCCACAGCTGGCTACCGTCCGGCAGCGTTTGCGGTTGCCCACCCACCAGGCCGAACACGCCAAAGGTGATCACCAGTGGCACGCAGAATTGCATCACCGAGACCCCCAGGTTACCCAGGCCGGCGTTCAGGCCCAGGGCGGTGCCCTGCTGGGCCTTGGGGTAGAAAAAGCTGATGTTGGACATGCTGGAGGCGAAGTTGCCGCCGCCAAAACCGCAGAGCAAGGCAATCAACACAAACACGCTGTAGGGCGTGCCCGGGTCCTGCACCGCAAAACCCATCCACAGCGACGGCAGCAGCAAGGAGGCGGTGCTCAGGGCCGTCCAGCGGCGCCCGCCGAAGATCGGCACCATGAACGAGTAGAACACCCGCAAGGTGGCGCCGGACAAGCCGGGCAATGCGGCGAGCCAGAACAGCTGGTCGGTGGTGAAGCTGAAGCCGATGGCGTTGAGGCGCACGATCACGGTGCTCCACACCATCCAGACGGCGAAGGCCAGCAACAGCGCGGGGATCGAGATCCACAGGTTGCGGGTGGCGGTCTTCTTGCCGCTGGCGCCCCAGAAAGCGGGGTCCTCGGGGCGCCAGTCGTGGATCACCGGGCCCGAACCGGGCTTTTGCGCAATGGACATGATCATTCTCCTTGGAGAGCTTGCTTGCCGAGCAACGGCTGTTTGCGAATTTCACTGAAGTACATCCAGGCCAGGGACACCCAGACCACGCCGTACATCAACATGAAGCAGGAGGAACGCACGCCGGTGAGGTCCACCAGCGCGCCGAACAGGATCGGCAGCACAAAGCCGCCCAGGCCACCGGCCAGGCCGACGATGCCGGACACCGCGCCCATGTTTTGCGGGTAGTCATTGGCGATGTACTTGAACACCGAGGCCTTGCCGAACGCGAAGGCGATGCCCATCACAAACAGCAGCACGGTGAACAGCGTGGGGTTGAGGCCGATATGGAAATCAAGAGGACCGTTGACGGTCATCACCTGCAGTTGCGTCTGCGGATAGCTGAGCAGGAACAGGCACACCCAGCTCACCCACAACACCCACCAGGTCACGCTTTGCGCACCCCAGCGGTCGGACATCCAGCCGCCCACCGCCCGCAGCACGCCGCCGGGCAGCGAGAAACACGCGGCCAGCAGCGCGGCGCTTTGCAGGCTGAAGCCGTATTCCTGCACGTAGTACTTGGTCATCCATAACGCCAGGGCCACGTACCCACCGAACACAATCGAGTAGTACTGGCAGTAGCGCCACACGGCCGGGTCTTTGAGGCTCTGCAGTTGCTCGCGCAGGCTGGCGCCGCCGGCGCTGCGGTGCGCCTTGTTTTCGCTGGTGAGAAACCAGAACAGCAGCGCGGTGATAAACAGGATGGCGCCGAACACCTTGGGCACCAGGTGCCAGGTGCCGAGGGCGATCAGTGCCGGGGCGAGAAACTTGGTGACGGCCGCCCCCGCGTTACCGGCGCCGAACACGCCCATGGCGAAGCCTTGGTTATCTTTGTCGAACCATTTGGCGACGTAGGCGATGCCCACCGAAAACGAGCCGCCGGCCAGGCCGACAAACAGGCCCAGCACCAGGAACTGCCAATAGGCGGTGGCGTAGGTGATCAGGTACAGCGGCAACACGCAGGCGAGCATCAGCAGGAAAAACACGATGCGCCCGCCAAAGCGGTCGGTGAGCAGGCCCAGTGGCAGGCGCACCAGGGAACCGGTCAATACCGGCGTGGCGGCCAGCAGGCCGAACTGGGTTTCGTTGAGTTGCAGCAGCTCTTTGATGGGCACGCCGAGCACGGCGAACATCATCCACACCATAAAGCAGACGGTGAAAGCCAGGGTACTCATGCCCAGCACCAGGCCTTGTCTCATACGGGGTTGAGTCACGGTAAGCGCTCCAGAAAGTGATTCCATGAGCGCAGGTTAGGGGCCAGACCCCCGTGTAACTTGACCCAGATCAACGTCCGCCTGGGGGGTATCGGGCTATGCTGGCCCCGTCTACCTCCAAGGAGGTAGACGCAAGAACAAGAGAAAAGCTTTATTTATCAAAGGATTGATCTCTTGTGCCGGCTTTTATCCGTGGGAGGGTTCGCCGGCAATTCTTTAGAGGTAGTGCGCCAGGGAAGGCCGTGTCCAGCCCCCTTTCCGGTTTCAGGTGCCCTCATGCCTCTGCATTGCCTTCGTCGATTACGCCGTCATGCTTGACTGGCTGCGCAGCTCCCTGCCCGCCCGTGCCGGCCTGGCGGTGATCCTTATCGCCATCCTGGCCCTGGCCAGCTCCCTGAGCGCCGGGCTGATCGCCTGGTTCAGCCAGGGCGACGCCGCCGCGATCAACACCGCAGGCTCGGTACGCATGGAGACCTACCACCTCAGCTGGAAACTCGCCGCCGGTGCCCAGCCGGGTGAAATCACCGAGGTCAGCCAAAGCCTGCAACGGCGCCTCGACAGTCAGTCGCTCAAGGCGGTTTTGGAAGACGGCCCCCAGAGCGCCCTGCTACAGAGCTACCAACAGATCCAGCAACGCTGGAACACCGAGCTGCGCCCGGCGGTGCTACGCGGTGATGCGGCCTTGTTCCAGGCCAGCGCCCCGGCGTTTGTCGAGCAACTGAATCACTTCGTCAGCCTGTTGCAGCAACAAAGCGAACGCAAACAAGGCTGGCAACAGGGTATCCAGGGCCTGGCGCTGTTCAGCACCTTGATCATCCTGCTGATCGGCCTGTACGAACTGCAATACGGGGTGGTCAACCCCCTGGAAGAGTTGGTGCACGCCACCCGGCGTTTTCGCGACGGCGACTTCAAGATCCGGGTCAACCACCGTTCCGAGGACGAGCTGGGCCAACTCGCGCTGAGCTTCAACACCATGGCCGAAACCATCGAAGCCTCGCACCGCACCCTGGAAAGCCAGGTGCAGCTCAAAACCCTCAACCTGCAACAAGCCAACGCCGCCCTCGAACTGCTCTACCAAAGCAGCCGCAGCCTGGCCACGCGCCTGGCGAATGCCGAGGGCCTGGATGAACTGATCCGGCGCTTCCAGAAACGCCTGCCGGGGCTGCGCCTGTCGTTGTGTTTGCAGGGCCACTTCCTGGCGCCGGCCCAGCAGATGCTCGCGCTGCATGGCGAGAACAGCCGCAACGTCTGCGCGGTCGGTGACTGCGCCACCTGCGAGCGTCATCACGCCGCGCCGCCGCAAGTGTTCAGCATCAGCAACCAAGGCGCGGAACTGGGTGAACTCAAGGCGCACTTCCTTGACGGCCACGCGCCGCAGGATTGGGAAAAACAACTGATCCAGGCCTTGGCCAACCTGATCGGCACCTCACTGTCCCTCAAGCGCCAACGCGAACAGGACCACCGCCTGTTGCTCCTCGACGAGCGCACCATCATCGCCCGCGAACTGCACGACTCCCTGGCCCAGGCGCTGTCCTACATGAAGCTGCAAGTGAGCCGCATGCAAACCCTGATCCGCCGTGGCGAACCGGTGGAGACCCTGGCCACCGTCACCGG
Organism: Pseudomonas sp. QC2; assembly: GCF_002859085.1. NCBI lineage: Bacteria > Pseudomonadati > Pseudomonadota > Gammaproteobacteria > Pseudomonadales > Pseudomonadaceae > Pseudomonas > Pseudomonas sp. QC2. The sequence continues at coordinate 225,046 of NZ_PKKS01000010.1, forward strand.
CGAACTGCGCGACGGCCTGAACAACGCCTACCGCCAACTGCGCGAACTGCTCACCACCTTCCGCCTGCAAATCCACGATGCCGGGCTGGTGCATGAGTTGCAGGACACCGCCGAAGAATTCTCCCGGCGTGGCGAGTTCCAGGTGCACCTGCATGTGGACGCCCTGGCCTTCCAGCTGTCGGCCAGCGAACAGATCCACGTGTTGCAGATCACCCGCGAAGCGCTGTCCAACTGCCTGCGCCACGCCCACGCGCAAAACGCCTGGCTGCAACTGCGCCAGGTCGGCGAGACGGTCAGCCTGAGCATCGAAGACGATGGCCGTGGCTTCAGCGGCGAGGTCGACCGACGTGAACACCACGGCCTGACCATCATGGACGAACGCGCCCGCAGCCTGCACGGCGACCTCGACATCAGCCCACGAACCCCTCAGGGCACTCGTGTGCAACTGCGTTTCCAGCCGGAATTCCTCGGCCACTCCCTACAAGGCACCGCCTCATGAACACCGCCATTCGCCACCGGATCCTGTTGGTCGACGACCACCCGATGATGCGCCACGGAATGCGCCAGATCCTCGAACTGGAAGACGACCTGCATGTGGTCGGTGAAGCCGGCAACGGCCAGGAAGCCCTCGACCAGATCCAGAGCCTGCAACCTGACCTGGTGCTGCTGGACAACAACATGCCCCAGATGAACGGCCTGGAAACCCTGCGCCGCCTGCGCGCCATGGACTATGCCGGCAAGGTGTTGCTGTTTACCGTGTCCGACGCCGAAGACGATATTCGGGATGCACTGCGCCTGGACGCCAATGGGTACCTGCTCAAGGACATGGAGCCGGAACTGGTGGTGGAATTTATTCGCGATGCACTGCATGGGGCGCTGGTGATCAGCCCCGGATTGACACGAGTACTGGCCCAGGCATTGCGCTCACCGCAGCCGCATGCGGCGGTTGAATTGACCGAGCGGGAGCGGCAGGTGTTGAAGACGATCGCCAGTGGGTATAGCAATAAGGTGATTGGGCATAAGTTGGGGATTACTGAGGGGACGGTGAAAGTGCATGTGAAGAATTTGCTGCACAAGTTGGGGTTGCGGTCGCGGGTGGAGGCGGCGGTTTGGGCGATGGAGCATTTGAGGCAGGTGGGGTGAGCGTTGGGGTTGGGTCTGCGGTGTGCATATCCGTTATCGGCTATCGGGGGCAAGCCCCCTCCCACATTTTTAACCGAGTACGGCACACGCAACACCGGTCGGCTTCAAGGCCGCCGCGCTTTTGCTTTTGATCTGAGGCGCCCCGTCAAACACGCTGGCCGGGCCCCATACCCGCCGTTACCGCAGAAACGGATATACACACCGAGGTACCCCCTCAGAGGCATATCCAAACCCACCCCAGGCCCCCTACCCTGACCACCCGCGGAGGCCCAAACAATGCTCACCCATCCCCAAATCGTCCTGACCCTACGCCGTCACCACCTCTTCACCCAACTCCCGGAAAAAACCTTCCAGGACGTCTGCACCCTGGCCAACCTGAAACGCGTGCCCAGCCACACCCCCTTGATGCACCAGGGTGACCCCGCCGACCGTTTCTTCCTGCTGGTCAGCGGCCAGATCAAACTGCATCGCGTCACCGGCGAAGGCCAGGAGCACCTGGTGGAAATCATTCAACCCGGCCAGACCTTCGCCGAAGCCCTGCTGTTCACCCAGGCCAAGGCCTACCCGGTCAGCGCAACGGCGCTCAAGGACTGTGTGCTGGTCAGTATCGAAGGCCAGCACTACCGCCGCGCCCTGGAAGACCAGCCGAAAATCTGCCTGGCGATCCTGGCGAGCATGAGCATCCACCTGCACCAGCGCCTCAAGGACATCGACACCCTGACCCTGGCCAACGCCAGTCGCCGGGTGATCAACTTTCTGTTCCAGGAGCGCGATGCCGTCAGCGGCGACGTAGTGCTGCAAGTGCCTAAACGACTGGTGGCGTCGAAGCTGGGGATCCAGCCGGAAACCTTTTCCAGGATTCTGCACCGGCTGGTGGAAGGTGGATTGATCGAGGTGCAGCGGCGCACCATTCGAATCCTCAGTGAAGAGGAACTGATGGGCTACCAGGCCGGTTAATGCCCGCTGCCGATCATGTAGAGTTTCGCCGTGGGTCATGGGGTTTCTACGCGATGACGCTGGAGGTGGGAGGTGTTGCATTTGGCGGGTACATATCCGTTGTTTGGGTAACGGCTGATATTGGTTCCGCTTTTACAGCGGGTCACTTTTGAAAAGAGCCCAAAAGTAACCAAAAGGCTCTTGCCCCAACACTCGGTGCCTCGCCTAGGCTCGGCATGCCCTCACTCCGGCTTGAATCCGTGGGCCGCCGCCACGCGCCATCCATGGCGCGGGGCGGCTAACCCGGCGTCCTGCCGGGTTACCCACGGATTCAAGCCTGCGTTCGGCCAGCGTGTTTGACGGGGCGCCTAAGATCAAGATCAAAAGCAAAAGCACAGCGGCCTGATAGCCGACCTGAGTGGTTGGATCAAAAGCAGATACGTGTAAGAGCTGGCTTGCTCCCGATGGCGGTGTGTCAACTGATCCATCTTTGGCTGTCACAGTGCAATCGGGGGCAAGCCCCCTCCCACATTTGGACCGCGATCGACAGACGCAACTCCGGTCGGCTTTAAGGCCGCCGCGTTTGCTTTTGCTCTACACCACTCAAGCCGGCTACCAGGCCGCTGTGCTCTTGCTTTTGATCTTGATCTTAGGCGCCCCGTTAAACACGCTGGCCGGAATCCGGCAGGGATTTGGGGGGTAAACCGGCAGGGATGCCGGTTTAGCCGCCCCGCGCCATGGATGGCGCGTGGCGGCGGCCCCCCAAATACCTGGCGGATTACGGGCACACCGAGCGTGAGCGAGGTGCCGAGTGTTGGGGCAAGAGCCTTTTGGTTACTTTTGGGCTCCTTTCAAAAGTGACACGCCGTAAGGGCGGAACCCCTACCAGCCGTTACCTAAACAACGGATCTGCCCACAGTTCAAACCGCCACCCCCCGCCCCGCCCGCTCAAGCCCCTGCCACAACCAAACCGGCAACACATCCGGATCCAGACTGTCTATCAAGTTTTTCAACCCCAACCCCAACTCCGTATCCCCCTCGATCACCAACCGCCGCCGAAAGAACAACGTATCCGGATCTTCCTGCCGGCTGGCCAGCAGCAAAAACTCCCGCCAATTCCCACTGATGGTCACCTGGGCCTGCGCCTGCGAGGCAATCCGCAATCCCTCCCGCCCCAAGGTCAGGTACCAGCACAACCCCAAATCAGGAATACGCAAACACATCCACCGCCCCCGCAACAAATCAAAACCGCCATCACGCAAAGGCTCGGCCAAACAGCGGTTGAGACCCTGCTGCAAGGCCAGGCGCTGCACTGCAAACGGCACACGCCGTATCAACGGCAACACCCGGTCAGCCCCCTTGAGCAACCATTGCTTGCGACTCAACACAACCCCACCTCCTCAACCCGCAACATGCCGGCCTGGCCATGCCAGTAACCATTGCAGCCATCCACAAACAGTGGCGGCGTGGCGCCCTGGCGTACCTGGTCGAAGGCGCGCACCACGTCGGTCATGCCCTCGGCCCGAGGGCTCAGGCGCAGCAGATCAGCCCCACACGACACCAAGCCAGGGTAGTCGGCCAGCAAGTTAGTGACATCGGCCGACAGGGTCTGAATCCCGTTCAAGGTGAACAACGCCTGCCCTTCCTGGCTGGTCAAGGCCATGCCGTCCGGGTAGTTGATGCAGCAGAACTGGCAGTCATCCTTCGGCCGGTTTTCTGCACGCGCGGTGAAGCAGCGGGCTGAGTACGCCAGGGGCAGATGGCCGTAGGCGAAGATCTCGACTTCGGGCAACGGCCGCCCCAATTCACGCACCTGTTCCAGCACGTCGGCGATCAGGCCGTGGGAACATTCCACCGGCGGCACCCAGCGTTGCATGCCCGCGTCGAGCAATTGCACCAAGGCATGGCCGTTGTAGAGGTTGAGCGCCGGGCCGCCGACGAAGGGCAATTTGCGTTCGATCAGCAACTGCACCGCGCCCATGTCGTTGGCTTCGACCAGCAACTCGCCGTTGTCGCACAGGCGGCGCAGGCTCGACAGTTCCGAGGCGGCTTCGATCAAAGTCAGGCTCGACAGCACGATCTGCGCCGAGCTGCAGGCCTGCAATTCACGGCCCAAACCCAACCATTGATCTAGGTTGAACGCGCGGCGTTTGGAGCACACGGTTTCGCCCAGGTAGATCACGTCCAGGGGCAAGCTGGCCATGTCCGCGTAGAAGCGCCCCAGGTGTTCCTTATCCCAATAAAACAGCACCGGTCCGAGGCTGAGTTTCATCTGTGTGTCCTCACTGCCAAGCACGATGGTAAGCACCCAGGGTGGTCTGGCTGCCTTCGGAGAGTCCGGCCAGCACCTGGCGCCATTGGTCCTTGACCACAAAGTTGGCGGGGCTGCTGCGGTGGGCGTCGAGCGCGGCGCGCCAGACGCGGGTGACTTGTTCCACATAGGCCGGGCTGCGTTGCCGGCCTTCGATCTTCACCGCCGCCACACCGATGGCGCTGAGTTCGGGCAGCAGGTCGAGGGTGTCGAGGCTGGTGGGTTCTTCCAGCGCATGGAAGCGCTTGCCGCCCACCAGGAACCGGCCTTTGCACAGGGTCGGGTAGCCGGCGGGCTCGTTGGGGGTATAGCGGTCGATCAGCACTTCGCTCAGGCGTGCGCTGAGGCCGTCGGCGTCGTCGCTCCAGCGTACCGCCTTGGCCGGTGAACACACGCCGCACAGGTTGGGCGACTCGCCGGTGATGTAGGACGACAAGTGGCAACGCCCTTCGGCCATGATGCACAGGCTGCCAAACCCGAACACTTCGATGGGCACGCTGCTGCTGGCCGCCACCTGCTTGACCTGGGCCAAAGACAGCACCCGTGGCAGCACCGCGCGGCGGATGCCGTAGCGTTCAGCGTAGAACTGCAACGCCGCCGCATGGGTGGCCGAGCCCTGCACCGACAAGTGCAGAGCCAACTGTGGATGGCGCTCGGCGGCATAGCCGAGCACGCCGGGGTCACCGGCGATCAGCGCGTCGACGCCATGGTCGGCGGCGCGGTCCACCGCACGTTGCCAACGCGGCCAGATCTTCGGTTGCGGGTAGGTATTCACCGCCACGTACAGCTTGCGCTGGTGCTGGCGGATATGGGCGACGGCGGCGTCAAACTGCTTGTCGTCCATGTTCAACCCGGCGAAATGCCGGGCATTGGTGTCATCGCGAAACCCTACGTACACCGCATCGGCGCCTTGGCGCACGGCGGCTTTCAGCGCAGGCAGGTTACCTGCCGGGCAGACCAGTTGCATGGTGGCTCCTCAGTGGAAATCGGCAAAGGACAGGAACGGCACCGCCGCGCCTTTGAGCACCTGTTGCTCGCGCTCGACGATCACCAGGCCATCGGCCCAACAAGCCGCGACGAGCATCGCCGAGCTTTGCTGGGGGTGCAGGACCGCACGCAATTGCCCATCGCTGCCAGGGCTCAAACGTGCGCGCAAATACTGGCGGCGCTTGTTGGGTTTGAGCCATTCAAAACCGGCCGGCACACTGATCGGTGCCGGCAACACCTGCTCGACGCCCTGGGCCCGCAGCAGGAACGGGCGCACCACCACCAAGCTGGTGACCAGCGCGGCGGTGGGATTGCCCGGCAGGCCGATCCAAGGTTTACCGGCCACTTGGCCGAACGCCAGGGGTTTGCCGGGCTGGATCGCCAGGCGCCAGAAATCCACGTTGCCGAGTTCCTGAATGGCCTGTTTGAGGTGGTCCTCCTCCCCCACCGACACGCCGCCGGTGGTCAGCAGCAAGTCGCATTCGGAGGACGCCAGCGCCAGTGCATCGCGACTGGCTGCCAGGGCGTCGGCCATCACGCCGTAATCGTGCACCTCCACGCCCCAACCACGCAGCAACGCCGCGACGAGGTAACGGTTGCTGTTGTAGATCTGCCCAGGCGCCAGTGACTCACCCGGTTCACGCAATTCGTCGCCGCTGCTGAGCAGGCACACCCGCAGCGCTCGATAGACCTTCACCCGCGGGATGCCCGCCGCCGCCAGCAGGCCGATTTCCTGGGCGCGCAGACGCTTGCCCGCCCCCAACACGCACTGCCCGCGTTGCAGCTCCTCGCCGCGCTTGCGCACGTGGTCACCCAGGCGCAGTGGTGGGCACCAGATGCGCTGGCCATACACGCGGCAGCGTTCCTGGGGGATCACGCTGTCGGCACCGACGGGCAGCGGCGCACCGGTGAAGATCCGCATGGTTTGCCCAGCTTGCAACGGCACCTCGCTACTGTGCCCAGCAGCGATGCGCCCGGCCACTTCCAGGTAACCGCCCTGCTCCGGCACGTCAAACGCGCGCAGGGCGTAGCCGTCCATGGCGCTGTTGTCCCAACCCGGCAGGTCAAGGGGCGAGAACACGTCCTCGGCGATCACCCGCCCGAGGGCCTGGGCCAGGGGAATGACTTCGGTGGACGGTGGCGGTGGCGCCTGGGCGAGCAATTGCGCGATGGCCTCCTCCACCGGCAGCAGGTCGCCGCTGTCACACACGCTCATGACCGCGCCTCACACGCGCCAAGCGGTTGATCGCTCTGGGGCTTAAGGTGCGGCGCGAAGTTGCACGGCCCGGTGCGACTGTCCAACTGGCCAAGCAGAATCTGGTCCCAGGCCGTGCGACAGGCGCCCGGAGAGCCGGGCATGCAGCACACCAGCACACCGTTGCTGATGCCGGCCAGGGCACGGGATTGCAGGGTCGACATGCCGATTTCCGCCAGGGACACCTGGCGGAACAGCTCGCCGAAACCGTCCACGGACTTGTCCAGCAACGGCATCACGGCCTGGGGCGTGTTGTCCCGAGCGGTAAAACCGGTGCCGCCGGTCATCAGGACCACTTGCACCTGAGGGTCGGCGATCCACTGCGAGACACGCGCGCGGATCTGGTAGATGTCGTCCAGCACAATGCCGCGGTCGATCAACACGTGGCCGGCACGTTGCAGGCGGTCCACCAGGGTTTGCCCGGAGGTGTCGGTGTCATAGGTGCGCGTGTCGCTGATGGTCAGTACCGCGATATTCAGCGAGACAAAACTGCGTTGGGTCAGATGGGCCATGATCAAGGCTCCAGGCGTGAAGAAAGTTGCACTCAGCCTGCGCCGCAATGGGCGCAGGGCCTATTCCTCGGAGGAGGTATGCCGTTAGGGGGCCAGGCGCGTGCACTGCCAGTGGCCGTCGTGCAGGCGGTAGTCGAGACGGTCATGCAGGCGTTCGGGGCGGCCCTGCCAGAACTCGATGCGCCGGGGTTGCAGGCAATAGCCGCCCCAGTTGTCGGGCCGTGGCGGCTGGCGCCCGGCGAAGCGTTGCGTGACCTCACGCAAGCGGCTTTCCAGCTCGCTGCGATGGGCCAGGGGCTGGCTCTGTGGTGAAGCCCAGGCGCCCAACTGACTGGCGACCGGGCGCGCGTCGAAATAGTCATCCGACAGCTGCGCCCCCGCCTGCACTACCGGGCCCTCAATGCGCACCTGACGCTCCAGGCCCGGCCAGAAAAACGTCATGGCCGCATGGGGATTACTCGCCAGTTCCTGGCCCTTGGCGCTGTGGTAATGGCCAAAAAAGATAAAACCCTCGGCGCTGAACCCCTTGAGCAACAGGATGCGGCAATGGGCATGCCCTTGGCTGTCCACCGTGGCCAAGGCCATGCTATTGGCCTCGGCCGGCGGCACTTCCGTCTTGCGCGCCTGGCCCAGCCACTGGCCGAACAGCACCAACGGATCCGCCTGCGCGTTCTCGTCACGCAAGCCATAGAGGGTGTAGTTACGGCGCAATTGCGCAAGGGACAGGGGCATGACGCGATCCTCCAGAAAGTTCGCCACAGTGTGGGAACTACTGCTGCGTTATCCCTTGACCGCGATCAACAACCGCCCGCGGCATGACGCCGCAGGGCGACGGGTATTGTGTCTGTCGAACTCGGCGAGTTGATCAACGCAACATCCACTTCGCCAGAATCACGATCACCACCATGTGCCCCAGGATGCTGCGCCGGATCCACAGCGCTCTCCGGGGGCTCAAGCACTTGTGCGACAGCCAGTACGCGAGCAACAGGTAATGCCCGATGATGCTCAGGGCCAGCAGGACTTTCAGGCTCAACATCAGCCCGAAGCGGCTGTTCCAGGCGATGCCCCAGTAGTGCCACGCCAGGCCGAGACCCGCGCCGTACAGCACGATCACCACCAGGTGCAGCACCCGCCGCGAACGCCGGGCGATGGCCTGCTCGGAGGTGAACTGCGCCGACCAGGCCAGTTCCTCTCGGGCGCTGTGCCAGATCACCACGTCGAAAAACAGCGTGCCGATAAACGCGATGGCGGCCAGCAGATGCACAATCAACAACCAGGCATACAGCATGTGTGTCTCCTAACCGGGATGCCCGTCGACCCGCGCCTGCCATAGCATCGGCCCGTAGCGCCACAGGTACAGGCCCAGCCCGACAGTCCAGCACAGGCCCGCCAACCACAAGGCCGCCAACGGCCAGGCCAACACCAGCACGACGCGGCACACACAGGCCAGGTTCAGCAGCGCAAAGGCCAGGGTCATCCCGCCCGGCGGCTGCAAAGGCCGGCCGGTATGGCCGAGGCTGACCCGCGCGATCATCGCCAGGATCAACCCGGCCATGGCGCCGATGGTCAGCGCATGCACCGCCAGGCTGGGATTGAGCGGCGCGCCGAAATGCCACAGCGCCATGCCCAGGCACGCCACGGCCAGCCAGGCATACGCCAGGTGCAACGACCACAGCAGCGGCACGCGCCACAGGCCGCGGTCATGCCAGCGCGCCAGGCGCAGCAGATGCCCCAGGCCCAGCGCGACAAACAACGCGCCGCTCCAGGGGGTTGGAAACAGGGCCAAGCCGCTGGCGTAGAGCAGCGCCACCAGGATCGAGCCGCCGAGCAGCAAGCGGTCCAGCCAAGGCCAAGGCTTGACGGGGTCAACCCGGCCCAGGCCGCGCTGGGTGAAGAACGGAATCACGCGGCCACCGATCAGCCCCATCATGGCGGCCACCAGCCACAGCCCCGTCAGCACCGACAGGCGCTGCCCGCCTTCGTCATGGCGCCACAGCCCGTATAGCGACAACCCATCCGCCACGGCCAGCAACACCAGCACCAGCACAATCGGGTAGTTACGCGTCTGCCGGACCTTCCACAGTGTCCAGCCCATCACCCCGGCCACGGCCAGCGGGAAGCTCAGTTCCAGCAGCGCCAGCAGCGGCCACGGCACGTTGAGCAGCCAGCCCAGGCGCGCGGCCAGCCACAAGGCCGCCAACAGGGCCAACGGCGTGCCGCTGAGGCCGGGGCGACCGGTCCAGGTTTGCACCGCCGTCAGCAGGAACCCGGCGATGATTGCCAGGCCGAAGCCGAACAACAACTCATGCCGGTGCCACGCCAGCCACCCCCCGGCGGGCTGCCAGGTGCCGGTGGCGCCGCTGAGGGCCAGCAGCCAGAGGGGAATCACCAGCGCCGCCAGCAGGCAGGCGCCGAGGAAAAACGGCCGAAAGGCCAGGCGAAACAGCGGTGTTATCGACATCGCTTTGCGCCGATCCAGTACGTGCATGCCAAGGCTCCTCAATTCATCACTGCGCTGATCTTGCGCTTACGCGCGCGCGTTGCCCTTGTCGCAGATCAAGTCGCGGCCCGTGCCGTAGGCGTACCCTCACCGGCATCATCCCCGTTTAACCTGCGCCATGGAGCCATGATGAAAAACGCCTGCGTCCCGCTTGCCTGGTTTGTGATCCTGGGTTCCATGCTGGCAGCGGCCAGCGGCCTGTCACTGGTGCTGATATGAACGCCGCGCTGCCACCGCTCAAGGATGTGCACCGCGTGTTGCATCGCGTGCACCATCAGATTCTGCGCAGCCACCACCTGTTCGAGCCCATGGACGAGGCGCAATTGAGTGAGCTGATGAGCAGCAGCCAGTTGCTCAGCGTCGACAAGGGTGAGCCGCTGTTCCGCCAGGGCGAGCCCGCCGATGCGTTCTATTTCGTGATTGCCGGTGCGGTGAAGATCTACCGCCTGACCCCGGACGGCCAGGAGAAGGTGTTTGAAGTGATCGGCGAGCGCCAGACCTTCGCCGAAGCGATGATGCTGATGGACACTCCCAATTATGTGGCGTGCGCCGAAGCGGTGTGCCCGACCCAGCTGTATCGCCTGTCCAACGCCACGTATATGCGCCTGCTGCACAGCAACAGCCGCCTGACGTTCGCCCTGCTGGGCAAGCTGTGCGTACGCCTGCACCAGCGGGTCAACGAGATCGACACGTTGTCGCTGAAAAACGCCACCCACCGTGTGGTGCGCTACCTGCTGACCCAGTTGATGCACTTGCCGGCAGGCGAAACCCACTTCGAACTGCCGATGGCCAAGCAACTGATCGCCGGGCACTTGTCGATCCAACCGGAGACGTTTTCGCGGATTATCCGGCGCTTGATCGACGAGAACATCATCACCCAGGACGCGCGCCAGATCGCCATTCTCGACCGGCAACGCCTGGAACAATTCGAGTGAAAACCTGCCTGTATTGCCAACATCGCAATGCTGTGGAGCGCGACACCTGCGACGACTGCGCCATGCCGTTGCCCGAAGCCGAGGCACGCGCCCTGGCGCGACGGTTGAGCCGCTTCCAGTGGTGTTGCCTGGGCCTCACGCTGTTTTGCATCGCGATGTTCTTCTGGCTCCCCCGGGATATCTACTGACGTTCAGTGAGCTGCCGGTACAGCTGGGGCAAGCGCTGGGGCAACTGCTCCGGCTGGCGGATCAGGGTGAAGCCATGGGCACCGAACAGGTACGGCAGGTAGTTGCCGGCCTGTTTGTCGATGGTGATGCAGAACGGGATCAAGCCCTGTCGCCGCGCCTCTATCACCGCTTGGCGCGTGTCTTCCACGCCATAGCGGCCCTCGTACAGGTCCAAGTCATTGGGCTTGCCATCGGTGAGTAACAACAGCAGTTTGCGCCGTTGCTTGCAGGTACCCAGCAGCCGGGTGGCCTGGCGAATCGCGGCGCCCATGCGTGTGTAGTAACCTGGTTTAAGCCCCTGGATCGCACCGCGAATGCGGTCGTCGTAGGGCTGGTCGAACGACTTGAGCACCTGCAAACGCACCTGGTGCCGACGCAGGGACGAAAACCCGTACAGCGCAAAACGATCGCCGGCGCCTGCCAGGCTTTCGCCGAACAACAACAGGCTGTCGCGAATCACGTCGATGACTTTTTGCGTGTCGTTCAAGTGCGCGTCGGTGGACATCGACAGGTCCGCCAGCAGCAGGCACGCCAGGTCGCGGTGGCTGTGGCGTTGCTCCATGAACAGGCCGCGTTCGGCACAGGCGCCGTGTTGGCGCTCCACATGAAAATCCAGCCAGGCCTGCAGGTCGAGTTCGCTGCCCTGGGGTTGCTGGCGCAGCCACTGGCGGTCGGTGCGCAGGTGCTGGAATTGCCGACGCAGGCGCTGGGCCTGAGCGTGCAGCCGCGCGGGCAAGGGTTGCGGCGCATCGAGGCGCGGATGCATCGGCTGCAGGTTGACGAAGTCGTCCAGCAGGCGTTGTTGGCGATAGTCCCATTCGGGCAACTTGATGCCTTGGCCAAGGGGGATGTCGTCGACGTCGGCCGGTGGCAGGTCCAGGTGCAGCTTCAAGCCGCCGCTCTTGCGCACACGCTGGCGTGACAGGCTCAGTTGGTCGAGGTCTTCGGCGACGCGGGCAGCGTCAGGGTCTTGGCTGTCGTCGGTCCAGCGGTCGAGGTCGACGTGTTCGGTCCAACTGAACAGGTTTTCCAGCCGCACCACCAGCAGGCCGCCGTCACGGCTGTTGTCGTCCAGCCGGGTCGCGCGTTTAGGCGCGCCGTGTTGCTCGCCGGGCGTTGTCGACAGGTCGTCGCCTTCGTCGTCCAGGTCTGCGCTTTGTGGCGCGTCCAGGTGCAGCGGCGGGTACAGCCACAACGGCAACGGCCACGGGGCGCGCTCGCTGCGCGGCAGGTTGCGCACGCTGCCGGGTTCGCGCAGGGCCTTGCGCAAGGCTTTCTCCAGGGCCGCTTCGTCGGGGCGCAGGCTGGCGGGGTCGGGGCGCAGTGCGATATGGGCGTGCACCAGGCGCCGGTAGCTGGGCAGCAGGACCGGGTAGCGTTGCAACAGCAGCCAGGTCCAGCGCTGGTTATCCCGCGCCCAATGGGTCATGGGGCCCGACTGCGCGGCGAGCAGCGCCAGCCAGCGGTACAGTTCCTGGTTGAGTGCAGCCTCGGGAAATACCGCCAGGCTGGCCGGCAAACGCAAGCGGCTGCCGTCACAGGAGGCCAGTGGCGCGTGCCTGCAGGTGCCGGCGATGCGCATCAGCAGGTTGCGGCGCAGCAACACATCGCGCTCGCCGGCCGCCTCCAGGGCGATGCCGCCGGCACCGCCGAGGGCACGAAACAGCAGCGCCAGGCTGCGCTGGCGGTCGGCTAACTGCACCTGCGCCTCGGGGAAGTCCACGCGGGCGCGCCGTGTGATGAAGCGGTGCCAGGCGCTGCCGACCCACTCTTCGAGTTCCAGGGTAAAGGCCATGGGGTTGCTCCAAACGTAAAACGGCCCGCTGTACCAGCCGGGCCGCCCTCTTGAGGATTGACGATCAATACACAATGGGCGCCGGCGCACCGGCCACACTGCGCCGTTGCCGGAAGCTGTACAGGTAGCAGAGCAACCCGAGCAGGAACACCACACCGCTGGCCAACCGTGCCCAGAACAATGCGGTCAGGTGTTCCACCGTAGCCATGAACGGCAGCGCCGCTCCGTCCACGGGCCAGCGTTGCAACCACACCTGCACCACGCCGGCGGCGGTGAGGAACAGGGTAATCATCACCATCGACAACACCATCAGCCAGAAGCCCCAGATTTCGAGGGTCTGCGAGCGCGCATCCGGTGCTTCACCGAGGCCGCGCAGGCGAGGCATGGCGTAGCTGATCAAGGTCATCACGATCATGGCGTAGGCGCCGAAAAACGCCAGGTGACCATGCGCCGCCGTGAGCTGAGTGCCGTGGGTGTAAAAGTTGACCGGTGCCAGGGTGTGCAGGAAGCCCCACACCCCGGCGCCGAAGAACGCCGTCACCGTGGTGCCCTTGGCCCACAGCGTGGCCGCGCGGTTGGGGTGCTGGCGCCGCCGCCGTTTGACCATGGTGAAGGCGAACATCACCATTGCCAGGAACGGCAAGGGCTCCAAGGCGGAGAAGATCGAACCGACCCATAGCCACACCTGCGGCGCACCAATCCAGAAGAAGTGGTGCCCGGTACCGATGATGCCGGTGATCAAGGCCATGGCGATGATCACGTACAGCCACTTCTCCACGACTTCGCGGTCGACGCCGGTGACCTTGATGAGTACGAACGCCAGCATCGAGCCCATGATCAATTCCCACACGCCTTCCACCCAAAGGTGCACCACCCACCACCAGTAAAACTTGTCGCGCGCCAGGTTGCCGGGGTTATAGAACGAGAACAGGAAAAACACCGCCAGGCCGATCAGCCCGGTCATCATCACCATGCTCACGGTGGTCTTGCGGCCCTTGAGCAGGGTCATGCCGATGTTGTAGAGAAAGCCCAGGCACACCACCACGATGCCCATTTTGGTGATGGTGGGTTGCTCAAGGAATTCACGGCCCATGGTCGGCAGCAGTTCGTTATGCGTCAGCTTGGCCAGCGCCGCATACGGCACCAGCAGGTAACCGAGGATGGTCAACACCCCCGCCACGGCGAACACCCAGAACAACAGGATCGCCAGCTTCGGGCTGTGCAACTCGCGATCCGCCTCCTCGGGCACCAGGTAGTAGGCGGCGCCCATGAAGCCGAACAGCAGCCACACGATCAGCAGGTTGGTATGGACCATCCGCGCCACGTTGAAGGGGATCAGCGGGAACAGAAAGTCACCCACCACGTATTGCAGGCCCATGATCAGGCCAAACAGCACCTGGCCGACAAACAGCATCAAGGCAAACACAAAGTAGGGTTTGGCCACGGCCTGGGATTGAAACTTCAGATAGGGATTGGCGCTGCGCATGGCTCAGCCCTCCTTGTTCGGTGGCCAGTTATTGGTGTCGATCTTCGAGCTCCATTTGAGGAACTCGGACAGATCATTCACTTCCTGGTCATCGAGGTTGAATTGCGGCATGGCCCGCCGTCCTGGCACACCGAGGGGTTGCATCTTCATCCAGGCGTGCAGGAACGGTTTGAACCCCTCTTCCCCGCCCCGGCGCTGGAACACATTGCCCAGCTCCGGCGCAAAGTACGCGCCCTCGCCCAACAGGGTGTGGCAGCCGACGCAGTTATTGCGCTCCCACACACCCTTGCCACGCACCACCGACTCGGTGAGTTGGTCGGCGTTGCTGCGGGAGGGAAAGGTTTGTTCGGTGTGGTAGGTCAGGGCCAGGAAAATCAGGAAGAAGAACACGCTTCCTCCGAAGTAGATATTCCTGGCCATGCCCTTGGTGAAGGTCTCTGACATGGTCGTCTTCCTCATGGCTTGGCGGGGGTCATGATAGGAAGGTGAGGTGGGAAAAGTGCTTGATGGCGATCAAGAAGATTGAGTACAAAGGCTCTTGCCCCAACACTCGGCACTAAGATCAAGATCAAAATCAGGCTGATATCTACCTGATGTATGGAGATCAAACTGTGGGAGGGGGCTTGCCCCCGATGCCGGTGTGTCAGCTAATGCATCTGTCACTGCCCCACTGCTATCGGGAGCCCCCTCCCACATTTAACCGAGATCGACAGTTAGAAACCGGTCGGCTACCAGGCCGCCGTGCTCTTGCTTTTGATCTTGATCTGAGGCGCTCCGTCAAACACGCTGGCCGAACGCAGGCTTTGGAGCGTGGGTAAGCCGGCAGGACGCCGGGTTAGCCATGACCTAAACAACGGATATGTACCCAACCCCCGCAACAAACAACACCAACAAAACCGCCCACCCCAACACCATCCCCCGCCACCCCCAAGGCCCCCGCCGCAACTCCATAAACCCATCCACAATCAACCACGCCTTAACCACCGCCACCCCCAACACCCCCACCCAAACTCCCGCAGCCCCCGCCAACACCGTCCCCACACTCAATGCCACCAACAACGCCCAACACACCACCAACCCCTGCGAAACACTCATCCGCCATCACCCCATCACATAAACCACCGGAAACAACACCACCCACACCAAATCGACCATGTGCCAATACAGCACCCCCGACTCCACCCCTGTCACCAAAACCCCACCCCGCCAACACCCCACCCCCAGCCACCCCAGGATCACCATCCCCAACACCACATGCAGGAAATGAAACCCCGTGAGTATCCAGTACAAGGTAAAAAACCGGCTGTGCTCCATCCCCAGCCCAACACCCGCCAGATGGGTGTATTCCGTGAGCTTGATCCCCACATACACCAGCGCCACCAGCCACGCACAACCAAACAACCCGGCCCCACGTCGCAAACAGCCCGCGCGCACTTGCTGCAACCCCAGCGCTGCGAGCAACCCGGCGGTCAGCAGGCTCAAGGTCATCGCCAACCCGGTGGAGGTACCCAGCGCCAAACGCCCCACGGCAAACACCTGAGGCTCCAGCCGCTGCATCACCACAAACGCCAGGATCAAGATCGCAAACACCGTCAACTCGGCAAGGATGAAAAACCACATCGCCAAATCCCCCGGCAGGCGCCGGGCCTCAGGCGAAGTGCACATCGACCACGTCCATCAGCGCCGCGACGGTCTGCGGGTCGTCGCTCAGGGCCTGGACCAGGCACGCCATGCAGGCTTCGCGCGGTGGCATGCCGGCGGCGATCAGGCGGGCGGTGAAGATCAGCAGGCGTGTGGACGCGACTTCCTCCAGGTCGTGTTGATCAAGACGCCGCAGGGCCTGGCCCAGGCGCACCACTTCGGTCGCCAACGCGCTGTCCACCTGGGCCTCCTGGGCCACGATGCGCGCTTCGTCGGCGGCTGCCGGGTAGTCGAAGCGCATCGCGACGAAGCGCTGGCGGGTGCTGGGCTTCATGCCTTTGAGCAGGTTCTGGTAGCCGGGGTTGTACGACACCACCAGCATGAACGACGGCGGCGCCTTGACCACTTCGCCGGTGCGTTCCAGGTACAGCTCACGGCGGTCGTCGGCCACCGGGTGCAGGACTACGGTGGTGTCCTGGCGCGCTTCGATCACTTCATCCAGGTAGCAGATGCCGCCCTCGCGAACGGCGCGGGTCAGTGGGCCGTCTTGCCACCAGGTGCCCTGGGTGCCGATCAGATGGCGGCCGACCAGGTCGGCGGCGCTGAGGTCGTCGTGGCAGGCCACGGTGTACAGCGGCAAGTTCAGGCGGTGCGCCATGTGCTGCACGAAGCGGGTCTTGCCGCAACCGGTCGGGCCCTTGATCAGCACCGGCATGCGGTGGCGCCACGCGTGTTCGAACAGCACCTGTTCGTTGTCGAGGGGTTGGTAGAAAGGCTCAGTCATGGCAGGTATCCAAGGCAGGTTCGACGGCCACGCTAAGGGCCCCTGCGACAACCTGGCAAGCGCTGTCCCCGGCAAACTTGATCGCCGTCAAGCGAGCATTCCAACACCTCGCCATAGTCTGGCCTGGCACTAAGAACCTGCGCCCGCACACGTTGCGCGGCACCGCAAAGGTCTCGCCTGAGGAGTACATGGAATGCTGACTCGCAACAGAACAACCTTCACCTTGAGCCTCGCCAGCCTGAGTTGCGCGCTGGCCCTCGCCCTGCCCTTGAGCGCCCATGGCGCCGCCACCCCTGCCGTGGTGCACACCGTCGGCGCGCCGGACATGAGCCAGGCCGACTTCGACACCTCCAAGCAGATTTACTTCGAGCGCTGCGCCGGTTGCCACGGTGTGCTGCGCAAGGGCGCCACCGGCAAACCGCTGACCCCGGATATCACCCAGGCGCGGGGCCAGGCCTACCTGGAAGCGTTGATCACCTACGGTTCGCCCGCCGGCATGCCGAACTGGGGCACCTCCAATGCGTTGACCAAGGCGCAGATCACCAGCATGGCCACGTTTATCCAGCACACCGCGCCCACCCCGCCGGAATGGGGCATGGCCGAGACGCTCAAGACCTGGAAAGTGCTGGTCAAACCCGCAGACCGGCCAAAGAAACAGCTGAACACACTCAACCTGGAAAACCTGTTTTCCGTGACCCTGCGCGACGACGGCAAGATCGCCCTGATTGACGGCGACACCAAGCAGATCGTCAAACTCATCGACACCGGCTACGCCGTGCATATTTCGCGGATCTCCGCCTCCGGCCGCTACCTGCTGGTGATCGGCCGCGACGCCAAGATCGACATGATCGACCTGTGGCCCGCCGAGCCGACCAAGGTCGCCGAGATCAAGGTGGGTATCGAAGCGCGCTCGGTGGAAACCTCCAAGTACAAGGGCTTTGAAGACAAGTACACGATCGCAGGCTCTTACTGGCCGCCGCAGTTCACTATCATGGATGGCGAGACCCTCGAGCCCAAGCAGATCGTGTCCACGCGTGGCATGACCGTGGACAAGCAGGAGTACCACCCCGAACCGCGGGTGGCGGCGATCATTGCGTCCCACGAATGGCCGGAGTTCATCGTCAACGTCAAGGAAACCGGCAAGGTGATGCTGGTCAATTACCAGGACATCAAGAACCTCACCATCACCACCATCGACGCCGCACCGTTCCTGCATGACGGCGGCTGGGACAGCACTCACCGCTACTTCCTCACGGCGGCCAACAACTCGAACAAGGTGGCAGTGATCGACTCCAAGTTGCGCACGCTCACCGCCCTGGTGGACGTCGGCAAGACCCCGCACCCCGGCCGTGGCGCCAACTTCGTCCATCCGCAATACGGGCCGGTGTGGGCCACCAGCCATTTGGGTGACGGCGGTATTTCGCTGATCGGCACCGACCCGGTCAAGCACGCGCAGTACGCCTGGAAACAGGTGGCATCACTGAAGGGCCAGGGCGGCGGTTCGCTGTTTATCAAGACCCACCCCAACTCCCACCACCTCTATGTGGACACCACGCTCAACCCCGATGCCAAGCTCAGCCAATCCGTGGCGGTCTTCGACATCAACCACCTCGACAAGGGCTACAGCGTGCTGCCGATTGCCGAGTATTCCGGCATCAAGCAAGGCGCCTTGCGCGTGGTGCAACCGGAATACAACAAGGCCGGCGACGAGGTGTGGTTCTCGGTGTGGAACGGCCAGACCGAAGAGTCGGCGCTGGTGGTGATCGACGACAAAACCTTGAAGCTCAAGCAGGTGATCAAGGACAAGCGCCTGATCACCCCCACCGGCAAGTTCAACGTGTTCAACACCCAACACGATATTTATTGAGCCCCATCAACACGAGGTCACCCAATGAAAAATATTCTCCTCGCATTGCTGGCAGCCGCCGCTGCGCTCAGCCTGCAACCGGTGCTGGCACAAGACGGCCCGGCCTTGTTCAAGAGCAAGCCCTGCGCAGCCTGCCATTCCATCGACAGCAAACTGGTGGGCCCGGCCTTGAAGGACGTGGCGGCCAAGAATGCCGGCGTGAAAGACGCCGCTGCAACGCTGGCCGGCCACATCAAGAACGGCACCCAGGGCAACTGGGGGCCGATCCCGATGCCACCCAACCCCGTCACGGATGACGAAGCCAAGGTACTCGCCGACTGGGTCCTGAGCTTGAAATAACCCCGAGGAGCGCGCCATGAACGCATCGATGATCGGTACCGCCCTGGCGCTGCTTTTGCTGATTCCCACGCGGGCGGCGGCGATACCTGACGCCACCCGCCTGGAACACCTGCTGACCCAGGACTGCGGCGCCTGCCACGGTCTGTACCTCACCGGCGGCCTGGGTCCGCCCCTGACACCCGAGGCGCTCGCCGGGCACAGCCGCGACAGCCTGATTGCCACCGTGACCCATGGCCGCCCTGCCCGTGCGATGCCCGGCTGGGCACCGCTGCTCAGCGCCGACGACATCGCCTGGTTGGTCGACCGTCTCTTGCAAGGAATCCCCGCACCATGATCCGCCCCACCTGTTTAGCCCTGTGCCTGCTGCTCGGCGCCTGCACCCAGCCTGCGTTGCGCGGCACCGGTGACCTGGGCCTGGTGATCGAACGCACCACCGCCAGTGTGCAAATCATTGAAACCACCGGCATGCAGAGCCTGGCGCGCATCGAGGGCCTGGGCGACCTGTCTCATGCCTCGGTAGTGTTTTCCCGCGACCAGCGCCAGGCCTATGTATTTGGCCGTGACGGCGGGCTGACCCAAGTCGACCTGCTGGGCCAACGCATCGAAAAACGCATCCTCCAGGGCGGCAACAGCATTGGCGGCGCCATCAGCCAGGATGGGCGCCTGATTGCCGTCTCCAACTACCAGCCCGGCGGGGTCAAGGTGTTCGATGCCGTGACCCTGGCACTGGTCGCCGACATCCCCGCCACCGCCCTGCCCGACGGCAAACGCTCGCGGGTGGTGGGCCTGGTGGATGCGCCCGGCCAACGTTTTGTGTTCAGCCTGTTCGACACCGGCGAGATCTGGAGTGCGGATTTCAGCCAGGGCAACACGCCGAAGATCACCCGGTTCACCGGGATCGGCGAGCAACCCTACGACGCCCTGATCACCGCCGACGGCCGCTACTACATGGCCGGCCTGTTCGGCGAGGACGGCATGGCCCAGCTCGACCTGTGGCACCCCGAACACGGCGTAAAACGCGTATTGGCCGACTACGGTCGCGGCCAGGAAAAGTTGCCGGTGTACAAGATGCCTCACCTCGAAGGCTGGGCCGTGGCCGATAACCAGGCGTTCGTGCCCGCCGTGGGGCGCCACCAGGTGCTGGTGATGGACGCACGCAGCTGGCAGCAGACCGCCGCCATCGCGGTGGCCGGCCAACCGATCTTCGTCACCGCACGGCCGGACGGACGCCAGCTGTGGGTGAACTTCGCCTACCCGGACAACGACCGCGTGCAGGTGCTCGACAGTGAAACCCACCAGATCGTCGCCGACCTGCGCCCCGGCCCCGGCGTGTTGCACATGGAGTTCACCGGGCGTGGCGAGCAGCTGTGGCTGTCGGTGCGCGATGGCGCCCAGGTGCAGGTCTGGGACCCGTATCGCCTGACCCTGCTCAAGACCTTGCCGGCCTTGAGCCCCAGCGGAATTTTCTTCAGCAGCCGTGCGCAAAAAATGGGGTATTGAGATGGACCTTGACCTGCTCAGCCAGCAGTTGATCGAACGCTACCAGCACGGCATGCCGCTGTGCGCCGAACCTTACCGGGAAATGGCCCAGGTGCTGGGTTGCAGCGAAGCCGAGTTGATGGCCTGCCTGCAACGCCTGGAATTGGCCGGGGCCTTGTCACGCATCGGCCCTGTGTTCGAACACACCCGCGCCGGCGCCAGCACCCTGGCCGCCCTGGCCGTGCCGATCGAGCGCCTGGAACAGGTGGCCCGCCGTGTCAGCCAGTACCCGGAGGTCAACCACAACTATGCGCGCGAACACCATTACAACCTGTGGTTCGTGCTGACCGGCCCGCATCGCCAGCACCTGGAACAGGTGCTTGAGGAGCTGGAAAAGGACACCGGCCTCTGCCCCCTGGACCTGCCGATGCTCACCGCCTACCGCATTGACCTCGGGTTTTCCCTGGGAGCACTCCCGTGATCTCGCCCCTGAGCCACGAGCAGATGCTCGACCTGCGCCAGTGCCTGGAGCGCGGCTTGCCCCTTGTCGTGCGGCCCTATGAGGACCTGGCGAAGCAGATCGGTGCCCATCACGACCAAGTGCTGCAGCAGATGCAGCAATGGCACGAGCAAGGCCTGTTCCGCCGCGTCGGTCTGGTGCTGAACCATCGCGCCCTGGGTTTTGTCGCCAACGCCATGCTGGTGCTCGATGTGCCGGACGCGCTGGTGGATGAGGTGGGTACACGCCTGGGCCGCGCGGCCGGCATCAACCTGTGTTACCAACGCCCGCGCCGCTTGCCGCAGTGGCGCTACAACCTGTTCTGCATGGTGCACGGGCGCCAGCGTGAAGCCGTGACCGAGCATATCCAGGCGGTGCTGCACCAGCATCAGCTCAGCGACCTGCCCCACCAGTTGCTGTTCAGCACCCGCGCCTACAAACAATGCGGTGGCCGCTTTGCGCCGCCGCCCTCACAGGTATGGGCGCATGGATGATCTCGATCGGCGCTTGATCAATCGCCTGCAACGCGGCCTGCCGCTGGTGCGCCAGCCCTGGCAGCCGGTGGCCGAGGAACTGCACAGCAGTCCCGACGAACTGCTTGACCGCCTGCATGTCCTGCTCGAAGACGACGTACTGACCCGCTTCGGCCCGATGTTCGACATCGAGCGCCTCGGCGGCGCCTTCACCCTCGCCGCCCTGGCGGTGCCCGAACCCCGATTTTACGCGGTGGCCGCGCAACTCAACGCACTGCCCCAGGTGGCCCACAACTATCGCCGCGACCACCGCTGGAACATGTGGTTCGTACTGGCCTGCGCCAGCGAGGCGGAATTGGCCGTCACCTTGTCCCGCATCGAAGCCCTCACGGGGTTGGCGGTGCTCAATCTGCCGAAGGAGCAAACCTACCATGTCGGTGTGTATTTCCCGGTCTGACAACGCCCTGGCCCTGCGCCTGATCGCCCTCACCCAAAGCGGCCTGCCGCTGGTGGAAGACCCATGGGCATGGCTCGCCGAGCAATTGGGCATCAGCGTCGAATCGACCCTGGACCTGCTCAAGCGCCTGCAGGCCGAAGGCGCGATCCGGCGCATCGCCGCCGTGCCCAACCATTACCGCCTGGGTTATCGGCACAACGGCATGACCGTGTGGGACGTGGCCGACGAGCAGATGCCACGCCTGGGTGAGTTACTCGGTGCACAGCCCTTCGTCAGCCATTGCTACCGGCGCCCGCGCAGGCCCGACTGGCCCTACAACCTGTTCGCCATGGTGCATGGGCGCAGCCGCGAGGAAATCGACAGTTACCGTGAGCACCTGCGCTACCTGTTGGGTGACGCGTGCCGCGCCGACGAGATGTTGGTGAGCAGCCGCATCCTGAAAAAAACCGGCTTGCGCCTGACCCCCTCGCACTAGAAGGAGCCTCCCTATGCTGCGGATCAGTCAGTACCTGCGCACCCTCGCCGGCCAGTGCCCGCCACCGCGCACCTCGCCTCCCGGCAGCGACCGGCCCCCCGTGGTGATCTGGAACCTGCTCAGGCGCTGCAACCTCACCTGCAAACACTGCTACGCGACCAGCGCCGACAGCGTGTTCCGCGATGAATTGGACACCGCCGCCGCACGGGCGGTGATTGATGACCTGCAGGCTGCCGGGGTGCGCGTGCTGATCCTGTCGGGGGGCGAACCGCTGTTGCGCGACGACCTGTTCCAGCTCAGTGCCTATGCCCGCGACAAAGGTTTTTTCGTCGCGCTGTCGACCAATGGCACGCTGATCGATGAGCAGAATATCCAGCAGATCGCCGATGCGCGCTTTGACTATGTCGGCATCAGCATCGATGGCCTGGAGGCCACCCACGACGCGTTCCGTCAACTGCACGGCAGTTTCCAGCGCTCCATGCATGCCATCCGCCTGTGCCGCGAGGCTGGGATTCGCGTCGGCCTGCGCACCACCCTGACCCAGGACAATCACGCACAACTGCCGCAGTTGCTGGCGCTGATGCGCACCTACGATGTGCAGAAGTTCTACCTGTCGCACCTCAACTACAGCGGGCGCGGCAAACGCAGCCGCCAATTGGATGCGCACCGGCAGATGAGCCGCGACGCCATGGCGCTGATTTTCCAGCAGGCCTGGCACGACATCGAACACGGCATCGACAGCGATTTCGTCAGTGGCAACAACGACGCCGACGCGGTGCTGTTGCTGCAATGGGTGCACCGCCACTTGCCCGAACACTACCCGCAGCTTGAACAGATGCTGCATGGCTGGGGCGGCAACGCGTCGGGCAGCGGCATCGCCAATATCGACAACACCGGCGAGGTACACCCGGACACCTACTGGTGGCAGCACTCGGTAGGCAATGTGCGCAACACCCCCTTCCGCCAGCTCTGGCTGGACCAGCCCGACCCGTTGCTGCTGCGCCTGCGTGAGCACCCGCGCAACGTCGGCGGGCGCTGCGCCGAATGCCGCTGGCTGGCGATCTGCAACGGCAACACGCGCACCCGCGCCTGGGCCGACGGCGACCTCTGGGGCCAGGACCCCGGTTGCCACCTCAGCGACACCGAGATCGCCCGCCAGCCGCTCACCCTGATCCCTTGCGTCACCCGGTGACACAACCGAGGGCGCCTACCTGATGATGAACCAAGGACGTCTCATGCACACAGCCACCGCCCTACCCGCCAGTTTGCACAGCCCCTTCCACCCCGGTGAAGTCGCATTGGTCGGCGCCGGCCCCGGCGACCCACGCCTGCTCACCCTGCGCGCCTGGAGCCTGTTGATGCAGGCCGACGCGGTGGTGTTCGACCGCCTGATCAGCGCCGAACTGCTGGCGCTGATCCCCCTGACCTGCGCCCGCCATTACGTGGGCAAGGCCAGCGGTTACCACAGCCTGCCCCAGGACCAACTCAACGAACTGCTGGCCGAGTTGGCCAACCAGGGCCAACGGGTGGTGCGCCTCAAGGGCGGCGACCCCTTTATCTTCGGGCGCGGTGCCGAGGAACTCGAATACCTGCTGGCACGGGACATCCCCTGCCAGGTGGTGCCGGGGATCACCGCCGCGTCCGGCTGCAGCGCCTACGCGGGTATCCCGCTGACCCACCGCGACCTGGTCAACTCCTGCCGTTTCGTCACCGGGCACTTGCAGCGCGACGGCGCCTTGAAATTGCCCTGGGCCAGCCTGGCCGAGCCGAGCCAGACCCTGGTGTTCTACATGGGCCTGTCGAACCTGGCACTGATCGCCGAACACTTGGTGGCAGCCGGTCTGCCGGCGGACACCCCGGCTGCCTTGATCAGCAACGGTGCACGCGCCGACCAGCGTGTGGCCCGAGGCACCCTGCGCCAGCTGCCGACCCTGGCTGCCGACTGCGAACCGGGTGTGCCGACGCTCACCGTGATCGGCCAGGTGGTGAACCTGTTTGCCGGGGCCAGCCTGCACTATCCCGCCAGCCTGTCGGCGCCCCGCGTACCGGTGGCGGTATGAAACGCCTGCTGCTGGTGCCGCTGCTCTGGGCTTCGGCCGCCCATGGCACGCCGGCGCAGGATTACCAGCAGTATTGCGCAGGCTGCCATGGCCTCAACCGTATCGGCGCCACCGGCCCGGCGTTGCTGCCGGAAAGCCTGGGGCGCATCAAGCCGGACGAGGTGCGCAAGGTCATCGAACAGGGCCGCCCCGCCAGCCAGATGGCCGGGTTTGCGGCGCAGCTGAATGCCGCGCAGATTGATGGCCTGGCGGATTTCCTGCAGCAACCGCCGGCCACCCCCGCCACCTGGAACGAACAGGCGATCCGCACCAGCCATCGTCTGCTGGCAGACCTGAGCCAGTTGCCCAGCACCCCGCAACACCACGCCGACCCGCTGAACCTGTTTGTGGTGGTGGAATCCGGCGACCATCACATCGATATTCTCGACGGCGATCGCTTTACCGTGCTGGACCGCTTCGCCAGCCACTTTGCCGTGCACGGCGGGCCGAAGTTCTCGCCGGATGGGCGCTTCGTCTATTTTGCTTCCCGCGATGGCTGGATCAGCCTGTACGACCTGCACAACCTCAAACTGATCGCCGAAACCCGTGCCGGGCTCAACACCCGCAACCTGGCGGTGAGCAAGGATGGCCGCTGGGTGTTGGTGGGCAACTACCTGCCGGGCAACCTGGTGGTGCTCGATGCGCGTGACCTGTCGCTGGTCAAGACGCTGGACACCGGCTCGCGGGTCAGCGCCGTGTATACCGCGCCGCCGCGCAACAGT
This sequence comes from Pseudomonas sp. QC2, assembly GCF_002859085.1. Classification (NCBI taxonomy): domain Bacteria; kingdom Pseudomonadati; phylum Pseudomonadota; class Gammaproteobacteria; order Pseudomonadales; family Pseudomonadaceae; genus Pseudomonas; species Pseudomonas sp. QC2. The sequence continues at coordinate 249,969 of NZ_PKKS01000010.1, forward strand.
TTTGTAGTGGCGCTCAAGGATGTGAATGAAATCTGGGAACTGTCCTACGCGGCGACGCAGCCCAGCTGGGAGCCCCGGCGCATAGCGGCGCGGGATGTGCTCGACGACTTCTCCTTCACCCCCGATTACCGCCAGTTGCTCGCCACTTCACGCAAGGCCGGTGGCGGCCAAGTGATCGACCTGGACTCCGGCGCAGTGGTCACCGATATTCCGCTGGCGGGTATGCCGCACCTGGGCTCGGGCACCTATTGGCAACGCGATGGAAAATGGGTATTCGCCACACCGAACATCAGCCAGGGGCAAATCAGCGTGCTCGACCCCGTCAGCTGGAAACTGATCAAGCAGATCCCCACCCTGGGCCCGGGCTTTTTCATGCGCAGCCATATCAACTCACGCTACGTGTGGAGCGACGTGTTTTTCGGGCCGGACAACGACGCGATCCACCTGATCGACAAGCAAACCCTGGAAATCGCCCACACCCTGCGACCGGTACCGGGCAAGACCGCAGCGCACGTGGAGTTCACCCGCGACGGGCGTTACGTGCTGCTGAGCATCTGGGCCACCGACGGCGCGCTGATCGTCTACGACAGCCAGACACTCAGGGAGATCAAACGCCTGCCCATGAACAAACCGTCGGGCAAATACAACGTGGGCAACAAGATCGAGTTTGCCGAGGGCACATCGCACTGAGGCATGGGTTTGCAGGTGTGCGAAGGCGTTATCGGCCATAGACCGCTCCCACACCTTGATCCGGATTGGGCCACTGATGAGGCCTGCTAGGGCGCTTCGAACAACCGGCACAATCTATCCACCTGGGTACGCCCGGCTGGCAGGACACACAGGAACTGTGCCGACAATTCAATCAGGCCATCGCGGTTCCACTCTTCCAGCAGCGGCCAGATCGATGAGAAGTAGCGTGCGAAGATCACGCCGTATCGCCGCTCGATGCCCTGGATGTCCAGTTCCAGGTCGCAGGCCAGGCGTTCCACTACGCAGTCGCGCAGTGCATCGCCGGCGTTGCGTTGCCAGCCCTGACAGGTGGCGAGTTGGCCGTTGTCCAGCGCCTGTGCGTAGACATGTTCGTCCGTGGCGTTCTGCGCGCACAGCGTGTCGATCTGGCTGATGGCGCCCAGGCCCAACCCGATATGGTCGCAGTAACCGTGCAGGGTAAAACCTTCGCAGGTGCGACTCAGCCGACCGCGCTCCTGGGCCTGGGTGAGGTCATCGTCGCCACGGGCAAACTGGCCCAGGCCGATGTAGTGGTAACCCGCTGCGTCCAGGTGTTCGTAGCACAGCTGGCGCATGGCGGTTTTATCCGCCGCGTTGCACAGCGCCGAGGGCGATTGCGCCAGGTAACGGCTTGGTGGCCGGGCGTAGTCGAACACCTGCAGGCGGTCCGGTTCCAGGGCGATCAGGCTGGCCAGTTTCAGCTCGAAACTGGCCAAGGTCTGCCAGGCGCTCCCATAGCCCAAGTCGACACTGACCGAGCGAAAGTCAAAGGTGCGCGCCGCATCGATCAACGATTGGATCGGCGCCGGGTCGCGGTAGTACGCCTGGGAATAGGCATCCTCGGCACGCGCATCGGGCACACCAATGCACATGCGGTTGAACCCAAGGTCGCGCAGCAGGCCGACGCCAGCCCAATCGGTGTGGCGAGGGTCGAGGTCGATGCCGTAGTCGCCGCGGTCATGCTCATGGAAGTGCAAGCGTTCAAGCAGAGGGGTCATCAGCGCTTGCACATCGCCAATCGGCGCTGCCCCGCGCCACTGGAGGTAGTCCACCGGCTGGCGGCTGCCGAGGTGGCAGCCGATCAAATGAATCTCCTGGGCCAGGCTGCGCCGGTAAGCATCGCTGGGGGTGCTGGCCGGCCAGTGCAGGGTCAAGGCCAGCGGGCGTTGCCGTTGGCGACTGCTGCGCAATGCACGCAATACGTCAAGGGAGCCGATGCCCGCGTGAAACCTGCGGACATCGGCCTGCCCATTCAGGTCCAGTACACCTTGATCGTGGCGTGCACGTACGAGAGGAATGACGGTGTGCATGACGGGCTCCGGGGCCGGTGACGGTCCGTCATTGTCCGGTGCGACGCCACGGCGCACCTTGATATGCATCAAGGGCTTTACCCGCTGAGGTAAAACATGCTTTTGGCCAACAGCACAATCGCGACCATATGGGCGAACAGGCTCAAGTGCACAAAACGCAAATAACGCGGCCCCACGCGACCGAGCCGCATGCGCAGCATCGTCAACAGAAAGTGCACCAACACACTGGCGGCGAGGATCAGTTTGAGGGTGAGCAAGGTGCCGAAGGACGAGGCGAAAGGCGCGGCGAGTACGGGCAAATAACGCAACCCGACCATGCCGATCCCGGCGCCGAACAGCACCAGCAACACCCACGGCATCAACACCCGGGCACGCTGGCCGATGCCCTGCTCGACCAGCAGCATCACCCGGTTGGGCAATTGCCGATGCAGACTCGCCAAGATCAGCACTTCGAAAAACACCGTGCCGATAAAGATCAGCGCCGCGAACAGATGAGCCAGCAAAAACAGCAGGTAAAGCATGGTGGCCTCGCAGAAGGGCCCGCCGTGGGGAGCCCACTATGCAGGCCCGCACGCCGAGCGACCTTGATGTCGATCAAGCGCCTCTCATGGCACGCGCAACCAACCACCGAATTCGCCTCGGTCTGTCAACGGGCACCAGGCGAAATCCCATAACGGCGCTGGCAGTACCTGATGTTCGGCGCCCTTGAGCGGGGCGCCTTTCCAATCGAACACGCGCATGCCCTGCCAGGCCAGCACCACGCCATGGGCCTCGCTCTGATCGGCATTGACCCATCCGGCAGCCGCCGCGGCCATGAATGCCTCGATCGGTTCATCGTCGATCTGCGCACGGTACGGCGAGCCCAGCAGCCAGCGACAGACGTTCAGGTGATAGGTCCAATCCAACGGCGGACGGTTGCGATACGCCCAGGTCATGAAACTGCGAAACAGGTTCAGGCCCTCGGGCGGGTCGAGTTTGAGCAGCGCCGGGCAGAGGTCGAACAGGCTGTGCCAATACGGCAACAGGCGTGCATCCAGGTGCACGAAGCTACGCGAGTTGCTGGGGTAGTCCGGCGGTGCGGGTTCCGCGCGCAGGCGACGGGACGCCTTGCTGACCAGGCGGCAGGCGCCTGCAGGCAATAAGGGGTGCATGAAATGTACTCACAGTCGTGACGATAGAACGCCTCCTGGTCTCAGGAGGCCCAAGGCACACGTCAGAATGCGGGGGATGCGCGGGGGTTGGCCGAGGGCCAGAGGTATCGCGGCGGCGCCTTGTTACGCCGTTCATGGGCCGGGCGCGGCGTTTGCCCCAGGCCCAGCAGCCAGGCGAGGCCGATCAGGAACACCAGCGCAACGGTCACGGCGTTGCACACCGGGCAGGCAAAGTAGTTCGAGATGTTGCTGGAAGCCGGGCTGCCCAACCCTTTGTCGGAAAGTGGCGCCTGCTTGCCGTCCACCGAACAGAACGCCCCGCCGATGCCATTGAGTGCCTGCCCCGTCATCTGCCCATGCCCCAAACCGCAGGCGAACAGGTTCATCAGCACGCAGAAGTACAGGGCCCAGGCGATCAGCGAACGGTCGGGGTGGCTCAATTTCATGGCGGCGACTCTACCACCAGCGCCGCAAAAGGATGAAGCGCGGCATGCCCCTGTGGCAGAACGTCGCAGATTACGTGCGCTTCCCAGGGTTGGTAGACTGGGCGCCCTCAAAGCCTGATGTGTCGATCCAGAGCAATGCAGGCGTTTCACAGGATGCACCGTTGATGAGTACGTTATTCACCCGCCGCAAAGTGCTGACCGGTATGGGCCTGTTGGGCCTGGGCGGCCTGCTGGGCGGCTGTGACTACAGCCCCAAGCTGAATTTCAAGTACGGCAAGGACTTGAGCGACAAGATCATGGGCCGCACCTTCAAGCTCAAGAACACCGCCGGCGAAACCGTCACCCTGAGCTCGTTCCGAGGCCTGATGCCGGTGGTGTTCTTCGGTTTCACCCAGTGCCCGGCCGTGTGCCCGACCACCCTGGCGCGCGCCGCCCAGGCCAAGAAGCTGATGGGCCGCGACGGCGAAATCATGCAGGTGGTGTTTATCACCCTGGACCCGGAGCGCGACACGCCAGAGATCCTCGACAGGTACGTCAAGGCCTTCGACCCCAGCTTCGAAGCGCTGTACGGCACCCCGGAAGAAATCGCCGTGGCCGCCAAGGAGTTCGGGATCTTTTATGAAAAGATCCCCGCCGGCGATACCTACACCCTGTCCCACACGGCCACCAGTTTCGTGTTCGATACGCGTGGCAACCTGCGCCTGGGCCTGCAGGCATCCCTTACCGCTAAAGAGTGCGCAGAAGACCTGCTCACCGTCATGGAGGTCTGCTAATGACTGCCGTTCAACACCTCAAACGCACCCTTATCGGCATGACCCTGCTGGGCCTTGCGGCGCACGCCAGCGCCCAGGTGCAAGTGACCGACGCGTGGGTGCGCGCCAGCGTGCCGGGCCAACCGTCCAGCGGTGCATTCATGACCGTCACCGCCGACACCGACAGCCAGCTGCTGAGCGTGACCTCGCCGGTGGCCAAGGACGTGCAGATCCATGAAATGAGCATGAAGGACGACGTGATGCACATGGGCCCGGTGGACTCGGTGGCCCTGCCTGCCGGCAAAGCGGTGGTCCTCGACCCCAATGGTTACCACGTGATGCTGATGGGCCTGACCGGCCAGATCAAGGAAGGCGACCAGGTGCCGCTGACCCTGACCGTGCAAAACGCCAAGGGTGAGAAGCAGGCGATTGAAGTGAACGCGCCGACGCGTGGCCTGGATGGGATGGACCACAGCAAGATGCACTGATGCACTGCTCGCCACACTGCTCGCCACCTCAATCGACAATAAACAGCTTCGCCCCAACGCTCGTCGATGAACGATGGCCTTCCATGTCATTGCCCACCTGGTAACTCATTCCGGCCGTCAGGATGAACTGGCGGCCATCTTCCAGTTCCGTGTGCAATTGGCCTTCCAGGCACAACAGCACATGCCCTCGCCAGCACCAATGATCCGCCAGGTAGCCGGGGGTGTATTCGACCATGCGCACGCGGGTAGCGCCGAAGTGGCAGGTGCGCCACAGCGCGTTGCCGGTGACACCTGGGTGAATCACGGGTTCGACCGTGGACCAGTCGGTGGTGCCAAAGGGGACGGCAGTCAGATCCATGTCGGGCTCGGTGGTTGTTTAACGGGGCTTGAGGCTAGCCACTTAGGGCAGCGGGCGATAGACACAGATCAAGCGCTTTTGTGGGATACAGGTATCCTGCCTGCACTGCTCTCCTGGATACGCTTATGCAGATCGACCCAGCCTACGTCCTTCACGAAACCGAACACTGGCGGCTCAACCATCATGTGGCTTCGGCATTGCCCGGTTACCTGATGCTGGGGGCCAAGGCACCGATCCACTCCCTGGCGGACATGCCGGAAGCGGCACTGGCCGAGCTGGGTGGCTTGCTGGCGAAGACCCAGCGAGTGATGGAGGCGCAGCTTGCGCCGAAATGGCTGTATATCAGCCGTTACGGGCACATGCCGGGATTCCCGCTGCACTTTCATTTCATCCCGGTATACCCCTGGGTAGAAGCCGCGTTCTGGCGGGATGATCGATATCGGCTGCTGCAAGGTTTTGGCGCGCCACCGCTGGAGCAAGCACTGACCGATGGGGCTGAGCTGACGCTGTTTGTGTGGCGCGAATTTGGCGAGAGCGCTATGCCGCCGCCGATTCAGGGAGCGTCAGTCGATCAAGTGATAGCACGGCTGCGGGCGGCTTTTCGGGCGGCGAGATAAACCGAAGTGGGCGCTTTCTCCCACACTTTTAGCCGTGTTCCATCAGCTGTTCAGTGGTTTTGTCATTGCAATACACGCCAACGCCAACCCCGATGGCGAGTGATAAATCGCCTGCTCATCCCCCACATACCCGCACGCCCGATAGAAACCCGCTGCGTTCAAGGTCGCATCCAGCACCACCTCTTCAATAGCCAGTTCCCGCGCAACATTCTCAAGATGATCCAGCATCGCCTTGCCATATCCGCAGCCGGTAAACCCAGGCAATACAAACAGTGCGCCCACTTCGTGGTTGTCCAGGTCAAGCATTCCGGTGACTACCGGCTGTCCCTGCACCCAGCCCAGGTAAAACAGTTTATCCATCAGGGTGCTGTAGCCGTCTTCGGCGTCACCCCGCGTCCACATCATCATTTGCTCGTGCGTATAGGCGCCAATGCATTGGCTGCGGATGGCCCGCAAGCGGATGTCGAACGCTATTTGGGCATCCTGCGAGGTGGCCCGTTTGATCTCCAGCATGTCAATTTCCTTCCATGAAATCATCGTGCTATTAACGCATGCCCTAGGCGTTTTCGTCACCGGGGCGGGTGAAGGAATAGCGGTCGATATCGGTGCGCAGGCTCCAACCCTGACCTTGCCAATAGCGGGCGGCGTGGGTGTTGGTCTTGAACACGTCGAGGTGGCATTTGTGGATGCCCAACGACGCCAGTGCGTCGAGGCAGCGTTGCGTTAGCGCCTGCGCAATACCCTGGCGACGATAGTCCGGCAGTACCAGCAAATGCTGCAGGTAACCACGACGCCCGTCGTGGCCGCACATTACGCAAGCGATCAACCGGCCTTCGGCTTCGGCGACAAAACTCAAGCCAGGGTTGCGCGCAAGATAACGCTCGGTGGCGTCACGGGAGTCGGCGTCGCGCAGAGAGATACCGGGGGTATGTTGCATGAGGTGGAGAACGGCGTCGTAGTCGGTCGGGGTCATGATGCGAATGCTGGGCATGGCGTGAAACCTTGTGGGAGCGGGATTGACCTAATGCGAGTCAGTTAAGGGCGAACACTTTACCTGTGGCGAGGGAGCTTGCTCCCGTTGGGCCGCGAAGCAGCCCCAAAATGGGACTGCTGAGCAGTCCAACGGGACGGTGCGACGATTCGACAGCGCCCACCGAAGATAGCGTTTCAGTGCCAGGCAAGTGATGTTTCTTTATGATGTGGCCTTCGCTTAATGCCTCAGGAAATACCATGCCCGCCCTCAGCTTCCGCAACGCCCTCCCCGCCGACGCCGCCCGTTGCTTTGAAATCGAGATCACTGCCTACGAAGGCGATGAAGCCGCGACCCTGGAAAAGATCGCCACGCGGATTGCGCAATACCCGCAAGGTTTTTTGATCCTGGAGGCGGACGGTGAGGTGGTGGGTTTCATCAACTGCGGCTGTGCCTATGACGTGGTGATGTCGGACGAAACGTTCAAGGAGTTGGTGGGCCATTCGGCCGAGGCGCCGAATGTGGTGATCATGTCGGTGGTGGTCGATCCGGCGCATCAGGGCAAAGGGTATTCCAAGGTATTGATGACTGAGTTTGTGGCCCGCATGCGGGCGCTGGGCAAGCAGACGATTCACTTGATGTGCAAGGAACAGCATGTGTCCCTGTACGAGCGCATGGGCTATCAATACACCCGACCTTCGCCTTCCGATCACGGCGGGATGGCGTGGCATGAAATGGTGATGGCGCTTTAGACGGTCCCCGTTGTGGCCTGATTTATGTGTCTAGACATCTAACGGTGGGCAGCCGGTTAAACCGGCTGCTGTCTGCCGATAAACAAAAAACGGATCGGCGTCGCCTTTTCTGACGCAAAACCTGAAACATCGCGAGCGAACACAAACCTCGCCTGACAGCAAGGCAGCTGATGTTATGAATGTGCTCAATGCCGGTTTTAACCCGTTACATCCACCCCAAAACACCTCGTTGAATGCCTCTGAAGGCCTCGGTAGCCTGCGAAGCACTCCGCCGAACCAGCGTCTGGCGGGCCTTCAATTGCCTATCAAAGAGGTGCAGTCATGTCTTCAATCAACGGTTTCTCGCCCTACGCTCCGATGCCCCCGGCCTTCAACACAGACCGGATCGATAACGACCATCCACGGCACAACCCTCTCGACCAGACGGCCGGGGAGGATGCAGAAGTATTCGATCCGAACACGCAAACCTGGCAACCCACCCAGGCCTCTGGCAACGGCCGGCCTATGCCGCTTGGCGATCCTTACCGCGAGGCGATAGATTTCGAGATCAGGGCCGATGATATGGGAGGATGGCAGCGCGCTTAAGGCAACCGGCGATGGGGGGCGGTACTTATCCGCCCCCTTCTGCCCAAAAGGTATCCATCGAGAAGCCCTATGATGACGCCACACCGGATAGAAATCAGCGACCAACCCAACACCGAAGCCGAGCACCTCCTCGGCAGCAGCCTCGCGGCCTTCAACGAGGCCATCACCGGTTTCAACGATCGCCAGCCGCTGACGGTGCTGATCAAAGACCCCATCACGGCACAGATCGTCGGCGGCATCACCGGTAAAACCACGCTGGGCATGGCCTTCCTCGACCTCTTCCACCTGCCCGAACACCTGCGTGGTTCGGGCTTGGGCAGCGAGTTGCTGCAAGCCTTCGAAAACGAAGCCCGCCGCCGTGGCTGTCGCCATGCGGTGCTCTATACCCTCAGCTTCCAGGCCCCGGGGTTTTACGAGAAACATGGCTGGGTAAAATTCGGTGAAGTGCCCTGCGAACCGGCGGGCTGCAGCCGGGTGTTTTTGTCTAAACCGCTGTGACAGTCGACGAGGGATGCAGCGGTCCGTCGTGTCGACAGGCTCAAACGGGACACGCCGCGGTTTTAGCCTGAATGCGCACAGGCAGACCCGGACGATTGCAAACCAATATCATTTGCGCACGGCGCAACGCTTTGCTTTAATCGCGACCAATTCTTATTTGCGCGCTTTTTTGAGCTGGACGGGCAGTGTGTCGACCTCTTTTACCCACCTCTACGGCACCCACCACCGTTGGCTGCTCGGCCTGCTGCGCCGGCGCTTGAACGACCGTTGGGATGCCGCCGACCTGGCCCATGACACGTTTATCCGGATTCTCAGCCGCCCCCCGGCCGAGACCGACCCCGTCCGCCAACGCTCGTACCTGGCCACCATCGCACGCGGGTTGTGCATCGACCACTGGCGCCGTCGCCAGCTCGAACGCGCCTGGCTGCAAACCCTGGCCGAGCGGCCGGAAGCGCTGCACCCGTCGCCGGAGCAACGGGCAATCATCGTCGAGACGCTGGTGGAGGTGGACGCCATGCTCGCGCGTCTGCCGAAGAAGGTCAGCGAAGCCTTCCTGCTCGCCCAGTTGCATGGTCTGCCCTACAAGCAAATCGCCGAGCAGTTGGGTGTGGGCGAGCGCATGGTCAAGAAGTACATGGCCCAGGCCCTGTTGCACTGCGCGATCCTGGAAGCCGAACTCGACGGGATGCTGGTGCAATGAACACGCCGGGCAAGCTCAGCCACGCCAGCCTGGAGCAGGCCGCGCAATGGTATGTGCGCCTGCAGGATCAAGGCGGTGCGCTGGAGCAGTTGCGTTGGCAGGCCTGGGTCGCGCAAAACCCCGAACACCTGGAGGCCTGGCAGTATGTGCAGCGGGTGAGCCAACGGTTTGCCCCGCTGCAGGAACAAGCCCATGGCGCCAGCCGCGCCTTGCGCAGTTCGCGGCGCCAGACGCTCAAGACCCTGCTGGTGCTGTGCGCCGGTTCGACGCTGGCCTGGGGCGCCTGGCGCAACACCGCCCTGCCCCGGCGGGTGGGCGGCTGGAGCGCGGACTACGCGACCACGAGCGGCGAGACCCGCGATACGCTGCTGGCCGACGGCAGCCATGTGTGGCTGAACGCGTTGAGCGCGCTGGATGTGCGTTTTGATGTGGCACAACGCTTGCTGCACCTGCGCTTTGGCGAGGTGTTGATCGACACGGCCAAGGACGCCACGCGGCCGTTCCTGGTCGAGACCGAGCACGGCCGCATGCAAGCGCTGGGCACCCGTTTCAGCGTGCTGCAAGGCAACGATCACACCCAGCTGAACGTCTTCGAAGGCCGGGTGCAGGTCACCACCCAAGACCAGCACGTGCGCATCCTCGAAGCGGGCCAGCAAGTGTCATTCACTCGCGACGGCTTCACGCCCACCGCATCGGCCTCCCCGGCGCGCGAGGCCTGGAGCCGTGGCGTGCTGTTGGCGGATAACCTGCCGCTGGGGCAGTTGATCGCCGAACTCAACCGTTATCGCCCCGGCCACCTGGGCTGTGACCCGGCAGTGGCCCATCTGCCCGTGATGGGCTCATTCCCACTGATGGACAGCGACCACGCATTGCATCTGCTGCAAGCCGCCCTGCCGGTGAGGGTCGACCGGCTGATGCCATGGTGGGCTACGGTCAGGCCAAAGTAAAAAAACTTTCAATCGACAGTTCCCTTTCCTACAACTCGTTCGGTTAACCCTGCAGACGCTTCAATTCGCCGATCGATTTGATCCAAAGGGAAACATCCATGTCGCAACCTGCTCGCTTCGCGCTGCGCCCATTGGCGCTGGCCACCTCGCTGTTCTGCTTCGGCGCGCCGATGGTGCAGGCCGCCGACTCGCCCTCGACCCAGGAAGCCGCGCGCTCTTATCGCATCGCCGCCGGCTCGCTGGTCAGTGTGTTGAACCGCTTTGCCGAGCAGTCGGGCATTTTCATCGCCGGCCACAATAGCCTCGCCGCGGGCAAGACCAGCCCTGGCTTGAATGGCAGCTACACCCCGGCGGCCGGCTTGCAGCGCCTGTTGCAAGGCAGCGGTCTGCAGGCCGTGCCCCAAGGCAACAATAGCTACGTGCTGGCGCTGATCCCGGCTGACAGCGACACGCTGGAACTGGGCGCCACGACGATCTCCGGCCAGGACCTGGGCGCGACCACCGAAGACACCCACGCCTACACCACCGGCTCCATGGCCTCGGCCACCGGCCTGCCGCTGTCGATGCGTGAAACCCCGCAATCGGTCACCGTGATCACCCGCCAGCAAATGGACGACCAGGGCACCAACAGCATCGCCGACACCCTGCGCCGCGCCCCTGGCGTGAGCGTGCAGAACTACGACAGTGAGCGCTGGGAGTTCTCCAGCCGTGGCCTGCCGATCACCAATTTCCAGTACGACGGCGTCAACTCCACCTACGACGGCGTGTATGACTACGGCACCACCAGCACCGACATGGCGGTGTACGACCACCTGGAGATCATCAAGGGCTCGGCCGGCCTGCTGAGCGGCTCCGGCGACCCTTCGGCCACGGTCAACCTGATCCGCAAAAAACCCACGCCGACGTTCAAGGCCTCGGTGACCCAGACCTTCGGTTCCTGGGACAATTACCGCACCGAAGGCGATATTTCCGGCCCGCTGACGGAGTCCGGCAATGTACGCGGGCGGTTTGTCGGCGTGTACCAGGACCGCCAGTCGTACCTGGACCACTACCAGCACACCAAGGACATCGCCTACGGCATCCTTGAGGCCGACCTCACGCCCGATACCCTGCTGACGTTCGGCATCGACCAGCAGGACACGCGCTCCCGTGGCGCCAGCTGGACCGGGTTCCCGATGTACTTCAGCGACGGCTCACGCACACACTTCTCGCGTTCGTTCAACCCGGCCGCCGACTGGAGCCGTCGCGACTTCAACAACCAGACGCTCTTCGCCTCGGTGCAGCACACGCTGGCGAATGATTGGTCGCTCAAGGTCAGCCTCGACCGCAAGCGCAGCCAGCACGACACCCTGCTCGCCTCGGCCAGCGGCGGCAACCCGGACCCGGTCAGCGGCGAGAACATGTACATGTTCATGGGCAAGTACAAGGGCGATCAGGTGCAGAACACCCTGGACGTCAACCTCAGCGGCCCGTTCAGCCTGTTTGGCCGTGAGCACGAATTGATCATGGGCTTCATGGCCACCCGCTCGAAACAGGACGTGCCGGTGTACGGCTCGATCTACCCACCGGTGGGCGGCAGCATTTTCGACTGGCACGGCGAATACGCCAAACCGGACATCCCGCGCAGCGGCCAGAACGATATCGTGCAGCGCCAGACCGGTGCCTACCTGGCCACGCGCCTGAAACCCACCGATGACCTGTCGGTGATCCTCGGCACCCGCGTGAGCACGTTCAGCGGCACCGACAGCACCGACTTCTACGACCCGGCCAAGCCCGACAACCACACCACCTACCGCCAGAGCGGCGTGGTCACGCCCTACGCCGGGATCGTCTACGACCTCAACGACACCTGGTCGGTGTACACCAGTTACACCCAGATCTACCGTCCGCAATCCAGCAAGGACGCCGACCGCAAGCTGCTCGACCCGATCGAGGGCAACACCTATGAAGCCGGGCTCAAGGCGGCGTTTTACGACGGCCGCCTGAATGCCAGCGTTGCCGCGTTCCGTATCGAGCAGGACAACGTGGCCGAGTATGTCTCGGGCTTCGAGACCGACTCGGTGTATCGCCCGATTGCCGGGGCCACGACCAAGGGCTTTGAAGCGGAACTGTCGGGCGAAGTGCTGGACGGCTGGAACCTCTCGGCCGGCTATACCTACCAGCACACCCGCGATGCCAATGACGGCTACGTCTACAGCTCGGTGTTGCAAACCACCACGCCGCAGCAGGTGGTGCGCCTGTTCAGCACCTACCGTTTGCCCGGCGCATTGGAGAACGTCACCGTGGGCGGCGGCGTGAACTGGCAGAGTGAGTTCTTCGGCAATGTGTTCCAGCCCGACCCGAATGACACGGTCAATTTCGGCCACAACGCGCGCATTACCCAGGACAGCTACTACCTGGTGGATGTCATGGCTCGCTATCGCTTCAATGAGCACCTGAGCACCACACTGAACGTGAAGAACCTGTTCGACAAAAAGTATTACACCGGCCTTGGCAACTTCGGCACCGGTTTCTACGGCGAACCGCGCAGCTTGCAACTGGCGACACGCTGGGATTTCTGACCCCACCGCCAGCCGCAACCTCTTGTCCCGGTGGCTGGTTTCAGCCACCTACTGCCGGCCGATACGACCCGAGGAACGAGCACGTCGGTAAACGGGTGATACCGCATGCATAACTCGCCGGCATGGTGATTCAACGCATGGCTGTGTAATGATTACGCCTCGCCCCTGCTCGGGATGGAACCATTGCCATGTCGCTGAACGTCACTGCTCACCCTGCGGATTCGCCACGCTTCTGGCGCGACCCCAACCTGCCCTTTATCGAGGCCCGCACCATCGCCGACGGGCGCAAGGTCACCTATACCCGTCACGCGCACGAGCACTTTTCCATCGGTGCGATCACCACCGGCCGCAGCTATTACCACTACGGTGCGCAGACGTTCGAGATCTGTGCCGGCACCGTGGTGTTGATGAACCCCGGCGATGTGCACGCGTGCAACCCGATCCACGACCAGCCCTGGTCGTATCACATGCTCTACCTCGACACGCCCTGGTTGACCGACTTACAGCATCAGCTGGGCTTCAGCACCGATCAGGGCTACCGCCCGTTCACCACGCCGCACACACGCGACAGCGTGCTGTACAACGGCTTGATCGAACTGTACGCAATCCTGTTGGATGAGCACGCCGAACTCCTGCACAAACAGAGCGCGCTGGTGAGCTATTTCAGTGAGGTACAGCAGCGCCTGAACCCGTCGCCGGCCCCTGTGCGTGAGGTCAACCATAAGCTCGAGCGCGCCGCTGAATACATCCGCGAACACTGCACCGAGGCGCTGAAACTGGAAGACATCTGCCTGGCGGCAGAGCTGTCGCCGTCTTATCTGATCCGCGCGTTCAAGCAGTATTACGGGCTGACCCCGCATGCCTTCCTGGTGAACCGGCGCATCCAGTTCGCCCGCGCCCAACTGCGCCAGGGCGAGCTGATCGCCGACGTGGCCCTGGCCGCAGGCTTCGCCGACCAGGCGCATTTCCAGCGCACGTTCAAACAGCATTTCGCCGCCACGCCGGGGCAATACCGTGAGCTGCTCAAGCCAGCAATAAATAACCCACACTGGCCACCAGCAACCCGGCCATTGAACGGTTGAACAGCCTCACGCCACGAGCATCGCCGAGATAGCGGCGCAAAAAGGTTCCCGCGTAGGCCCAGCACGCCACCGACAGGTAGCAGATCACCAGGTAGATCGCCGCAAACAGCCAGACCTGCGCGGCATCGCCCTGCGCCACAAACAAACCCATCCCCGCCACGCACGCCAGCCAGGCCTTCGGGTTGAGCCATTGCATGACTGCGCCATAGAGCATCGACGGCGCCGTGGCGGTGCCCTCGGCGTCCAGGCGGCCGTCGTCCACCGCCAGCTTCCAGGCCATGTACAGCAGGAAGGCCACCCCACCCCACTGGATCAACTGGGTCAATATCGGCCAGCGCACCAGCACTTCATGCAAGCCCAGGCCGATCAACACCAACAGCAGCGTGAAGCCCACCGCAGCGCCGAACACGTGTTTCTGGCTGGCGACAAAGCCGAAGCGCGCCCCCGAACTCAGCGCAACCACATTGACCGGACCCGGCGTGATGGAGGTGGCCAGGGCGAAGGCGGCCATGGAAATGATCAAGCTCATTGCAGCTCCTTTTTATTCGAACAAGTGACGAAGGAACCACGGTAGAGGGCAATGCCATGGTGGTATTGAAGAAAATGCCCCTGCCTGGCTTAGACGACTTTATTGCATTGATATAACTGCATTTGTTTCTTTCAAACCGCCGTTTTTGATAGACAAAAATGCGTATTTAACGTGCCTGGCGCGATGCTAGAGTTCAGAGCCTGCTCCCTTTTGATAGATCACTGCAAAAAGGAATCGCCATGTCACGTCGCCTGTTGGCAGCTGCCTGCCTGTTGTTGTCGTTCTCGACCGCCCACGCCGCTGAACGCTGGGAAACCCTGCCGCCGACGCCCGCCCCCGTGGTCGGTGCAAAGACCGGTTACGCCGCCGTCAACGGTATCAAGGTCTACTACACCCGCACGGGTCATGGCTCGCCGGTGGTGCTGCTGCATGGCGGCTTGTCCAACGCCGATTACTGGGGTCACCAGGTCAAGGCGTTGGCCGCCAAGCACACCGTGATCAGCATCGACAGCCGCGGCCACGGGCGCAGTTCACGGGATGACAGACCCTACGGTTATGACCTGATGGCCGATGACGTGGTGGCCGTGCTCGACAGCCTGAACATCCCGCGCGCCGACATCGTCGGCTGGAGCGACGGCGCGATCATCGGCATTGACCTGGCCCTGCGTCACCCAGACCGTATCGGCAAAGTCTTCGCCTTCGCCGCCAACACCCAGACCGCGGGAGTGAAGGACGGCGTCGAGAAAAATCCGACCTTCGCCGCCTTTATCGAACGCGCCGGCAAGGAGTACGCCAAGCTGTCACCGACGCCTGGAGAGTACGGCGCGTTTGTCGAGCAGATCAGCCATATGTGGGCCAGCCAACCGAACTGGACCGACGCGCAATTGCAGAGCATCAAGACGCCTATCCTGATTGCCGACGGCGACCATGACGAAGCGATCAAGCGTGAACACACCGAGTACATGGCCGCGACCATCCCCGGTGCCGGGCTGTTGATACTGCCGAACACCAGCCACTTTGCGTTCCTGCAAGACCCCGCGCTGTTCAATGCCGCGCTGCTGGGTTTCCTCGACAGCAAATAGACCCCGGCCCCGTGGTGCCTGGGCAACGTATGCCTCACCCCTGGATCAGCGAAAAATGCGCGCCCACCCCGGCGCGCACCCCCTCTGCCACGGCCAGCGCCACGGAACCGGCGGCAAGGGAGGCATCGCCACAGGCAAACACGCCGGCAACGGAGGTCTGGCGCAGATCATTGGTGTGCAGGTAAGGACCGCTGGGGCCGTCGGCCAACTCACAGCCCAGTTGCCCGGCCAAAGGGCTGATGCGGGTACGCGACATTGTGAAGATACCGTCAAGGCTGAACACTCGGCCGTCGACCAGTTCCAGGTCGGCACGCTCACCGACGATGCGCCGTACCGGTCCGTTTTCAACGCCGACCCCGCGTCGATCCAACTGCGCCTGTTGCTCGGCATCCGGGGTGAACACGCCATTGGAGAACAAGGTGGTGGTGCCCCAGTCAGGCAGCATCAACGCGTGGTGCATGGCCAAGGGTGAGGTTGCCAATACGCCGATGCGGCCTTTGTCCAGCTCATAACCGTGGCAGTAAGGGCAATGGAATACGTGCTTGCCCCAACGCTGTTCGAGGCCTTCGATGGCGGGTAACTCGTCCACCACGCCGGTGGCGAGGATCAGGCGTTTGCCGTGAAACGTGCCGTTGTATTCGGTGCGAACGCCGAAACCTGGCGCCTGCTCAGTCGCCTCAATCACGCTGCCCTGTACCCAGGTGACGGTCGGATACTCCATCAACTGGCTGCGCCCCTCTGCGGCGATGGTCTCCGGCGCCTGGCCATCCTGGCCGAGGAAGCCGTAGGAAGTGGCCGCAAACCGGTTGCGCCGTTGCCCCGCATCAATTACCAGCACCTGGCGCCGCGCCCTCGCCAACTGCAGGCCCGCTGACAGGCCGGCATAGCTGCCGCCCACGATAATGACGTCGTACATCATGAAGGTGACCCCGTGTTGGGTGCATCCGGTTGTCCGAACGCTTTCACGACACACCATAAGTTACGTAAAAATACGCCGTCAAGCATCTCGCAACTTTTCAGGTTACGAACGATACTTTGGCAGGATTCAACCTGAGGTTTATTGATGAGAAACGACACCCGGCTTTCGCGCATGCTCCATGTGCTGATCCATATGGGCCGCCACGAAGAGCGTGCGACCTCGGAGACCATTGCCCAGATGCTCGGCACCAACCCGGTGGTGGTACGGCGCACGCTCGGGCTGCTCAAGGAAAAGGGCTATGTACGCTCGGAAAAAGGCCACCAGGGCGGCTGGAGCCTGGGCAAACCCTTGAGTGAAATCACCTTGCTGGATATTCACAACGCCCTGGGCACGCCGTCGCTATTCGCCATCGGCCTGTCTACCGACCACCCCGAATGCCTGGTCGAACAGGCGGTTAACGCCGCGCTGACGGACGCCTTCGACCAGGCCCAGTCGTTGTTGCTGGCGCGCTTGGGGGATGTGACGCTGGCGCAGTTGGCGGACGATTTCGACCAGCGCTACCGCATCGCCATGGCGCCTTAATCGGCTACAACCCGCGCTTGCGCAACCATTGCAGAAAGCCTTTCTTGACCGGTACCACCGGCGTTTCCTGGGTCAAGGTCTGTGCGGTGTGCAGGCGGAAATCCAGCAGCGCCTTCATCGCTTCGCTGATGTCGTGGCGCGCGTCCAGGCACGGTTTCAAGTATTCCTTCTCGATGCGGTACAAGGTGCAGGACGTCTTGGCGGTGAAATCCGCCAGCGCCGCCTGGTCCGACAGGATCCCCGCCTCGCCGATCACCTCGCCCGGTCCCATGCGCCCGGCTTCGAACTTGTGCCCGGCCTTGGTCAGCATCACCGAGACCACGCCGGATTCGACGATAAACAAATGGTCGCTCACCTCCCCTGCCGGCAGGATCATTTCGCCGCTGCGGTAGGTGTGCAGGGTCATGTTCTGGCTGAAGGTGTCTTTTTCTTCCTGGCGCAGGGTGGAGAAAATCGACGAGCGCTCAAGCAATGCGCGCGCCGCCGACAGGCTCGGCGGCGCACTGCTTTCGGTCGCCGACAACACGCCGACGCCCGCCGCCTGGAGGTGACGGAAGGCCAGGTCGTACAGCTGGTTACGCACCTCGCGCTTGAGGGCCATGGCTGGCACGAACCCGCTGATTTCATACTCGACACCGCCGGCTGCCGAGGTCTTGAACGCCACGCTCGGTGCCGGCTGGGCCAGCAGCGGTCGGCAGCCTTGCATCGCCCGCTCCAAGGCCTCGATCACCGTTTGCGGACGCGCATGGGGGCTGACCTGCAGGCTGACCGCCAGGCCGAACATATCCGCCGGGCGCGAGAAGTTGATGATCTTGGCCTTGGCCGCCAGGGAGTTGGGGATCACCGCCATGCTGCCCTGGGAGGTTTGCAGGCGCGTGGCGCGCCAGTCGATGTCCGTCACCCGGCCTTCGGTGCCGTCGATGGAGATCCAGTCATCCAGCTGATACGGCTTGGTGGTGTTGAGCACGATCCCGGAAAACACGTCGCTCAAGGTGCTTTGCAACGCCAGGCCGACGATGATCGCCACCGCGCCGGAAGTGGCGAGCACGCCTTTGACCGGCAAATCGAGCACATAGGCCATGGCGGCAATGATCGCAATCAGGAAGATCACCGCCCCCATCAAGTCCTGCAACAACCGCCCGGTGTGCCCGACCCGCTGCATCATCACCGCCCCGAGCAACACCGTCAGCGTGCGCGCCGCGAACAGCCACCAGCCGATCTGCAAGGCGGTGGCGGCCAGGTGCAAGGCGGTGTTGTCCGCATAGGGCGCGAGCTGCATGGGGTTCATGCCGTCGTTGAACAGCACGGCACTGAACACGGCAAAGATCACCAACCGCGCCGCCAGCTTCCAGTTGGCAAGGTTGGCGGAAATAAGGCGCCACACGGCGATGTCGATAAAGATCAGCGCCAAGGCGCACAGCATCGGGTGATCAGCGATAAGTGAGGGCATCCAGGCGACTCCAGGGCGAATGACGGGAAGATCGCATGAAATGCCGCTCCAGGGTATAGCGGGTGTGCTTACATCTGCCCAAACCGCCCCGACTGAAAGTCAGCAAACGCCTGATGAATCTCCTGCTCGGTATTCATCACAAACGGCCCATGGCCGACGATGGGCTCGTCGATCGGCTCGCCGCTGAGCAACAACACCTTGGCGTCGTCGTTGGACGCCAGGCTGAGCTGGCTGCCGTCGCGTTCGAACAACGCCAATTGCCCTTGGCGCGCGACTTCCTCGCCATTGACCAACACCGTGCCGCGCAGGATCACCAGGGCGGTGTTGCGCCCTGCGTGCAGGTCCAGGGTGACCGCCTTGCCGGCCTTGAGGCGCAGGTCCCACACGTCAATCGGCGTAAACGTACGCGCCGGGCCTTGGGTGCCGGCGAATTCACCGGCAATCAGGCGCAGTTGCCCGGCATCGTTGGCCAGTGGCAGCACCGGGATGTCGCCATCGACGAGGGTCTGGTAACCGGCGTCGGCCATTTTGTCCTTGGCCGGCAGGTTGACCCACAGTTGCACCATTTCCATCACCCCGCCGCTGCGGGCGAAGGCTTCGGAATGGAACTCCTCGTGGAGGATGCCTTTGGCGGCGGTCATCCATTGCACGTCGCCCGGACCGATTTTGCCGCCGGCGCCAGTGGAATCACGATGCTCGACTTCGCCGTCGTAGACGATGGTCACGGTTTCAAAGCCGCGATGGGGGTGTTGGCCGACGCCGCGACGTTGTGCGGTCGGGGTGAAATCGACCGGACCGGCGTGGTCCAGCAACAGGAATGGGCTGATGTGCTTGCCCAGGGTGTCGTAGGAAAACAGGGTGCGCACCGGGAAGCCGTCGCCGACCCAATGAGCGCGGGGGCTGGTGTAGATGCCGATGAGTTTTTTCATGGTAGTCCTCCAAAGTGCATACACCTTAAAACCAATATCAATTCGGCGCTAGACGATGAAAACAACCCTGATCGTTCCACTGATAGAACGGTATTGCGCGACGCCAGCACAAAAACAGCGTTAATGATAATGACTCGTAGTAATATCCCCCTCTCCCGCTCAACCCTCCGAGGGCTGCAATGCCGTTTGCCCCTGCGCCTGCCGCGCCTCGCGTGCTGGTGGTGGATGACCACCGCAAAATTCGCGAGCCGTTGGCCACGTACCTGCGCCGCCACACCTTTGATGTGCGCACCGCCGAAGATGCGGCCGGCATGTGGCAATTGCTCAAGACCCAAGCCTTCGACGTGGTGGTACTCGACGTACTGTTGCCGGATGGCGATGGCTTTGAGCTGTGCAACCAGTTGCATCGGCGCAGCAATACCCCGGTGATCCTGCTGACCGCCCGCGACACCGCCGCCGACCGCGTGCGCGGGCTGGACCTGGGGGCCGACGACTATGTCACCAAGCCCTTCGAGCCTCGCGAACTGGTGGCGCGCATCCACAGTGTATTGCGTCGCCAAAGCCGCAATACCGGGCCTGCGGCACCGCGCAGTGGCGCACGCGCTTATCGATTCGGCGGCTGGCATTTCAGCGTGACTGGCGCCACGTTGCGCCGCGACGGCAGCCCGGCTGTCCAGCTCAGCACCGCCGAAAGTCGCCTGCTGCAAGTGTTTCTCGCCCATCCCAACACCCTGTTGCCCCGCGAACGGCTGATCGACCTCACGGCCGCCGCCGACAGCGACGTGAGCGACCGCGCGATCGATCGCCAGGTCAGCCGCCTGCGCCGCAAGCTCGCCCAGGGCGATGCAGCGCAGGAGCTGCTGCGCACCATCTGGGGCGGTGGTTACCTGCTGGCCGCCGAGGTCAATGAATGCACGCCCTGAGTCGGCTGTGGCCGCGCACGATGGCGCGTCAGCTAAGCCTGCTGTTGCTGCTGGCCCTATTGGCCTCAAACGCCATCGCGATGTTGTTCCTGCAGCGCACCGGCAGCCTGATCCACCCGTTGTCCCGCCGTTTCAGCCTGGAACGCTTGAGCACCGCCCATCACGCAGCCATCGATCTGACGCCGAGTGAGACCGAGCACCTGTTAGCCGCCATCGGCACCGACGACACGCGCTTCTGGATTGCCCACACGGCGGAAGTCGCGCCCTTTGAGCTGCGCCCGGAAGAACAGCGACTGGCCGACGAGCTGCGCAGCCAACTGCAGCTGGACCCCGCCGCAGCCATCGGCATGCAGTTGGAAAGAGTCAGCGGCGCCGACGCGCGCACCCACGTGTTCAGCCCCGCCGGCTGGGCCCCCTTGCGCCTGCGCACCAGCGTCCCGTTGCCCAACGGCAGCTACTTGAACGCCGTGCAATATCCCGCCGGTGCCTACGAATGGGGCCGGGTATTGGCCTACAGCCTGCCGGTGACGACCCTGCCGGTGCTGTTGATCGTGATGTTTTTCATCGCCCGCGTGGTACGCCCGGTGCGGACCCTGGCCCAGGCCACCGCGCGCGTCAGCCGTGGGGAATGGATCGCGCCGCTGCCCGAACAAGGCCCCCAGGAAGCCCGCGACCTTACCGCCGCCTTCAACACCATGCAGGCCAACCTCGCCCGGCATGTCGAAGGCCGCACGCGGATGCTCGCAGCGGTCAGCCATGACCTGAACACGCCGCTCACCGAACTGCGCCTGCAGGTGGAATTGCTCGAACCCGGCGAGGCCCGTGATGACATGCTCGAAAGCCTCAGCGAGTTGAGTGCGATGGTGCGCGAAACCTTGAACTTCGTGCGTGACGATGCGGTGCAAGAACCCACCACCACGCTGTCACTCACCGCGCTGCTGGACGACTTGGCCAGGCGTTACCAACGCCTGCAACAGCCCCTCAACTGGACGGGCGCACCGCCGCTGATGCTGACCTGTCGCCCCCTGGCGCTCAAACGCGCCCTCACCAACCTGATCGACAACGCCCTGCACCATGCCGGTGATGCCCGGTTGAGCCTGGCACGCCAGGATAACGGCTGGCTGTGCATCGAGATTCTCGACCACGGCCAAGGCTTGCCCGAGGACTGGCTCACCAAGGTGTTCGAACCCTTTGTGCAGCGTGGCGTCAGCGACGGCGGCGTGGGGCTGGGCCTGGCGATTGCACGCTCGTGCATCCAGGCCCATGGCGGCGAACTGGTGTTGGAGAATCGCCCACCGGCCGGCCTGTGCGCGGTGGTGCGATTGCCGGCGGCGCTTTAGAAGTTGAGCGTGGCGCCCATCCACAGGGTGCGGCCGTAGTTCACCGTGCCGTAGGTTTCATCGTCCAGGCGCTTGTCGGTGAGGTTGTTGAGGGAGGCGTTGAGGGTCAGCGAATCGTTCACGTCGAAGGAGCCTCCGAGGTCGGCGGTGGTGTAGCCCGGCGCCGGTTCGTCGGTAATGGTATTACCGGTTTCTTCACCGTAGTAACTCAGCGAAACCCAGGCCTGGGTGCGGTCGTTGATCGTCCATTCGCTACGCACATTGGCCTTTTGCTCTGGCGTGAGGGCCAGGGGTGCGCCTTTGTTGGCGCCGCTTTTCTGCTCCGAATCGGTGTAGGTGTAATTGGCCTTGAGCAACACGCTGGGGCTGATGTCCCATTGGCCGTTCAGTTCCACGCCCTGAATGATCGCTTTGTCGACGTTGACCCGCTCCATGATGGTGTAGGTGTTCCAGCGGCGGTCGGTGGTGACGGTGGAGAGCTTGTCCTGGAAGTCGTTGTAGAACAGCGTGACGCCGCCCGACAGGTTGTCGCGGTTGCTCCACAACGCCGAGACTTCATAGTTGGTGCTGGTCTCGGGCTTGAGGTCGGGGTTGCCGAACATCACGAAGCGGTTGCGGCGCAGGTAAGCGTAGTCCTCGACCACCGCACGCAATTCCGGGGCCTTGAAACCACGGGCGATGCCACCTTTGAGCGTCCACTGTTCGGTGGCGCGCCAGACGCCGTAGACCCTTGGGCTGAGATGGGCGCCGTACTCTTCGTGCTCGTCCAACCGCAGGCCGGTGGTGAGGGCAAAGCTGTCGGTCATCGACCATTCGTTCTCGGCAAACAGGGCTTTTTGCACCACCGAGAATTTATAGTCGACGCGGTCGCCCAGGCCCTGGTTCCAGTCGGTCAACTCGCTTTCATTCCATTGCAGGCCGAATGTGCTGACGTTATGCGCAGTGGGCACCACCAGCTTGGCATCGAACACGGTGTTCTTGATCTCGGGTTTGCGCCCGTAGATATCGGTTTGCGCCGGGGTGGCCTTACCTTCGCGGGAGGAGGTTTCCTGGGACAACGCGACGTCCGAGGTGGCCCAGCCCCAACGGCCCTGATGGGACAGCGACCAGTGATCGCGGTTGTTTTCCTGCTCGCGGGTGGCCCAGTTGGCGCTCATGCCGTCGCCGTTCTTCAGGCGCGTGGCGCCCGCTTCCAGCAGGATGTCGTGGTCGAGGGTCGGCGTGAAGGCCAGGCGTGCGGTGAGGTCACGGTGGTCGGCCTTACTAAAGCCATTGGTCTGCTCGATATCGTCGTCGGCCTGGCGGTCCAGGTAACGGCCCCACACCTGCAGGCCGAGGAAGTCTTCCTTGAGTGGGCCGCTGAGGTAGAACTGGGTCTGGCGCGCATTGCCCTGGTCGCTGTGCTGGCGTGCAGAATAGTCGTAACCCACCGAACCGCCCCAGGTCGGCGAGACTTTGCGTGTGATCACGTTGATCACACCGCCGATCGCATCCGAGCCATACAGCGACGACATCGGCCCGCGCACCACTTCGATACGCTCGATGGCTGCGGCCGGCGGCACGAAGCTTTGCTCGTAGCCGCTGTTGCCATTGACCCGCGACTCCCGTGCGCTCTGGCGTTTGCCGTCGACCATGATCAGCGTGTAGTCAGCCGGCATGCCACGGATGGAGATGTCGGTTTCATTCGCGCCGCCATTGACCGTCACGCCCTCCACGTCGCGCACTGCGTCGCCGAGGTCACGGTAGGATTTACGGCGCAGCGCTTCGCCATCGATCACCGTGACGGAGGCCGGCGCGTCTTCCACACTTTGGGCAAAGCCGGAGGCCGTCACCACGACGTCATTGAGCGCCAAGGGCTCGTCGGCATGCGCGTTGAGGCTGCCGGCAACCAGCAGGGCCAGGGGTGAGAAGCGAGAAGCAGCAAGCATGGGCGTGGACCTTAGGATTGGACTCAAAAGAGAATCGTAATCATCTAGGTCAAAATAACTTGGACAAAGTGTGACAACTCAAACGCTGGGCACCAGGGCCGTGCGCCGCTCGCGCAGCAGGTGAAACGCCACGAAGGCCGTCACCGCAAAGCACGCCTGGATGATGATCATCGGCGCGGCACTGCCGTCACGCAGGTGGCTCAACAGCACGCCGCTGCAGGTGGCGCCGAACATCTGCGAAAACCCCATCAGCCCCGCCGCCAACCCGGCGCGGTGTGCGTTGGGCATCACGCCGCCGGTGACCGAACCGGGCAAGACCAGGCCGCCGCCGAGGGTGGCCAGGGCAATCGGGATATCCAGGCCGACTGCCGACAAGCCGAACAGGGCATAAATGACCACGGCCAATACCCCGCCGAAGGCCACCAGCGCCACGCCCATCGCCACGATCCGCTGCGGCCCCAGGCGCATGATGTTGCGTCGGGTGTAGGTGGAGCCGACGATCAGCATCGACACGATCAGGCCGAAATTGATGCCGTACTCCAGGCTGCTGAAGCCCAGTAAGTTGATAAACACCGTCGATGAACCGGCGATCACCGCAAACATGGCGCCATAGGTGCACGCCAGGGCCACGGCGAACGCACGGTACTGGCGACCCTTGAGCAGATCCAGGTATTGCCCGCCCAGGGTGCGCCAGTGGCCGGCCTTGGGGTCGAGGGCGTGGTTGCTCTCGCGAAAGAACAGCGCGGCCAGCAGCAACACCACGCTGCCAATCGTCAACGCCAGGATGATCGGCGCGTGCCAGCCGAACAATTTGATCAGCAGCCCACCGACCATCGGCGCCACCACAATGGCGTAGAGCATGCCGATCATGGTCAACGCCAGGGCCGGCCCCGCTTCGGCCTTCCACACATCGCGCACCACCGTGCGCGCCAGTACCAGCGCGGCGCAGGCGCCGAGGCCTTGCAGCACGCGGGCGGCGATGAATTGATACATGTCGTCGACCAGCAGCATCGACAAGGTCGCCAGCACATACAGCGCAAGGCCGCCAATAAGCACCGGGCGCCGGCCGATACGGTCCGACAGCGGCCCGAACAGCAATTGACCGAGGCCAAAGGCTGCCACAAACGCCGACAGCGCCATCAGCGCGGAACCGGCGGGAGCGGCCAACGCCTGCTCAATGGCGCCAAGGCCGGGAATGATCAATTGGGTCGAAACCTCTCCCAGCGCGGTCAGGGCCACCAGTAGAAACAACAGGCTTCGTGATGGGACCGGGGCGTTCGTCATGGAGGGCATCCGGGGGGCTGGATTAATTTATATTTCGACCATAATATGCGTAAAAAATTATGTCCATAATTTTTTGCCCCCTAGTCACCCCGGAGCCCGCCATGCACCCTCTCCCCTTGCGTCTTGTCACGCCCCTGGCGCTGTTGATCGTCCTCAATGGCTGCAACAGCAAGGCCGATACCGCCGCTGAAGTGCCCCAGCCACGCCCGGTCCTCGCCGCCAAAGTCGAAGCCGCCGGCACCCAGCAAAGCGCCTACACCGGCGTGGTCGCGGCGCGCACCGAAAGCGACCTGGGGTTCCGGGTCAGCGGCAAGGTCATCGAGCGTAAAGTCGACCCCGGCCAGCACGTGTCCCGTGGCGACACCCTGCTGGTGCTGGACATCGGCGACTTCGAACTGGCCCTGCGCTCGGCGAAGAACCGCGTCAACGCCGCCCAGGCGCAACTGCGCCAGCGCCGCGACGACGAAAACCGTTACCAACGCCTGGCCAGTACCGGCGCGGTGTCACGGCAGATCTTCGACCAATCGGCGACCAACCTGCGCGTCGCCGAAGCCGAGCTCGCCGCCGCACAATCCGACGCCAGCCAGATCGAAAACCGCCGCACCTATTCCGTCCTCAAGGCCGACGGCGACGGCATCATCACCGACGTGCGGGCGGACCGTGGCCAGGTGGTCGCCGAAGGGCAGATCGTTGCGCGCCTGGCCCATGACGGCGCCCGCGAAGCCATCGTCAACCTGCCGGAAAACCAGCGCGACCAGGCCGCACAAAAAGCCTTGGCCTTCCCCTTCGGCGCCCCGGACCAGGCGGTGATCGCCACCCTGCGCGAACTGTCCGCCAGCGCCGACCCGACCACCCGCACCTACCGCGCCCGCTACGTATTGCACGGCGCCGTCGACCGTTTCGCCCTCGGTTCCACCATCACCGTGCGCCTGCAAGGCAACGGCCAGGCGCCGCAAACCCGCGTGCCCATCGGCGCACTGCAGGACTCAGGACAAGGCACCGGCGTCTGGCTGATCGGCGCAGACGACAAGGTCAGCTTCGCCCCGGTGAACGTCGCCAGCCTCGGCCAGGAAGAGGCCCTGCTCGACAGCGGCGTTACGCCCGGACAGCTCATCGTTGCCCTCGGCGCGCACCTGCTGCACAGCGGTGACGCGGTGCGTCTCTTGCCCGCCCAAGTGCTGGCCCTCAACCGCAAACAGGAAAACTGAGCATGCGCGGTATCAACCTCTCGGAACTGGCGGTCAAGCATCGCGCGGTCACGTTGTTCCTGATCATTGCGATCCTCGCCGCCGGGGTCTTCTCGTTCGGCAAGCTGGGGCGCGCCGAAGACCCGTTATTCACGGTCAAGGTGATGACCATCACCGCCGCCTGGCCGGGCGCGACCGCCCAGGAAATGCAGGAGCAGGTGGCCGACCGCCTGGAAAAACGCCTGCAGGAGCTGGACTACTACGACCGCGTGGAGACCATCGCCCAGCCGGGCTTCGTGTCGATGCGCATGACCTACAAGGAGTCCACGCGCCCCAGCGAGGTCCAGGAGCTGTTCTACCAGACCCGCAAGAAACTCAGCGATGAAGCCGCCAGGTTGCCCAGCGGCGTGATCGGCCCCTTCTTCAACGATGAGTATTCCGATGTGTACTTTGCGTTGTACGCCTTGGAAGCCGAGCACTTGCCCCACCGCCAACAGGTGCAGATGGCCGAAGACCTGCGCCAGGGTTTCCTCAACCTGCCGGGGGTGAAGAAGGTCAATATCCTCGGTGAGCAGGCGCAGCGGATCTTTGTCGAGTTTTCCTATGAGCGCCTGGCAACGCTGGGTATCAAGCCGGACCAGATCTTTGCCGCCCTCGCCGCCCAGAACGCCGTGGCGCCGTCGGGGTTTGTCGAGACGGCCGGCGCCCGCGCCTACATTCGCATCGACGGCGCGTTCGACAGCCTGGCGCTGATTGAAAACGTGCCCCTGCAAGTCAACGGCCGTCTATTGCGCATCGCCGATGTGGCCAGCGTCAGCCGAGGCTATGAAGACCCGCCCAGCTACCGTATCCGCCATCAGGGCGACCCGGCGTTGATGCTCGGCGTGATCATGGAGAAACACTGGAACGGCCTCGACCTGGACAAGAGCCTCAAGGCCCAGGAAGCCAAGATCCAGGCCGACCTGCCGCTGGGCGTGAATTTCGCCAAGGTCTCCGACCAGGCGAAAAACATCAGCCTGGCGGTGAACGAGTTCATGCTGAAATTCTTCGTCGCCCTGGCGGTGGTGATGGTGATCAGCCTGTTGGCCCTGGGCTTTCGCGTCGGGCTGGTGGTGGCGGCGGCGGTGCCGCTGACCTTGTCGGTGGTGTTTGTGATCATGCTGCTCACCGGGCGTGAATTCGACCGCATTACCCTGGGCGCGCTGATCATTTCCCTGGGGCTGCTGGTGGATGACGCAATCATCGCCATCGAAATGATGGTGGTGAAGCTTGAGGAAGGCTTCGACCGGATTCACGCGGCGACCTTTGCCTGGAGCTCCACGGCAGCGCCAATGTTGACCGGCACCTTAGTGACCATTATTGGCTTCCTGCCGGTAGGCTTCGCGCGTTCCGGTGCGGGGGAATACGCCGGCAATATCTTCTGGATCGTCGGGTTTGCACTGATTGCTTCATGGTTGGTGGCGGTGGTGTTCACGCCGTACCTGGGCGTGAAGCTGCTGCCACAGATCAAGCCGGTGCCCGGCGGCCATGATGCGATTTACGCCGGGCGCTATTACCAGAAACTGCGCAGTTTGGTGCAAGCCTGCGTGCAGCGGCGCTGGCTGGTAACCGGGTTGGTCGTCGGCGCATTTGTGCTGTGCGTGGCGGGCATGGGTGTGGTGAAGAAGCAGTTCTTCCCAAACTCCGACCGTTCCGAGCTGATTCTTGAGGTGTATATGCCGCCGGGCAGCGCCTTCAAAAGTACCGAAGCGGTGGCTGCGCAACTGGAAAAGGCGCTGCTGCAAGAGCCGCAAACGACCCTGGTCGACACCTATGTGGGCGGCGGTGCACCGCGCTTTTTCCTGTCGCTGAACCCCGAAATGCCGGACCCGGCGTTCGCCAAACTGATCGTCCAAACCCCGGACTCCCATGCCCGCGACGCGCTGAAAGTACGCATGCGTGAACGCATCGCCGCCGGTGAGTTTCCCTCGGCACGGGTGCGCGTGACGCAACTGCTGTTCGGCCCGCCCGTGCCGTTCCCGGTGGTGTTCCGTGTTTCCGGCCCGAATGTGGACGTCGTTCGCGGTCTGTCCGAGGACGTGCGCAAGGTCGTCGCCGCCAACACACTGACCAAGGACGCCTTCCTTGATTGGGGCGAGCGCACCAGCGGTTATCGCCTGGTACTGGATCAAGACCGTCTGCGCCTGCTGGGCTTCACCCCCAACGAGGTGAAATCCCAGCTCAACGCCTTGCTCAGCGGCAACCCGATCACCGAAGTGCGTGAAGGCAACCGCACTGTGTCGGTGGTCGCGCGCGCCCAGGGCAACCAACGCGAGGACCTCGGCAACCTCAACAACATGACCCTCACCAACAGCGCCGGCACCTCGGTGCCGCTTGCCCAGGTCGGGCATTTCCAGGCGGTGATGGAGGAACCGATCCTCAAGCGCCGCAACCGCGCGACCACCGTCGAAGTGCGCGCCGACATCATCGACGGCGTGCAACCGCCCGACGTGGAAATGGCCGTGTACAAAGACCTGCAGCCGCTGATCGCCAAGCTGCCTACCGGGTACCAGATCGACATCGGCGGCCCAGTGGAAGAAAGCGCCAAGGCCAACGTCGCCCTGGCCGCGCTGTTCCCGATCATGATCCTGCTGACCCTCACGGTGATCATGTTCCAGGTGCGCTCGTTCGGTGTGATGTTCATGGTCTTCGCCACTGCACCACTGGGTTTGATTGGCGCGGTGCCGACCTTGCTGCTGTTCAACCAGCCGTTCGGCTTCAACGCGATTCTGGGTTTGATCGGGATTGGCGGGATTCTGATGCGCAACACGCTGATCTTTACCGACCAGATTCGCCAGAACCAGGACCACGGCATGCCGATTCGCGAGGCGATTATTGAAGCCACGGTGCGACGCGCACGGCCGGTGATCCTGACCGCGTTGGCGGCGGCGCTGGCGTTTATTCCGCTGACGTTGTCGGTGTTCTGGTCGTCCCTGGCCTATGTGCTGATTGGCGGAGTGCTGGTGGGCACGGTGTTGACGCTGTTGTTCTTGCCGGCGCTGTGCAGCCTGGTGCTGGGGCGGGAGAAGACGAAAGTTGTCGAAACTTCCCACGTAACGGCCGGATAAGCTCTACTCCCTTCCCCTGAAAAGGTCCGCAAAGTCCCTCGCCTGATTACACAGTGCGAGGGATTGCAGATGGATTTTCTTGTTGTTGGAGCTGTTTCTTGACCCCGGCCATTGGCAGGCTGGCCCTGACCCCAATGGATGTGAAGACGGTCGATGTCGAGAGCGTCTTTCGCGATTTCCGGGAGTGCCTGAATACCTTTGATGACTGGGCTTCGAGCTTTTGGAGCTTTTCGGCGCTGGATGTCGAGCAAGTCTTCAAGGTCGGGGATGAAGTGGCGCTGGTCGCGCCGATCAACCGCTCTCTTTACCCAAGCAGCATCGTCGCTATGTGCCAGGCCAATGGCAAATTGACCCTGGTGCATATATTCCAGAGCGCTCAGTACATCTCCCAGACCGAACTGGATGAACTGCTGAAACTCGGTAAAAACTCGATTGCCCACGGCCTGCTGGTGCTCAGCGATGAGCCGCTGATGTTTATTTATTTGTCGGCGATATCCAGTTGGATACGGATGTTGAGCAGACGATGCTGAAATGCCCTTTTATGAACACTCCATACGTCCCTAATATCTCTCATATATTAGGTGCATTATCGATATACGACCTTGAGGAAACAATTGGAAAAGAGCTATGGAAGTACGACCCCAACAATCAAGAAGATAGGGAAAAAATCATAGTTTCTTTCATCCTGAAAGACCTTATGTACCTTTCCTACAGGCATCGTTTTATATTGATCTCTGCTCTCAGAGATGCACTAGACAATTCCGAATTTGATTTTTCGAAAGAATTTGAAAACGATTACGACGAATACATAACCATGGCCTGGAACGAAACAGAAATAGCCGACCCCCGAGGTTTCTTCGCCGACATCTATAGACTCGCCAACGAGGTCTGGAAAGATGATCTCCAAAAAGCCAGCCTCGAAGCCCAGTCAACTTGGTAACACCAACGCCCTCGAGAACAGCACCGCCCCCACTGTGGCGAGCGAGCTTGCTCGCGTTGGGCCGCGAAGCGGCCCCAGTGCAGGCAGTGGGTACTTTCAGGTTAAGCGGCATTGTCTGTTTTGGGGCTGCTGCGCAACCCAGCGCAGGGCAAGCCTGCTCACCACAGAAGCGTGTTCACCACACGAACCTGCTCACCCCAAAAAGTACCCACTCACCCCTGAATGAGGTGCTCACCCAAACCCACCGGATGAGCCCTCCGCCCCAATCACCGCTTCGAAAGCTCCATAATCATGCGGCTAAGCAAATAAACCCGCGGCACGACACTCTCCACCTCGGCATACTCCTCCGGGGTATGAATATTCCCCCCGACAATCCCGAACCCATCCAACGTCGGTGTTCCTACCCCAGCTGACAAACTCGCGTCCGCCGCCCCGCCGCTGCCTTCAATCGTCAGTTTCTTGCCCAGTTCCCCATAAATCCCCTGGGCAATCGCCACCAACTTGTCCGACTCCGCCGTCTGCGGCATGGGCGGCAAGCCACGTTTCAAGCTGGTGGTGACTTCAGTGTCCGGGATCAGCTTATTCGCCGACACCCGCACTAAATCTTTCTCGATGCGATCAAATTCTTCCGGCAACGCCGCGCGTACATCCGCCTTGGCCGTGGCCTGGTCGGGGATGACGTTGGTGCGGTCGCCGGCCTTGAGCACAGTAAAGTTGATGGTGGTTTTCTTCTCTTCATCCCCCAGCTTGCCGAGTTGCAGGATCTGGTGCGCAACCTCCATCGCCGCGTTGCGGCCAAGTTCCGGGGCGACACCGGCGTGGGCGGCTTTGCCTTTGACTTCGACCACGGCGGTGGCGCTGCCTTTGCGCCACACCACCAGGCCGTCGGCGGGGCGGCCGGGTTCGAGGTTGAGGGTGACGTCGTGGGCCTTGGCGGTGTTGCGGATCAGCTCGGAGGCCGCATCGGAGCCGGTTTCTTCGCTGGCGTCGAGCAGGAAGGTGATTTGCGCGTAGTCCTTGAAGCCCTGGTCCTTGAGGACTTTGAGCGCGTAGATGCCGGCGACGATGCCGCCCTTGTCATCCATCACGCCGGGGCCATAGGCGCGGCCGTCCTTGATGTGGAACGGGCGCTCGGCCGCCGAGCCTTCCTTGAAGACGGTGTCCATGTGGGCCATCAGCAGGATCTTGGCCTTGCCGGTGCCTTTGAGGGTGGCAACCACGTGGCTGTTGTTGGCCGCTTTATCCGGCACCTGTTCAATAGCAAAGCCCAGCTGTTTCAGCTCGTCCACGGCGATATCGCGCACTTGCGTCAGGCCCGGCTCATACCCCGAACCCGAGTCGATATTCACCAGGCGTTCCAACAGCTTCAACGCCTCGGCCTTGTACTGTTCGGCATGTGCCTGGATCTGTTTGTGGGGTTCGGCACTGTAGGCCGGCACGGCGAAGGACACGGCCAGGGTGGCGGCCAGGAGGGTACGCGAGAAGTTGAAGAGCATGAACCGATCCTTGATTGTTGTTGGAGGGTGCCGTGACACCCTACCCCACTAGACCGATCGCAACCAACTCCCCTGCACGGAACTCACGCGGTTTCGCCCACTGCTCTTGGCTTCGTACAACGCTTGGTCGGCATCATTCAACCAGTGTGTCGAATCCGCATGGCTCGGTTGATACGGCGCCAGGCCGATGCTCAAGCTCGCGCGCAACGTCGGGTCCTGGGCGTAGGCCAAGGCGTTGAAGCGGTCGCGCAGCGCATCCATCACTTCGGTGGCGCGGTTGAGAGGCATGCCCGGCAGGATCACACAGAACTCGTCGCCACCGTAACGCCCGGCGAGGTCGGTGGCGCGCAGGTTCTGGCGCAGGACTTTACTGAGTTGGCGCAGGACGATATCGCCGGTGACATGGCCGTAGGTGTCGTTGATGATCTTGAAGTGATCAATGTCGATCAAGGCAATGGCGGCGCCGGCGCAACCCCGGCGGCAGCGCTGGAATTCAAGCTCAAGGTGGTCTTTCCAGGCGCCATGGTTGAGCAGTCCGGACAGGCTGTCGGTGCGGCTCAACGCCAATAGCTCGCGCTTGTGTCGCGCCAGCGTCACCGCCTGGCGGTAGCAGATCCAACCCAATGCCAGCGGATACACCATCAGGATTGGCAGGCAGGCGTAAAGCTGAACCTGGGTGGTCACGGCGATAAAGGCCGGGGCGAACAACAGCCACGAGGTGCCGATACCCAGCGCCTGCGCCACCCACCCGGCCAGCATGAAACGGGGGCCGCCAATGGCCACGTTGTTCATGGTCATCATCGACAAGGTGGTCACACTGGGCAACGGGTTGAAGTGCATGGCACCGACCCAGAACCCACCGCAAAAGGAATCAAACAGCAGGTTGCGCCGTTCGCTGCGCAGTGCGTTGGTGGTGCGCACGCTCAGTTGAAAAGCCAGGTGCGGCCAGACAAACGCGTTGATCAGCATCCACGCCCACACCCACCCGGCAGGGTCCAGGGGATACATCCCGAACACCACGCACACCAACCCGAGCGTCAGCCCAAGCAGGCGGGATCTGTACAGCCGTGAAGCGAGCGGAAGTCCGGTTCCTTCTGCAGCTGACATGGTGAGATGAAATCCTGAGTGAATGCCAGGAGTCTATCAGGGCACCGGCAATTAGCCACTACCGCTGATAAGCTCGGCGTCCTCAGTGGGCAAAGCCCCGCGCCAGCATCAGCGCCACGCCCAGCAGCAGCACTGCCGTGATGCGCTGCAACACCACACGCCGCTTGGGGTCTTCCAGCACATGCTTGATGCGCTGGCCGAAGTAGCAATACAGGCAGCCGCTGGCGAATTGCAGCAGCAGGAACGTCAGCCCGAGGATCGCGATATCCAGCGTCGAACGGTGCTCGCCGGTCCCGGCAAACTGGGGGAATACCGCGCTGAACATGATGAGGGTCTTGGGGTTGGAAAACCCGGTCAGCAACCCTTTGCCAAACAGGTTGCGCGCAGCTTCCACGTGACCGATCCGGTCGATCACCACGCCGCTGCTGGTCCACTGTTTGTAGGCGAGGTGAAGGATATACGCCACGCCCACCACCTGGATTGCCTGCGTGATGACAGGGTAGCCCTTGACCAGCTCGGAAAAGCCCACGGCAAAGATCAGGATCGATATCAGGTACGCCACACTCGCGCCGATCTGCGCCGGGATCGAACGGCGCAGGCCGTCGCGCAGGCCCAGGCTCAACAGCATCAGGGTCATGGGGCCGGGGCTGAACGTCATGGTTGCGCTAAACAGCAGGAAGTACAGAAACGAAGAAAGGGTTAACGCACTTGTCATGGCCGGGGACCTGGGGAAGAGAGCCTGCAGTCTAGGCATTTGCCCTTGCACAAGGCAGGTAAAGTGAGGCCTAATCCGCCCGAACTTCACCGGTAAAATTACCAGTAAAGATAAGGAAGTCGCATGTTCGTATCGGCCATTGCCTTTGTCGAGGGCACCCCCAAGGTGCAACAGATCGTCGAGGCATTCAGCCGGGCCATCGAAAACGGCGAATGGGCTGCCGGCAGCAAGTTGCCCTCGGTGCGCGAACTGACCCAGACCCTGGGCGTGAGCAAGTTCACCCTCAACGAAGCCCTCGACCGCCTGCGCGGGCGCAATCTGCTCACGTCCAGCCAAGGCCGTGGCTATTTCGTGACCGTGGACCGCGTCCATACGGCCACGACAAACTGGGTTGATTTGCTGCCTCAGGACCTGCTCAGCGTATTGCGCCGCCCCCTCGCAACGGTCTACGGCGAACTGCGCCCCGGCGGCGGCCACTTGCCCGAGGCGTGGCTGGACAGCGACGCCATTCGTCAAGCCATGCGCAGCGTGGTGCGTGCGCCGTCGTTGCGCATCGCCGGGCTGGGCACGCCGGCCGGGCTGCTGCCGTTGCGCCAGGCGCTGCAACAGAAGCTGCACGGTGAAGGCCTGTCGGTGCCGGTGGACCAGATCATCACCACGCCAAATACCGTGCAAGGCCTGGACATGCTCATGCGCTTGCTGGCACGGCCCGGCGACACCGTGCTGCTGGATGCGCCGTGCTACTTTAACTTCCACGCCAACCTGGCGCTGCACGGGGTCAAGGTGGTAACGATCCAACGCCGGCCCGATGGTTTTGACTTCAATGCCCTCGAACAGCTTTTGGCTGAGCACCGCCCCAGCCTGTACCTCACCACCGGCATACTGCACAACCCCACCGGCCATTCCTTCAGCCCCGGCCAGGCATTTCGCCTGCTGCAACTGACCCAGCAATACGCTTGCCATATCGTCGAGGATGACCTCTACGGCGACCTGCACCCCACCCCACCGCCGCGCCTGGCCGCGCTCGCCGGCCTGGACCAGGTCACCTACCTGTCGGGTTTTTCCAAGACCCTCAGCGCCAACGCCCGCGTCAGCTTCGTGGTCGCCGCACCGCAACTGGCGGCCAACCTGACCAATATGAAGCTGATGAGCGGCGGCGTGACCTCCGAGCTGTTCGAGCAGATCGTGTACCGCATGCTCAGCGAAGGCAGCTACGCCAAGCACCGCAAGCGCATGGTGCAGCGCTTGATGGAGGCCGGTGGACGGGTCGAACAATGGCTTAAGCGTTGCGGCTGCGAACTGCCCATGGGTTATGAGGGCGGAATGTTCATCTGGGCGCGCCTGCCGCCCGGAATCAACGGCGAGCTTCTGGCCCAGGCGGCCTTGAAACACGGCATGGTGCTGGCGCCCGGTGCGCTGTTCGGCTATGACGCGGCGCACCGCGACTCGATGCGTTTTAATGTGGCCCACAGTGATGAGCCGCAGGTGCAACAGGTATTCGAAGCGCTGTTGCTCAGGGCTTCCCATGGCCCTTGAGCCTGCCGTAACCGACCAGCCACAACTCGCGCATCCCTGCGTGTGCCCGATTTTGCTTCGTCATGTATCTCCGTTATAGCCGGATACACTGCAATACAAAGGGCACAAGGCAAGGCCGTCGCCAGTGGCTAGACTGCGCTCCACTGAGTATTTAACGAGGCAGGCAGCATGGATCATGTCGATCACATCCTGATCGTCGATGACGACCGGGAGATCCGCGAGCTGGTAGGCAACTACCTGAAGAAAAACGGTATGCGCACCACCGTGGTCGCCGACGGCCGCCAGATGCGCAGTTTCCTCGACACGACACCGGTAGACCTCATCGTGCTGGACATCATGATGCCCGGCGACGACGGTTTGCAGCTGTGCCGCGAGCTGCGGGTGGGCAAGCACAAGGCCACACCGGTGCTGATGCTCACTGCGCGCAACGATGAAACCGACCGCATCATCGGCCTGGAAATGGGCGCCGACGACTACCTGGTCAAACCCTTCGCGGCCCGTGAACTGTTGGCGCGCATCAACGCCGTGTTACGCCGCACACGCATGTTGCCGCCGAACCTGCTGGTCAGCGAAACCGGGCGCCTGATCCGGTTTGGTCGCTGGCGACTGGACACCACCGCGCGCCATCTGCTCGACGCAGACGGCACCCTGGTGGCCCTGAGCGGCGCCGAATACCGCCTGCTGCGGGTGTTCCTCGACCACCCCCAGCGCGTGCTCAATCGCGACCAGTTGCTCAACCTGACCCAAGGCCGCGACGCCGATCTGTTTGACCGTTCCATCGACCTGCTGGTGAGCCGCCTGCGCCAACGCCTGCTGGATGACGCCCGTGAGCCGGCCTGTATCAAGACCGTGCGCAGTGAGCGCTATGTGTTCTCCTTGCCGGTGGAAATCCTCGGGGCCGATCAATGACGCCACGGTTTATGAGACTGCGCTTGGGCTGGCCGCGCACGTTGGCGTCGCAGTTGTCACTGATCTTCTTGATCAGCCTGGTGTGCGCCCATGGGTTGTCGTTCAGTGCGCAGTTCTACGAGCGCTATATCAGCACGCGCACCGCCATGTTGGGCAACCTGGAAAACGATGTCTCCACCTCAGTCGCCATCCTCGACCGTCTACCCGCCAACGAACGCGCCAGCTGGCTGCCGCGCCTCGACCGGCAGAATTACCGGTACCTGCTCAATGCCGGAGAAACCGGCGAGCCGATGCGCAGCGACGATATGCCCATGGCCGCCACCTCGATCGCGGACGCGCTGGGCGAACACTACGCGCTGACCTTCCGTGACATCCCCGGCCTGCAAAAGCATTTCCAGGCGCACCTGACCCTGGCCGATGGCAGCCCGATCACCCTCGACGTGCGTCCTGCGGCTATGCCCGTCGCCTACTGGCTGCCCGTGGTGCTGGTGCTCCAGCTTGCGCTGCTGCTGGGCTGCACGTGGTTCGCCGTGCGCCTGGCCATACGCCCCCTGACCCGTTTGGCGCGGGCGGTAGAGACCCTCGACCCGAATGCCCACCCCACTGCGCTGGACGAAACCGGCCCAACGGAAGTCGCGCATGCCGCCGCCGCGTTCAATGCAATGCAACAGCGCATCGCCGAATACCTCAAGGAACGCATGCAGATTCTCGCGGCGATTTCCCATGACCTGCAAACCCCGATAACCCGCATGAAATTGCGTGCCGAATTCATGGAAGACTCCGCCGACCGCGACAAACTCTGGAGCGACCTCGGCGAAATGGAACACCTGGTGCGCGAAGGCGTGGCCTATGCGCGCAGCGTTCATGGTGCCAGCGAAGCCAGCCACCGAATCAACCTCGATGCGTTTCTCGACAGCCTGGTGTTTGACTACCAGGACATGCACAAGCAGGTGAGCCTCTCCGGTAAAAGCGCGGTGGTACTCGACACTCGCCCCCACGCCCTGCGCCGGGTGCTGGTGAACCTGGTGGACAACGCCCTGAAGTTCGCAGGCAGTGCAGAGCTGGTAGTGGGCTCGACGACAAACGGGGAATTGTCGATCAAGGTGCTGGATCGCGGGCCGGGGATTGCCGAGGACGAACTGGTGCAGGTGATGCAGCCGTTTTACCGGGTGGAAAGCTCTCGCAATCGCGGCACCGGTGGTACGGGCCTGGGGCTGGCAATTGCACAGCAACTGACCGTCGCCATAGGCGGGTCGTTGACCTTGAGCAATCGTTCGGGAGGTGGATTATGTGCCGAGATTCGCCTTGGGTTTTAAGCCGTGGGGAACTTGAGCTGCTCAGGTGCGCGTCCGGGTGTGGCTGCTGAGTTAGACGCTACAGCCTGAGAGTTTGAAAGGGGCGCATTGAGCCCCCCTCATTATTGATAATATTTAACCGTCCGCCGTCGCTAACCCATTGACCTAAAATATTTATCGCACACTAAAAACTGCACTAGCATATGTGCAATACCGTACAAACTTCCCCACAACACCCCCCTCTCCCCTCGCTCCGCCCCCCCGCAAATAAAGTGGCGAATGTTAAAATTTGTCACGTTTTAGCGGAATCAATTCGATTAGTATCTAAACGCTGGCAGCGAATGAACTGACGGCCTTGCATGCCGGAAAAGGGAGTAGGTGATGCATTTTTCCAACGTCCTCGCTATTGCACGGACTCAATCGAAATCGGAGGACTTTCGGGAGTTTATAGTTCGCACTGTAACGGATGATTTGAAAGTCGATACACGTTACTACGAACAACTCATTGACACCCAGGAAAGTCACGGTGATTACCGCGCAATCATCATAGAAATTGACACACCCTCGGCCAGTAGCCAGACACTGGACATAATAAGAAAGACCAGAAACAACAATCCCGGCTGCACCATATTTGTCGTTGTCACCTTTGCCTCAACCCTGAGCAAAACAAAATACTACCTGGCAGGCGCGGATTACTGCATCAAGGTGGTCGACACCCCCCCTGAGAAAAAATTGAGCCTGTTTGATGCATTCCTCAGCGAGAGTGCACGACTGAATCAGTGTGGCTTGGTACTCGATCAAGACCGCATGTGCATTTATGGCGACGGCAAAAAACTGGAAATATCCTTTGTTGAAATGAGTGTATTGGAAGCCCTTATCCAACGGCGACTGCTCAGTCACAACGAGATCGCCGCCGTCATGGGTTTGAATACCAAATACTACGACTCCAGAGCGATGGAAAAGTCTATCAGCCGACTGCGCAGTAAAATCAAGGCGCACTACGGTGAAAACATCATCCAGAATATTCGCGGTTATGGGTACAAACTAAGCCGGGGTCTTATATGCACCGGCCATTTCCAATCCGCCAAGGAGCGGTCGAATCGTGAATAGCGAGAAAATCCCCCCTGCCCACTCGGTGGACTTCAACATTGTCAGGCAGGCTATCGTTGATCGCAGCCATGCACTCTGGGGCAGTGAAATCCGCATAGCGTGGCCGCACACTCGCGCGTTACCTGAAACTGCCTATAAGGAAGCGCTACACCGTATAGATGTACGGCGCAGCGTCTCCCCTCCTTCGCGCAGTCATAAGTTCCTGCACATTGACCAAGCCGCCTTAATGAACGCAGACCTGCACAAACAAATTGTTCAGACTGCCCAATCACTGGAGAAGCACAGCCCCCCCTTGACCCTCTGCATCGACAACCCTCTGGATGCCCTGCCCAGCCCGGTTGAACGCAGGGCCATGGTGCGCCAGTTATATAAATTGAAAGACCAATGCGGCATCACCCTCGCCTACAACAATTACAGACTTGATACAAAGCAGGCCGACCTGCTGATCGATCTCGAACTCTACAACTACATAAAAATGCCCTTTCCGGATTCCGCCCTGCGGCTGAGCCTGAATACACGCTCCGACCTGTTCGATCGGCTCTACGACCGCATGCTGGCGCTGATCAATACGGCGCGGGTGTGCTTTATTGCCGACACTGTCGAGTTTGCCGACAGTGCGCTGCTGGCTAAACACCTGCCTTTCGAATACTTTCAGGGCGGTTATTACTCCCCTGCTGACTGCCTATAACAACTGCACCTTCCTACTCTCGGTGGACACTATGAGCTCCCTCAAGAAATACGCCTTCACGCCCACACTTCCTGCTATCGCATTGCACGACTTCACCCCCAATGCCGAGTTGTTCCACTACGATGTAAACGCAGCGGCGACAAGCCAGGCAGACGCTGAACAGCTGTTATTCAACCCACGGTCTGCCAGCCCCAATGCCACCCCGCGCCTGAATACCTACAGCATTACCCATACCCGCCTCTTACCCTCACACCCTTTTAACGCTGTGAGACAAGAATCCAGAATGCCCCTGCCAAAGGATCATGACAGCGCGCCGAATAACCATACTCCGCCTCCGGAAATAAACCCTGAGCGCACTCAGCAGTACCCACAGGATTTCTGGCTGCTGACCCAACATGATCGCACCCTGGTCAAGGGCGGCCTGCGTATTTCATTGACCACCATTGAATCCGCGCTGATTAAAAAAATGCTCCACCATGAAGAACGCGTGGTCAGCAAAGAAGAGCTGATCCGTAATATAGGCCGCGAACCCGAGTTATATCGCGGGTTGGAAATGTGCCTGAGCCGGCTGCAGGAAAAGTTCAAGCGCGCCAACGACGGTGAGCGTTTGTTTCGCGCCGTCAGAAACCGTGGTTATTGCCTGACGCAAAAAATCAAGAAGCCGCTCGAGCTGGCTCAGCCACGCCGTTAACCATATAAAAATAACGATCACTTTATCACTCACCCTGCCTATTAACACACGCTTATACCCGTCCTTTTATAACACTCCCTGCTGATCACATTACGCCGACCTTGTTATAAGTCGTCAGCCAATGCCCCCTGCCCTTCATTACTATCCATGGGTACGCGCCTGCGCGTGCCTGTTGTTTTAGTGCGGTATTGCGCCGCGTGATCAAGCCCTGCCACCACGTGTGTGGTCACCACCGGGAGCAGAACTATGCTGAATAATACTAGAATGCATCGCCACCTGACCCCTAAGGGTTTGACGTTCTGGGGCCAATGGACGCTCGCATCGGGCTTAGTTGTAACACTGTTGTTTATGTTGGTGTCTTTGAAGACCGGCCAACTTGATTATAACTATCGGATCCTGGCGGCCTTCACCCTACTCGCGTCGCTACCGGCTTATACCTTCTGTGATGTCTACAGCAAGAAAGATGACTATGGCGTGGGCCTTGGGCGACTGTTCATGGGTTGGTTACTTACCGTGGGTATCGTGTTCGCGGTGGGTGTTGCCTGCAATGCCAGTTCATTGTTTCCCCTGGAGATTCTGCTGTTGTGGGGCGCTGTCAGTTACCCACTGTTGGCGCTGTGCTATATCCCCTTGCACAGCCTGTCGCGGTATTACCATCGGCAACTTTACCAACGGCACAAGTCATTGATCGTGGGCACCGGCAAACTCGCGGTCGACCTTGCTAACACCTTGTCTCGCCAGAAACACTCGCCGTTGGTGGGTCTGGTCGGCAGCCACACCGAGGCAGCCCAGGACGCACACCCACAGATACTCGGCGAGCTGCCGCAATTGCCGCACCTGATCCGGCAACACGGTATTCGCCGGCTCTACATCACTCACTCATTGCAGGACGCGACCCACATCGAGGCGCTCTACCTCAACCTGCTGGAGATCAGCGTGGATGTGATCTGGGTGCCCGACCTCAACAACATGCTGCTGCTCAATCATTGCGTGGCCGAAGTCGATGGTCTGCCGGCGATCTTCCTCAATGAAAGCCCGCTGACCAGCCGCCCCACTGCGGCCCTGAGCAAGTCGTTGCTGGACAAGAGCCTGGCCTTGCTGGCGATCCTGGTGTTGAGCCCGT
This sequence comes from Pseudomonas sp. QC2, assembly GCF_002859085.1. NCBI lineage: Bacteria > Pseudomonadati > Pseudomonadota > Gammaproteobacteria > Pseudomonadales > Pseudomonadaceae > Pseudomonas > Pseudomonas sp. QC2. Next base: position 290,785 of record NZ_PKKS01000010.1, read on the forward strand.
TGTTGCTGCTGTTTGCGCTGTTGATCAAGCTCACCTCCCCCGGCCCGGTGATTTTCAAGCAGGACCGCCATGGCTGGAATGGCCAGGTGATCAAGGTGTGGAAGTTCCGCTCGATGCGCGTGCATGACGATCACGAGGTGCGCCAGGCCAGCCGCAACGACTCACGCATCACCCCGGTCGGCCGGTTTATCCGCCGTACCTCCATCGATGAATTGCCGCAGCTGTTCAACGTGCTGCAGGGCAATATGGCCCTGGTCGGCCCGCGTCCCCACGCGATTGCCCACAATGACTTCTACTCGGGGAAGATTCACGCCTACATGGCGCGCCATCGCATCAAGCCCGGCATCACCGGCCTGGCGCAGGTCAGTGGCTGCCGGGGTGAGACCGAGACCCTGGAGAAGATGCAGCGGCGCGTGGATATCGACCTGCATTACATCAATACCTGGTCGCTGTGGCTGGACATCAAGATTCTGCTGAAGACGCCGTTTACGCTTTTATCCAAGGATATCTACTGAGCGCTGGAGCTTGTCGAATCGTCCCGTTGGACTGCGCAGCAGTCCTATTTTAGGGCCGCTGCGCGGCCCAACGGGACGGTGTGACGATTCGACAAGCTCCCTCGCCACAGGTACAGTTTTCGCCCTTAACTGACCGGCATTAGGGTTTGCTCCCTCCCACACTTGAACGCGACCCCACCCGTTACTCCGTGATCTTGTCGATGTTCTGGTAGAACAGTTCACTGTCGCGTCCATCCGTCATCGAATGCAGCGAATACGCGCGATTCAAGCGTGCCCCGCCATCGCGGGTCAGCGGTGCCCACACCAGGTTGGCACGGCGCATGGTCGACAGGCTCATCAACTCATCGAACGGAATGGACAGGTAGAGGCCCTTGTCGAAGCTGCCTTCGCCAAACGCTTCCTTGGACACGTTGGTACGGGTGATCCACGCGCCGATACGCACACCGTTGTTGAATTGCCGCGACAGGTCCAACGTTGCGCCCCAGTCCCTGGCCAAGTAGCGGCCGACGCTCAACGCACCCTGCAGGTTGAACGGCAGGTCGGTATAGCCGGTGATATGGCCGGTGACCGTGCGGTAATCGCGCAGGCTGAAATCCTGCTCGAAGCCACGTTGGCGCACATAGTTCAGGTCCGCGCCCACTGCCCATCCCTTGCCCATCGGCCGGTACAGCACTTCACTGCCGACCCCGGCATACATCGACTCCAGCAAACCGCCATAGACCATGCCGTACACGTCCTGATCCAGGCGCTGCGCATGGTTGAGTTGGAAGGTCGGCAACGTCACGTCGGCGCTGGTCATGTACTTGCGCAGGTCGGTGCGTACCCGTGGCAAACCCGTGGGTGCATCGTAGGTAAAACCGTCGTAGTTGTTTAGCAGGTTGACGCTCAACATGCCGCTCCACCAGGTCGTGCGAGTGAAGCGGTATTCGCCGTCGAAGTCGGCGGAAACCTGATAGAGCAAGCCGTCCGGCCCGCCGACGTTCTGTTTGTAGCCCAGGCCTGCGCCATAGCTGAAGGGTGTCGGCGGCTGGGTGTAGAGCACCGTTTGCGCGCGCTCGCTGGCGCGATTGACCTCGACCTGGCGGTGCAGGGCCTGCAGATCTTCACGGTGGTTGACCACCTCGCGAAAGGTCTCGCGGGGCACGCTGGTTTCCTCGATGCCCATGGCATAGCGTTCGCTGACCAGGGTGAACCAATCGATCTGGTCATTCACGCTGTTGTCGAGGATCCGGCTGGCGCGCCCCACCGCCTTGGCGCTGTAGAAATAGCGCTGCTGTTCGCCATACACCAACAGCTCCGGCCCGCGTTGCGTGATGCGTTGCACGGTGTAGCCGGCATTGTCGTGCAGGCGCTGGGATACTGCGGCCCAATCAACCTGGTCCAGCGGCGTGGTCGGTGCCTTGGCCGGCAATTTGGGTGCCGGTGGGTCGTAGGTTTTCACCGGAGCCTTGCGGCTGACGAAATTGGTGTGCAGGGTGACGCCGAACATCGCGGTATTACCCCGCTCCCAGGCAGCACTCAGGTCGATGGAATCGTCGAGCTTATAGACCATACCGACGTTGACCGGCGAATCCTGGCGAAAGCGGTTGTCCCGCGGTTCGTTCTTGTAGTCGTTGCCTTCCACTTCGAGCTTGAGGCTCAGCGGCGCCCAGGGCGTCTGGTAGGCGATGCCGCCAAACAGCGCGGGGCGGCCGCGAAAGTAGCCATTGGAAAAACTGCCGGAACCCTCGGCGGTGGGCCGCTCGTCGAAACGATCGTCCAGCGCGCCCAACGGGTTACCCAAGTCACCCCGGCTGCCCAGGTAACCCCAGGCGATACCGGCGCTGAAATCGAGATCGCCGTAGCGTTTGCTGGCCACCAGGTATTCGCTGGAAAACAGCCCGGTGCCACCCAAGTCCATGAACCCCAACGCCACTTGGGGCAGCCAGTGGGTCTCCTGATACAGGCGCACCTTGGCGTCGACAGCCTTGTCCTTGTAACTCTGGCCGCCGCTGAACGACTCGGCGCCATAGGGACGGTTGGTGATCGCGGTGTAGCGAAAGGTGCCTTCCAGCCAGTCCAGGGGCTGCGCCGAAAAACTGTAGCGGCTGTAGGGTTCGGTGCGGTTGGCATTGACGCTGAGTTCGCCGGTGGGGGCCATGCGCGCGGTGGGGGTTTGCAGCAAGCCCACGCCGCCGAAATCGCTTTGGGTGTAACGGGGATCGCCATGCACGACGCCACAGGGCACCAGCAGCACGGCCGCAATACATAATTTCAAGGCGTGACCTCGGCCAGGGGTTGGGTGGCGAGAAACTCAGCCAATTGCTGATTCAGTTCAGGCGTGGGCGGGTCCAGGTCGTCGCTGCGGATCGGCACCAGCAACGTGCTGCCGGGCGCGGGCGGCGCGCCCTCCTCGCGGTTCCAGGGTGCAATGCCCAGGCGCGTGACGTGCCCGTCGGGCTGGATCAGCCACAGGTAATCGGTGTCCGCCGCCTTCGACGCCGGGCATGCGTCGAGGTAGGCGCTCCCCTGCTGCAACGGCGCAAATGCCAAGGTGCACGCACCGGCAACCGCGCCCAGTACCCGCACGCTGTCGGGCCTTGGCGGATACACCAGGCGGTCGCCACTACTGACCGGCAGGTTTGGCGCAAACCCCACTTCCACCGCTACCGGGTCTAGCACCGCCGCCTGGCGGCCGGTCACCGGCAACGCCTGCACTTGCTGATAAAGCTGCGCCGCTGCACGGGCCCGATCTTCGCGCCCTGCCACCAACGCGGCCTGGCGCAGGGTTTGCAGGTCGAACAACACACCGGCCTTGAGCCGTGCCTGGGCTTCAAGCAGAGGCTGATGCAACCAGGCAGCCCCGAGCCAATAGCCTTGGGCATCCGGTTGCGAAGCAGTGATCACATCCAGCAAACGCGCGTCGGCTTGCAGCACCACAGGGCCTGGGTTACGCACCTGGCCGCTGACCGTCAGGGTCGCGGCCAGGCACAGCGGGGCGCAGCCACATAACAGCAGCAGCGCCCCGAGTCGTCGAACAATCATCGGGCGTCCTTGCGGGTCGGTTGCAGTTGGGTGATGGTCAGGCTCAGGTCGGGCGTGAGGTGTTGCTCGCTCTGCACGATAAAACCGTTCACCGGGTCCACCCAGTAGCGGTTGCGGGCGTGAAAACCGGCCGCCTCCACGTCTTCGTCAATCCGTAACAGAGCGTAGGGCTTGTCCAGAATCTCGAGGGTTTCGATGCCCTTGCGCGTCAGGCGGCTGGTGACCGTAATGCCCATCCGATAGCCGCCCACCAGGTCGATCTGCCGTGTGCTGAGGTAGCCATCCGGCACCCGGTGCAGCCCTTGCTGAAAGGGCGATTGCCCCTGCCAACGCGTGCCATCCAAGTCAGCCCCGAGGCCGACCGTGCGCACCACCAGGCCGTCGCGCAGCATCAGCACTTGCTTGCCGGACGCGACCCAGAATTGCAGGTCGTCGTGCTGGCGAATCAGCGCCATCACGCCTTCGCTGGACACTGTGGTGACCTTGATCTGGGGAAACGGCACCGCATCCACTTGGGCTTGGGTCAACCCCAGCGGCGCAGGCCCGGCCACGGCGGCCTTAAAGGTATCGAGAGAGGCCGTCATCAACGGATTACAACCAGCCAACAGCCACGCCAACCCCGCATACGTAGCGATTTTCAGAGTGTTCACGCAGGTTCCACCCTATCGGTTGCTGGCTTCGCTCAGGTTGTTCTGGGTGGACGCGCCAATGCCGACGATCGTGGCGGAAGGGATCAACTGGCTGATAAAGCGGTTCCACCGGGTGATATTGGCGGGGCCGACGAACACCACATCCTGGGGCTGCACATCAAAGCGCGTGGCCAGTGCCATGGCCGACGGAGACGCGGCTTCCAGCTGGTACACCTTGGCCGGCTCTGTCGCGATGTTCTGCGCGCCACGGATCACGTAGATGGCATCCGCGTTGGAGGTGTTCTGGTTGATCCCGCCCACCGAGCCGAGCACGTCGGAGAGGTTCATGCTGCGGGTCTTGAAGCTCAGGGCGCGAGGCTGCATGACCTCCCCCATCACATAGATGCGCTTGCGGTCGTTGTAGGCCAGGTACAACTGGTCGCCGTCCTTGAGGTAGATGTCGTTCACGCGCGACTGTGCAAGGTTGAGCGTGTCGAGGTCCAGGGTGTAGCGCTTGCCGTCACGGGTGAGCGTGAGGTTCGACAGGTCGGCATTGAGCGGGTCGATCCCTGCGGCGCCCATGGCCTCCATCACGTTCATCGGGATAGTCGTGATCGGCACCGGCCCGGCCTTGGCCACCGCGCCGGTGATCACCACACGCTGGCTGGCAAACCGCAGCACGCTGACGTCCACCTGGGGACTGTCGATGTACTGGCGTAGCTTGTCGGTGATCTCGCTGCGCAACGCTTCAATGGAGCGCCCTTTGGCAGTCAGTTCGCCCACGTAGGGGTAGAACAGGTTGCCCTCGGGGCTGACCAGGCGACCGTTGGCATCGATCTGTTGTTGTGGACCGGAAGGCGCCGTCAGTTCGGGGTGATCCCACACCGTGATATACAGCGCATCATTGGCGCCGATCAAATACGGGCCAGGCTTATAACTCAACAGTTCTGCCGGGATGGAATACGGCACCTGGGTGGCCGCGTCCATGGCGAGTAACTTGGGCGTTATTGGAATTAAATCCACGCGGCTACTTTCAGCGCCACCCTGCTCGGTCATCGCCGCCGTGTCCATATATTGGCCCGGGGCAAACATGCAGCCTTGCAACAATGCAGCGGCCACAGCCGCAACAGAAAAAATACGCATCATAGTGCTAGGACACTCGCGATAATCGACAAGAAAAAAAGACCACTTGGGTGGGGATTCCAAGCGGTCTGAAAAGCGGAAGGTTTACAACTTAGTTGCCGGTACCGGTCGTGCCGGTCGTGCCGGTGGTACCCGTGGTGGTGCCGCCATTGGAACTGCCGCCGCTGTTGGAAACCGCCGCAACACCGGCGATGAGGGCGCTGCCGACCAGCAGGGTTTGCCCCACCGTCACCGTGCCCGCCACCGTGGTATCGAGCCCCAACGGCAACTCAACGGCCAACGCAGAAGTACTCAGGATACTGAGTACAATAATAGCCAGTGGTGTTCTCATCTCAGACTCCTTATCGTCAGTGAATGGTCAGTCCGATAGTGCCATTCAACTAAACAGCGCACCAGACGGCGAATAATTAACGCCGCGGTTAAAAAATAACGTTTTATCGGCGAAGCGCCCGGCCTTCAATACATTGGCGCCCGTGAAGTTATTTAAAACGTTATTAATTGTCGGAAAACTTCAGGCCCGACCGTACTTGTCTTCAAAGCGCACAATGTCGTCCTCGCCCAAATAAGACCCCGACTGCACCTCGATCAACTCCAACGGGATCACGCCTGGGTTTTCCAGCGCGTGCACCTGGCCGATAGGGATATAGGTCGACTGGTTCTCCGAGACCAGGTACGTCTGCTCGCCATTGGTGACCCGCGCCGTGCCACTCACCACAATCCAGTGCTCGGCGCGATGGTGATGCATCTGCACCGACAGCTTGGCCCCCGGCTTCACGGTGATGCGCTTGACCTGGTAGCGCTGGCCGCTGTCCACCGAGTCATACATGCCCCACGGCCGATACACTTCACGGTGGTTGAGGTGCTCATGCCGCCCCGCCTGTTTAAGCTGGTCGACGATGCCCTTGACCTGCTGCACCTGATCCTTGTGCGCCACCAGCACCGCGTCCTTGGTCTCGACAATGATCAGGTCCTGCACCCCGACAGTGGCGACCAATCGGCTGTCGGCGTGGACGTAGGTGTCGCGGGTGTCGAGCGCCAGCCCATCGCCGCGCAGCACATTGCCGTTGGCATCTTTGGCACTGGCCTCCCACAGCGCCGACCACGAGCCGATATCGCTCCAGCCGGCCTGCAACGGCACCATCACCGCCTCGCTGGTTTTTTCCATCACGGCGTAGTCGACGGAGACGTCCGGGCACGCGGCAAACGTTGCGCTGTGCACGCGGGTGAACGGCAGGTCCTGGCTGCCACCTTCCAACGCCACGCGACACGCTTCGAGGATCGCCGGCTGAAAGCGTTCCAACTCTTCCAGGTAACGGCTGGCACGGAACATGAACATGCCGCTGTTCCAGGCGTAGTCACCGCTGGCCACGTATTTCGCGGCGGTGGCGGCGTTCGGCTTCTCGACAAAGCGCTTGACCCGGTAACCGCCCTCGCCCACCGCCGCGCCCTGTTCGAGGTAGCCGTAGCCGGTGTGCGCGCAGGTGGGAGTGATGCCGAAGGTCACCAGCTTGCCGGCCCGGGCCAGGGGCAACGCCACTTCCAGGCTGGCATGGAACGCCGGGATGTCTTCGATCAGGTGGTCCGCCGCCAGCACCAGCAGGACCGGGTCGTGGGCCTCGGCCACCGCCTTGCACGCCGCCAGCGCGATGGCCGGCGCCGTGTTGCGCCCCACCGGTTCCAGCAGAATGCTCGCCTGTTCCAGGCCCAACTGGCGCAATTGCTCAGCCACCAGAAAGCGGTGCTGCTCGTTGCAGATCAACTGCGGCAAGCCCACGTTGGCGCCGGTCAGGCGTGTGATGGTCTGCTGCAGCATCGACAGATGCGCATCGGTCAGGCGCAGGAACTGCTTGGGGTTCAATTGCCGCGAGAGCGGCCACAGGCGCGACCCCGAACCGCCAGCCATGATTACGGGTATTAACATGAGGGCATCCTTGGGCGAGAGCATCAGAAATAGGCGCGGGTGTTGGCGTGCACCCGCTGGCTGAAACGCAGTTCATCCTCCGGCCACCAACGGTATTGCTGGTGTTGTCCCGCAGGCGGCTGCAGGGTTTCGTCGCCGGCCAGCTCCAGGCAGTAGCTGAGCACCACATAGTGGGTGTCCGGCCCAGCCCCGGCGTTGGCAAACACACTGTCATCGTAGAAATGCTCGAACACCCCCAGCAGCCGGGCAGTCGCGCGCTCGAAGGGGCGCCCCAGTTCATCCTGGGTGATGCGTCGGAAGGCGCCGTCCAGGCTTTCGTTTTTCTGGATGCGCCCACCGGGCACGAACCAGAAGCCGTAGGCCGGTCGATTCACACGCAGACCGAGCAAAACATCGCCACGACGGTTGCGTACCACCAAGTCAATCGCCACCAGGGGCGTCGACGCTACGACCGTTTGGAAGGTCGGTAAATCAAGCCACATACCCGTCAGACCTGTGCCAGAAAACGTTGCAGAATGCGTTCCTTGTCGAGGAACTCCTTGGCGTAGTTCAACGCCACACTATTGCGCGCAGGCAATGCCAGAACCTGCTCGATCCCGGCGTTCAGCGCCGCGAGCGATTCCGGTTCGATCAACACCGCAATGCCCGGGTGCTCCTCGCACAGGCGGCCGAGGGTGGTGCCGGGGTCGGCGGTGATAATTGCATGACCGCCCACCGCCAGAATGTTGGTGAGCTTGGACGGCAAGACGGAATCGGCCACCCCACGTTTCTGGATCACCAGGTGCCCGTCAGCCGAGGCCAGCAGCGCGGGTAAATCCTCGTAAGCCTGCAAGGGCGCGAACAGCACATTGCGCAGGCCTTCGTTGTGTACACGCTCAAGCAAGCGCGCCTTGCCAGTGCCCTGGCCGACAATCAGGAACACCACCTCCGTACGATCGACGTGGGCCCGCGCCGCATCCAGAATCAGCTCCAGGCCTTGCTTCTCACCGATATTGCCGGCGTACAACAGCACCTTGGCGCCCGGCGGCACACCCAAGCGTTCCAGCAACGCGCGGTTGTGCGGCACCTGGCGGAAACGCGCAGTCTCCGACCAGTTGGGAAAAAACATCAGCCGCTTGCTGTTCACGCCTTTGCCACGGGCCTTGTCGAGCATGCCGCTGGAAATCGTCGAGACCCGATCAAAGCGCCGCAACAGCCAGCCCTCGATGCCGAACGCCAAGCGTCGCAGCAGCGAGCCGCCGCCAATGCCCAGGCCAAACATCGCATCCACTTCATAATCCTGGATATGCAGCACCGAGCGCGCGCCACTCAGCTTGGCCAGCAGCAGCGCCTGGGGCGCACAAAACAGCGTGGGCACCACCAGGATCACCAGGTCCGGCTTCCAGCGCAGTTGCCCCAGGACCGCCAGGCACGAGCTGGCGGAAAAGCTCACCAGGTGCAGCAGGCGCGTCAGCGCCGTGGGCTGGCGCGGCACGTACAGCGGGCAGCGAATCACGGTGACGCCGGCGTCCTGCTCGGTGCGAAAACGCCACGGCGAATAGCCCTCGCCCACCTGCCACTGCGGGTAATACGGCGGTGCGGTCACCACGCGCACTGCATGCCCTTGCGCCGCCAGCCAGCGCGCCTGTTCCCCGCTGTATTTGCCGATGCCGGTCAGCTCCGGGCTGTAATTGATGCCATACAGAAGGATCTTCATCACTGGCCCCGAGGCTGTTCGAGTGCGGCGAGGTAAGCGTTGTAGGCATCGCGCAGGCCCTCTTCCAACGGCACGTAGGCTTCCCAACCGAGGGCGTTGATACGGCTTACATCCAGCAACTTGCGCGGCGCGCCGTCGGGCTTGCTCGCGTCGAAGCGCAAGCGCCCCCGGAACCCGGTGACCCGCACCAGCGCCTCTGCCAGCTCGGCGATGGTGCAATCCACACCAGTGCCGACGTTCAGGTGCGAGCGCATCGGCTGGGTCTGCTCGCGATAGCGCGCGGCGTCGAGTTCCATCACGTGCACGCTGGCCGCCGCCATATCATCCACATGCAAAAACTCACGGCGCGGGCGGCCGCTGCCCCAGATCACCACCTCGTCATCACCGCGCTGGGTCGCCTCATGAAAACGTCGCAACAAGGCTGCAATCACGTGGCTGTTCTCCGGGTGATAGTTATCACCCGGCCCATACAGGTTGGTCGGCATCACGCTGCGGTAATCGCGCCCGTGCTGGCGGTTGTAGCTCTCGCACAGCTTGATCCCGGCAATCTTGGCCACCGCGTAGGGCTCGTTGGTGGGCTCCAGCGCGCCGTCCAGCAACACCGCCTCGATCATCGGCTGCGGCGCATGCACCGGGTAGATGCACGATGAGCCAAGGAACAACAGGTGCTGCACGCCGCGGCTGTGGGCAGCGTTTATCACGTTGGCCTGGATCATCAGGTTCTGGTAAATGAAATCGGCCGGGTACGTGGCGTTGGCGTGAATCCCGCCGACCTTGGCGGCCGCCAGGTACACCTGGTCCACACGGTGCCCGGCGAAGTACGCCTGCACCGCCGCCGAGTCGAGCAGGTCCAGTTCATCGCGGCCAGCGGTAAGGATCTGCGTATACCCCAGCGCCCACAGCCTGCGAACAATGGCCGAACCGACCATGCCGCGATGGCCGGCGACAAAGATCCGTGCATCAAGATCGCGTGCCATGCTCAGTTCTCCACGGCAATCGGTGCGTCGTGCCCATGCAGGCGCAACAGGGCGTGACGCTGGGCGACCTTGAGGTCTTCGCGGACCATTTCGGCACACATTTCCTGCGCACTGATCTCAGGCACCCAACCTAAAGAGCGCTTGGCCTTGGACGGGTCGCCGAGCAGCGTCTCCACCTCTGCCGGGCGGAAGTAACGCGGGTCCACCCGCACAATCACATCCCCCACCAGGATGCCAGGGGCCAGGTCGCCGTCGATCTGCTCGACCACCGCCACCTCCTCCACGCCTTCGCCGACAAAACGTAACTGCAGCCCCAACTCCGCCGCCGACCAGCGAATAAAGTCGCGCACCGAATACTGCACGCCGGTGGCAATCACAAAGTCTTCCGGGCGGTCCTGCTGCAGCATCATCCACTGCATGCGCACGTAGTCCTTGGCGTGGCCCCAGTCACGCAGGGCATCCATGTTGCCCATGTACAGGCACTGTTCCAGACCCAAGGCGATGTTAGTCAGCGCACGGGTGATCTTGCGTGTCACGAAGGTTTCACCACGGCGCGGCGATTCGTGGTTGAACAGGATGCCGTTGCAGGCATACAGGCCGTAGGCCTCGCGGAAGTTCACGGTGATCCAGTAGGCGTACAGCTTGGCCACCGCATAGGGCGAGCGCGGGTAGAACGGCGTGGTTTCCTTTTGCGGGGTTTCCTGTACCAGGCCGTACAACTCGGAGGTCGAAGCCTGGTAGAACCGGGTCTTCTTTTCCAGGCCCAGCAGGCGGATCGCTTCGAGGATGCGCAGGGTGCCCAAGGCATCCACATCAGCGGTGTATTCCGGAGAATCAAAGCTCACAGCCACATGGGATTGCGCGCCGAGGTTGTAGATTTCGTCGGGCTGGATCTGCTGGATGATGCGCGTCAGGTTGGACGAATCGGCCAGGTCGCCGTAGTGCAGGATCAGGTTTTTATGCAGGGCCTGGGGGTCCTGGTAAATGTGATCGATGCGCTGGGTATTGAACGACGATGAACGTCGCTTGAGACCGTGCACGGTATAGCCTTTTTCCAGCAGCAGTTCCGCCAGGTACGAGCCATCCTGACCGGTAATCCCGGTAATAAGCGCGACTTTGTTCATGTCTGTCTCCCGATTGATAGGCGAGCGAAGGCCGACACCCAAACTTGGGTGTTTGTTAAAAACGGTCAGTTACTTCGGTGTGGGCAGGTTCAAGTTATGTCCGGTCAACTTTGAAAGTTCGCGGACAATGGCTTCCTTATCGTTTAAATGCGCAATCGCGGTCTCCAGCTCGAGCACTTTCGCGCCCACCAGAAAGCGGTACCAGTAACCCTGGAGCAGGTGATAGACCAGGCCGCTGCGGCCATCGAGAAACCCCAGTTGAATGATGTAGCGCCACAAGAAATACGCCGTCGAGCTCAGGGTGAACGGCACGCGGTTATACAGGCGGTTCTTGATCAGCCGCTTGGCCTTGGCCTGGAACGAACTCTGCCCCGTATGCACTTCATCGCGGATCGCGAACAACCCGAGCCGTGCGTTGAGCACTTCAATGGCTTCACGGGTGGCGTACTGGTTGTGCTTGTGGGTGAAGAAGGTCAGGTCATGCAGGTTATGGTCGGCAAACCCGCCTTCCAGCGTGATGGTGCGGCCCTCGGCCACCGAGATGTGCTCGTCCATCCAACGGTCTTCCATGCGCCCCAGGCCCGTGCGCCACAGCCGCAGCATCTTCAGGGGGTAGCGGCCGCCATGGCGTACCCAGCGGCCCATGAAAATATGCTTGCGCTTGAAGTTGATGCCGGTGATGTCGCTGGCCAATGTCGGCAGGCGGGAATTGATCGCGGCGGCGAGGTCGGCCTCGATGATTTCGTCGGCGTCCAGGCGCATCGTCCAGTTGCCGGTGATCGGTAAGTTGTCCAGCGCCCATTGGAACTGCTTGGCTTGGTTGATGAACGCGTGCTGCACCACCCGCGCGCCGTGGCGTCGGGCGATGTCGCAGGTGTCGTCGCTGGAGAATGAATCCACCACCAGCACTTCATCGCTGAAGGCGCGCACCGAGTCGATGGCCCGGGCGATGTGCAGGCTCTCGTTGTAGGTGAGGATGATGACGCTGATGGTTTCACGGTTCATGGCATCACCGCCTGAAGGTGCTGGGTACGCTCGCCGATTTGCCGGGCCGGATGCCCGGCGTGCACGGTCCATGGCTGCACGATGCTCTTGATCACCAAAGTGCGAGCCCCCACCACCACGCCATCCGCCACACTGACACCCAAGGTGATAAACGCCTCGGCACACACCCACACGTGGTCCCCCAGCACGATGGGTTTTGCATACAGCTGAAAGTTCTTGCTGTTGTAGTCGTGGGAGCCGCCACATAAATGGGCCCCCTGGGAAATCACGCTGTAGCGCCCGATGCGAATCAACGCCATGTTGTACAGGGTGGTGCCGTCGGCAATACCGACATGGTCACCCAGCTCCAGATTCCAGGGTGCCCAGACCTTTGCCCGTGGATACACGTGCACCCCCTTGCCCAGCCGTGCGCCGAACAACCTGAGCAGGAAGGCCCTCCAGGCATGAAACGGGCGTGGGCTGGTGCGAAACAGCAACACATACACCATGTTCCAGAGCTGACGGCGCAACCGATGGCCCAGGGAGAATGACGGTGAGCGATGCGGATCATTACCTTGGAGAATCATGGGAAACACTCCCGCACTATCTCCAGCAGGCGCTGTGCACCCCGCCGGATATGGAAGCGCTCGGTAAAACACACCTTGGCTCGCTGGGACATCTGCGCGTAACCGGGCGCATCCAGCTGCAACCAGCGTTGCAGGTTTTGCAGGGCGCCCGCCGCCGTGTCGTCGCTGACAAACCCTACGGCGTCTTTCTCGATTTCACGCCAGATATTCACCTTGTTACTGATCAGCACGGGCTTGCCGCACGCCAGCGCCTCAGCCACGACCACGCCGAAATTCTCCTGGTGCGAAGGCAGGCAAAACACCTCGGCGGCGTAGAACGCGCCCCACTTCGCGGCGCCCTGCAGCATGCCGGGCCACGTTACGCGATCAGCGATACCCAATTGCACAGCCTGCGCCTGCAGCGCCTGCACCCAACCCCCTTGGTCAGGGCCAGCCATCACCAAGTGCAAACGCGCGTCCTGCCCGGCCACCTGAGCAAAGGCCTGCAACAGGTGATCGCAGCCCTTTTTCTCGTGAATACGGCTCAGGAACAACACCACCCGCTTGCCCTTGAGCTGCGGATGCTCAGTGACGAAGTCGTGCGCAAGGCGCGCATCGTCGAGCGGTGGGCTGGAAGTACCGTAGGCCGTAATCGTTTCGTTGGCGCGATAGAGCCAAAACGACTCGCGTGCACGGATCCGCTCTTCTTCACTGGTGAACACCACGCGCCGCGCATCCCGCAGCACCCGGTATTCGCCCCACGGCCAGTACAACCATTTCTTCAAATGCTTGAGTGGGTAAGCGTGCTTGAACCAGGGATCCAGCATGCCGTGGGTGTACACGATGTACGGTCGGCCCAGCTTGTTAAGCACCTGGCGGGCAACAAAGCCGTGGTACTGCCACAGACCGTTGATGATGAAAAAATCATAGTCACGCGCGTGCTGTTCCAGCCATGGGCGAATGTTGCCGTTCAGCCCGTACCCAAACCGGCTTGGCCCCATGAAATGCACGGTGCCGGGATAGTCGACAGCGAACGCGCCGTCCAGCGTCAGCACATCCACGCGATGCCCGTCCTGGGTGAGCAGCGTGTCGATTTCCCGAGCCGCGTTGATGGGCCCGCCTTTTTCCGGTTTAACCGAAGAGATGATTCTAAGTAACTTCAAGTGCTGTCGTCCGCTGATGCGTTGAGTAGATTCAGGTTTTCTTGCAGGCCGCGAGGATCAGGCATGCGTAGAGCACGCCAAACGCCAGGAACGTGCCCTGCATGGTCATTACCCCGTTGAACAAAATCGGCGCCAGGAAGCCGCACAGCAGCAACGGGACACCCGTGCCTTGCCTGACCAACGCCTTGTAGGACCTGAGCAGCAGCCAGAGCAGGACGAATACCCTGAACAGGATGAACATCAGCCCTGCGGGAAGGCCCATTTCGAGCACGATTCGTGACCATTCATCTTCGGCCAATAGAAACCCCGCGCCCTGCTCTCGCCCTGCGCGCAGGATTGTCGAAGCCGCGTTGGTGCCTGAACCAATGCCATGCCCCCACAGGGGTGCGTCGTCGACCACACGGGTGAAGGCATACAGGCTGGAGAACGCGCGAGTGACCGGCGAGCCTTCGCTGGCAACGGCGCTGCGGTTTCGCTCCACCAGCACCTGGTAGCTGTCGGTGGACATGAAGATCAGCAGGCTGACGAATAACGCAGCAGCCAGGAAAAACAACGACAGCAGGTTACGTTGCGACTTCTTGATCAAGGCGACCATCAGCGCGGCCAGCAGCACAATTGCCGCGTACGCATAGATGGCCCTGGACCCCGTGAGGAAGCACATCACCGCCACCGAAGCCGCCGACACGCCGAAGAGCACATAACGCCGCGCGAACACCGCACGGAACAAGGCCTTGTCAAAAATCGCCGCCACCAGGAACGCAAAGCACGCCGACACATACACCACGTGCCCGGCGGTAAAGGTAAAGGTGCCGTAAGGCCTGACGACGCCGTCGGCAATCATGAAGATGAAGTCATCATCGCCAATGCCCTTGTTCACGTAAGCCTGTGGCCCGGACGAATATTGCAGCACCACCAGCACGCTGATCGGGATCGCCGCGAACAATGTGATCCGGGCAAAACGGTAAACATCCATCAGCCTGATCGTCTTGCCGGCGACAAATATCAGCGGGAAATACAGCAGGTAATTGCGCACCCCATACCCGTAGATGACGAAGCCTTCGGGACGGGTCAACAAAAACGCCGACACCAGCACGAAGAACACCAGCACCAGCACGACGAAGTAAGCCGACACCAGGTTTTTCGAGAAAAAGCCGAACCGGTAGGCGCACCAATAGATGTAAAGGACGATCGGGTCCTTGATGAAATAGATGGCCGAGCTGAGGCCCGGCATCACCCACTTGCGCAAGATCCCTTCGAACAGGATGAACAGGTAGATGAGCACGAACGCACTGACCACACGGACCCGGTAGCGCTCACGCAGGCTGACCGTGTCAGGACTGGCAAAGGATTGCATCCATCACCCCCTTGGCGTAGCTCTCCCACGTCGTACCACCGGCAGACAACACCGCGTTGCGCTTCAACCCGTTGAGTTTTTCCTTGTCCTGCGCCAGTTCCACCAGACGGTGGGCGATGGCTTCGGCGGACCGGATCGGCACCACATAACCATTGACGCCATCGACGACCAGGTCCGCCGCGCCACAGTTCTGCGACACGATGACCGCCGTCCCCATGGACAGCGCTTCACCGACGACCAGGCCGAACGCTTCGGCGAGTGACGGCAGGACCAGTACATCCGCCTCCTGCAAGTGCCGGATGACCTCATCGTGGGACGCAGAACTGAACCACTGGTACTTCTTCAGTTCACTATTGAGCGCCTGGTTGCGACCGTTGGCGTAGTCTGCGCCGATCACGGTGACATCCAGGGCAACGCTGCTCGCGGCAAGGCTCAGTGCGTCGAAAAAATACGAGATGCCCTTTTGCTGGGTCAGCGCACCGACATAAATCACTTTCAACCGCGCGCCTGGCCGGGCATTCACCTCATGGCGCAGCATCGGCGCCGGGGCACCGTAGGGTGTTATCGCAACTTTGTCGGCGGCAATGCCGTAATCACCCAAGGTTCGCTTGGCAAACGTGCTCGCCACAATGATGCGGTCCGCCAACGTCAGCTCAGCGGTCTGTTTGCGTACCGTGTCGTCACTGATGTTCGGAATGCTCGCCCGCCAGGCCGGGTTGGCCTCGCGCTCATGGTCAAGCACCCTGCACGCATAGGCGATAGAGCCGAAGGCGGCCTCATAATTGAGGGCGATGCCTCCAATGTCCCGAGCCGCGCTGAACAGGCCCAGGCACTTGCCGTCATAACCGTACACCTGACTGGGTTTGCGCGGTGCCCTGTGCAGGAAGTTGGCGCTGGCCTGGTCAATGTGGTTGTACACATTTTCCGGGCAAAATATTCCGATGTTGCGCTGCGTGAAGCGGTACCACTTCAGCTTGTCGCAGAGTACGCGCGGCACATCGTAGCGCGGGTAGCTGTGCAGCAAAGCGCCGTCGACCTGATCAAACGTGCGCCGCAAACACTCCTTGCCCACGACCGGTAGGCGGCAGAGCAACGAGTCCTTATGCAGGGCCAACGAGGTATGAAAGGAATGCAGCAGCTGCCGTTGATTCAAGGCACGTAGCAATGCACGGACATTCTGATTACCGACGGGATGAGCGACCAGGATCATCTTATTTGCCCATCCAGGCTTCGACGACAGCACTTGAGCGGACCGGGCTGTAGGTAAACGTACGCGTCGCACGCAAGCGGATGACCCGCGCCGGATTACCCGCCACGACGGTGTACGGCTCCACATTGCGGCCGACCACACTGCCCGCGCCTACGACGGCACCTTCGCCAATCGTCACCCCCGGCAGGATCATCGCGTCGGTGGCGATCCATGCGTAATCGCCGATCACAACGGGTGCCACCTTCAGCCGCCACGCGGGATCGTCCAGGTCATGGGTGCCCGTCAGGATCCGCACCCCCTCATTAATCGCCACATGCGCCCCGACCCGGACGGGTGCATGCAATTGGATAAACGTGCGCTTGCCAATAAAGCTGCCGGTGCCGACGCTGAAACGCGCCACGGCACCTTCGAACTCCACCGCGTTGATCATCACCAACGATCCCAGGGTGGCGCCCTGTCGGTGCAAGGCACGTTGAAGGTGATGAGCCTTGAGCAATCGGCCCAGCAGCAGTAAGCGCTTGGCCAGGTACTTGAGCCCAGCCGGCTTCAGCAGGCTGACTTTCAATCGATGGTGGACCAGGTGATTAATCAGCACGGGCCATCCTCCTTTCGAGACGATGAAAACCGCGCTTGGCGAAGCAGAACAGCACCCCTTCGGTAGCGACCAGCACATAGCAGACGCCGAGCAACCCATAGTCTGGCGCCAGGCAAAATACCGCCAGGCTGCTGGCGACCGACACCAGCATGAACACCACGGCAAATGACGAATAGGACGCCGTCGCCATCAAGGCGACCCAATAGACCTGCCAGGCCACGTGGGTCAGCGCACCGATAATCAGCACCAGCATGATGCTGGAGGAGTAGTCGTCTTTGCGGCCCGACCACAGATCAAAAATCGTCCCGCCAAATAGCACCACCAACGCACCCATCACACAGGCAATGGGCAATGAGAATTTCAAGGCATACCGGATCATTTTCCTGACCAACTGGTTGTCACCGATGGAGAATGCATAGGAAATTTCCGGCCAGAGGGACTGGTTCACCACCGTCGAGAACTGCACCAGCACCCGCGAAATGGTCCGGTACAAGCCGAATATCGCCGCGTGGGCCGGAGACAGCAGCACCGACAACAGAATGATCAGCCCCTGCACGTTCAGCGCCAGGCCAATGGGAAAGGCCAGCGACGCAAGTGACGGTTTGATCAAGGTCACGAACGCGCGCCTGCCGATCGCTGACGGGTTGAAACCCAAGGTGACGCCCAATCGATTGGCGATCAGGTTCTTGCTCACGATGCCAACCGAACGGACGCCCAGCAGCATCAGGCTGGTGGCGACCAGGCTCTGGGTGAGGTAGGCACACGACAAGGCGGCCGACCACTCCAGCATGCGGATGACGTTCATGATGAATGACGACAATGGCAGGGCTTTACAGGCCCGGTAGCGGATCGAGATCATGTTCGTAAACAGGCAAAGCAGCGAATAGCCCGTCAGGGCCGAGAGGATCAGCACCCCCTCACCGCTCCTGATCGACGTGAGATTGAGCAGGCTGAACAGATCAAAAAAAGCCAGCGACCCCACGGCCAGCAACAACACGCTGAGCCCCGCCAGCAGCAAAAACGCAAAGCTGGTGCTGTAGACCGCACGCGCGACCTTCAACCGCCCTCGTTCATGCCAGATCACCACCTTGCTCGATGCCGCCGTGGTCACTCCCAGGTCGGACAGCGCCAGATAGGTCGGAATCGCGGACAGCACAACCCACTCGCTGTAGGCGCCAAAGCCCCAACTGGCAATCAGCACCGGGACACTCACCAACTGGATCAGCAGGTTCACCACCTGGCCAAACGAATTGGCGCCAATGCCGCTGACGATTCTTTTAAGCACGCTCATGGGAAGACCTATACCGAGTTGAGAGGTCGCCCGATGGATACGTAGTGAATACCTTTCTTCAGCACACTGGCGGGGTCGAACAAGTTGCGCCCGTCGAAGATCAGCGGCTGCTTGAGCTGCTGCTGGATCACGGTGAAATCCGGTGCCTTGAAGACTTGCCACTCGGTGACGATCAGCAAGGCGTCGGCGCCTTTCAGGCAGGCTTCCTTGGTGCCGCACAGGCGCAAGTCATCGCGGTCGCCATAAATGCGCTGGGTTTCCTCCATGGCTTCCGGATCAAAGGCTTGCACCTTGGCCCCCGCACGCCAAAGGGCTTCCATCAATACCCGGCTTGGTGCCTCGCGCATGTCATCGGTGTTGGGCTTGAAACTGAGCCCCCAGAGCGCGAATGTCTTACCCGCCAGCTCGCCGTTGAAGTGCGTGGATATTTTGTTGAACACGCTGTGTTTCTGTTCAACGTTGCGCCGCTCCACCGCCTTGAGCAGCGTGGCATCGAAGTCGATGGTTTCGGCCGTCTGGATCAGCGCCTGGACATCCTTCGGGAAGCACGACCCGCCGTACCCCGCCCCCGCATAGAGAAAGTGATAGCCGATACGCGGATCGGAACCGATCCCCTGACGTACCATCTCGATGTCGGCACCCAATCTCTCGGCCAGGTTGGCCATCTCGTTCATGAAGCTGATCTTGGTGGCGAGCAGGCAATTGGCGGCGTACTTGGTCAACTCAGCGCTGCGCACGTCCATCACAATGATCTTTTCGTGGTTGCGATTGAACGGCGCATAGAGCTCGCGCATCACCGCTTCGGCATGCCGGCTGGCAGTGCCGATGACAATACGGTCCGGCCTGATGCAGTCAGCCACCGCGCAGCCTTCCTTGAGAAATTCCGGGTTGGACACGACGTCAAAGGCCAAGTCGGCGCGCTCACGCAGGGCGAGCATGGCGGCAATGCGCGCACTGACTTTGTCGGCCGTACCTACGGGAACCGTGGACTTGTCGATGATGGTCAGCGGGGCCTGCATATGCTGCCCGATGGTCTCGGCCACCGTCAGCACATACTTCAAGTCGGCCGAACCGTCTTCATCCGGTGGTGTGCCCACGGCGATAAACTGCACTTCGCCGTGCTTGACCGCAGCCACGGCGTCGGTGGTGAAATTCAAGCGACCGGCCGCATGGTTTTCCCTGACAAGGGTCTCCAGGCCTGGCTCATAAATCGGGATGTGCCCCTGCTTGAGGCGTTCAACCCGATGCGCATCGATATCGACACACAGCACGTCGTGACCGACTTCAGCGAGTACCGCCCCCTGGACCAGCCCTACATAACCAATGCCAAAAACGGTGACTTTCATAGCGTTTCTCTTTGAACCTGCGGCCAGTGGTAGACGTGCTGCGCGTTGGACTGCAATTGCCTGCCATCCAAGATCAAACGCTGTCTGAGGTGTACTCGTAGTGGTAATAGCTGTAGGCGCCGTACCCGTACTTGGCGGATGAGCGTTTCTCAATGCCGTTGAAAATCGCGCCTTTAAGCTCAATCCCATTCTGCTGATAACGACGCATCGTCAATTCCACCTCCCGCACCGAGTTCAGCTCGAAGCGGGCCACGATCAAATTGGTACCGGATTGGCGTCCGACGATGGTTGCATCGGTGACGGCGAGAAACGGTGGCGTATCGAGGATCACCAGGTCATACAGGGCGCTGACGTGCTCCAGGAATTCGCTGAAGTTGGCATGCATCAGCAGCTCCGATGGGTTCGGGGGTATCCGCCCACGCGCAAGGACGTGAAGGTTCTCCACCTCCGTTGGATGGATCACGGCACCGAGCTCACAGCGCTTGGCCAGGAGGTCGGACAGCCCGTCCTCAGCCGGAATACCAAAGACCTTGTGCAAGTAGCCTTTGCGCATGTCCACATCCACCAACAGCACTCGCTGCCCCGAATGAGCCACCACCGCTGCCAGGTTCGACGAGACGAAGGTCTTGCCAACCTGCGGGCTGGGCCCGGAAATCATCAGGCGGTTGTTACCGGCTTCCAACATGGCGAAATGCAGACTCGTGCGCAGGCTGCGCAGCCCTTCAATGGCAAGGTCCGTTGGGTTGCTGAGCGCAAGCAACTGCGTAGCACCGGGCTTGTTGGTACGACCGAGCTTCTGGTCCATGTCTTTCTGGATCGCACTGAACGGGATCGCTGCGTAGACCGGCAAGCCGAGTTTTTCCAGTTCATTGGGGTTGGATACGCCGCGGTTGAGCGCTTTGCGAAACAGCACCAGTGCAATCGCGACAAAGGCACCGAGCAGCGTGGCGATCACGAAAATCAAGGCTTTTTGCGGCCTGATCGGGTTCCTCAAGTCGACATCGGCCGTGTCGATCAGGCGCACATTGCCGACCGTGCCGGCGCGCATCACATCCAATTCCTGATACTTGTTCAGTAACTGCGTGTAGATCTCGGTGCTGACTTTCAGGTCTCGGGTCAGGCTCAGCAGCTCTTGCTGAGTGGTGGGCAGGCTCTCGACCTTCTTGGCCAGCTCATTCTGACGTGCAGTGAGTTCTGCCAATTGTGTCAGCAGTGCCCGATACACCGGGTGCTGGGGGGTGAATTTTCGTTCGATCTCGGCCTGCTGCATCTTGAGTTCCGAGATGCTCGCGTCCAGTGCGACGATCTGGTCGAGAATCGCCTTGGCCTCGAGGCTGATATCGATGGTTTTGTTGCGGATCTGAAACTTATTCAGCGCTGTCTCAGCCTGCTCGACATCCTTGCGTACCTGCGGCAACTGATCCTTGAGAAAGGCCAGGCTCTGGGCAGCCTCTGCGGACGTGCGGTCGATATTCTGGCGCACATAGATACGCGCCACCTCATTGAGCACTTGAATGGCCGCCGCAGGCCGGGTGCTTTCCAGCGCCAGGCCGATAATTCCCGATTCCTTGCCGCGCTCCGCCACATCGAGCAACTTCTGGTAGCGCAGAATGCTGGTGAGCCGCGGTGAACGGATTACGCTGAATTGCGCGCCAGGGTTGGCTTGAAGTACCTCGACCTTGAGCTTGATGCCATCGCTTTCGTAATAACGACCCACCTGCCCTGTCAGCAACACCGTGTCGTCCTGGTCTGACAGGGTAAAGCTGTCGCCGCTACCGGTCGTCAGGGTCAGTGCCTGGCCCAACAGGTCGGCAGGCAGGTGCAACTGCGAAAATCTCAGCTCTTCGCCGCCCCAGCCGTAGCTGGACAGTCCGAGCCATGGGCTGGCGACCGCCTGCGCCTGCGCGGGTTTGAAGCGCCGAGCCATGAAGTCGCCGATCAATGGAAAGCGCTTGGGCTTCACTTCAAGATCGAGATTGAGGTTGTCGACAGCGGTGCCAATGGTAATTCGCGAACGGATCAGTTCGACTTCCGTGACCGTGGGCGACTCCTTGCCGAGCAGGCTGCCGACGTCAGAAAAACCCAGCATGTCGCTTTTCTTCGGCTCCACCTGAACCAGCGCAGTCGCCTGGTAAATAGGAGGCGTCAACACGGCGTAGGCCGCCCCCAACGCCATAAACGCAATACTGATGCCACCGATCAGCCACTTATGGTCCAGTAAAGTGCCCAACAACAGCATGAAGTCGAGATCAGTTTCTTCGCCGTTGTGCGACGCGATTGCGGGTGCTGATTGCATAAGTCAGTTCTTTTTTCTAACCAATAGTCAAGGAATGGCACAGGGTGCAAGACGCCCGGCTCCATGCACGTTTAACGGCTTCACTCAATACACAAACTCTCACTCGAGCCTGCCCAACAATATTCCTAACTATTCAACGCCAACGGATCCCTTAGAGTATCCAACCGCCTCCACGCACACTTAACTAACTAAGCGTTGTGCCCATGCCTGAGTGGCTTGTTCTATCAACGCATACGCGTGAACAAAGGCCGGCTTGCCTTGACGATAAGGGTCCATGATCTCTCGGTTGTATTGCCATTTACCCAGCAGGAACACCTTGCCCCGAGCCTCCGGAGCGAGGCTGAGCACCTCGTCGATATGCCGCTGTTCCATCACCAGGACAAGGTCCGCGTCACTCACCGCATCACTCGTCAGTTGACGCGCCCGGTGTGCGCCAGGCGCATGACCATGCTCGGCAAGCACCAGTGAAGCCGTAGGCTCCAAAGGACTATCACGCAACGCGGCGAGCCCCGCCGAACTCACTTCTATAGCGGAGGACGCAAGCGCATTGCGCAGTAACTTTTCTGCCGTGGGGCTGCGACAAATATTGCCGACGCACACAATCAAAATCCTATTGAACAAGGCAACCTCCCACGCGCCGTACTGTATTAACCCGGTAGTAAAAGGGATGACCTTACTTCAAGCAGCGAGGCGATTATGATCACAAGCCCACGACTTCGACTACCCATCGAGACAGACGAAAAATAACAAAAGTGTATTAACCGACTAAAAATAACATTCCATTACTTTTCCCTTTTCGCATAATAAAGTGCCGCCTGAGAGCAACAACGAGGGACGGCCATGAACACATCAAAGTTATTGGTAGAGCGTATTGGCCTATTTCCTTCTTCGGGAAATATTCATGTTGAAGTGAATAACTCGACCCGCGTCGTCGAGCGCATGCAGGTGTTGTATGCCGATAACTCCCTGGACAGCGACGAGTCCGGCTCTGGGCTGTCGATGGTGTTTGCCGATTGGCGTTTCAAGTTGCAGGTCAGTGATGCGGCGTCGGTGTGCCTGTGCGTGGAAAGTCGTGGCGACAGCCAGTTCATGCAGGTCAAGACCGCCGAATTGCTGGCGAATATCTCCGGCACTGAGGAGCGGCCATGAGCCTATTGGACGATGTAATACGCAGCTACGCGCTGAGAAAGCTCACGGGGATGTTTGAAGGTTTCGCCGAGCCGGCGGTGGGCACACAGTACCGGCGCAATACCCTGGCGATCGGCCGTTGGCTGGAACAGCTGCAGGGCAGCTCGCCGCAGCAGATCACCCATACGCTGTTCAAGCAGATGATCGAGGCGCGGCGTCGCGGGGATGTGCAGCGCTTCAACGCGCAAACGGTGTTGCTGGAACTGATGGTGGAAAGCAACCGGGCGCTGGACCTGGTGACTTACTCGGCCCTGCTGTGCGCTGCTTCCAGTCGCCAGGAAGGCTCTTGATGGGCGCGTTCGGCACCTGAGAGGGTGATTGCCACGCGGTTGAGCAGCAACTCGGCGTTGTACTTGGGCGCCATGGCGCACACCAGCAAGGCTGCCAGGCCGGCACCGATGTAGGCCGGGGAAACCTTGACGTCAACGGGCTCGATTCGCCACAGAAACGCCATGGCCGCCACAGCCCCCAGCGTGGCACCGGCCAATGCTTCGTTCAGCGGATGGATGTAAGGCGCAACACAATAGGCACTGAACCAGGCACTGGCCATTAACCCCACCCCCGCCGCCGGCCAGCGTAATAGCGGATTGAACTGGCGCGCAATCAGACTCGCTGCCACGGTGATCATCAGGGTCGTGTTCATGGCATGCCCACTTAATACGGCAATGTCCAAAGGCTCAAACGACAAACCCCAGCCTTTGAACAGCAACTTACTGAACGCGACAATCGAATAACTAACGCCGACGGTGATGCCCCAGGCGCGAAGTGCCCATGGGTTCGAATACCTCAGCCACACCGCAATGATGATGGCGGCCGGAATCATGACGGTAATGCCGCCATAGTGTGCAAGTTCTGCGCGCATCATTCCCCAACCATCGACGTGCCCCTTTCGGCGCCCATCAGACCTGAGCATCGGGGAAATTACAACGTTATCTACGGTCAGGATGGTGCTGAAAGCCCGACGAGGCTTCAGGCTAAAATGCATTTTCCTGATACAGCGAAAGGTTAATACTATTTTTTTTAATAATTAGGTTAGAACCAAACGGCATTTTACAGGCGCTGTCCCTGCCCCTACTTTGGACATGAATATCCGACCCCCTGCCCGGTGGAGGTGCCCATCCCGCAAGAGACCACGCCCCAGATAAGGACAGACCATGAGCATTGAATTCATCGGCTACATCGGCGGCCATCACGCTTCCGAAATCCATCCACGCAGCGGCCCTACCCTGCAACCCGACTACGTTGAGACCGTGGCCCGCGCCCACGAAGACGCCGGTTTCGACCGTGCCCTGGTGGCCTTCCATTCCAACAGCCCGGACAGCACGCTGATCGCCTCCCACGCCGCCAGCGTGACCAAGAAGCTGCAATTCCTGATCGCCCACCGGCCCGGTTTCACCCAGCCCACCCTGGCCGCGCGCCAGTTCACCACACTCGACGTGTTCAACGGCGGGCGCACCGCCGTGCACATCATCACCGGTGGCGACGACCGCGAACTGCGTGCCGACGGCAGCCATATCGGCAAGGACGAACGCTACGCGCGCACCGACGAATACCTCAGCGTGGTGCGCCAGGAATGGACCAGCGAACAGCCTTTTGATTTTGACGGCACCTACTACCAGGTCGAAGGAGCGCACTCCACCGTTAAATCGCCGCAGCAACCGCACATCCCGTTGTATTTCGGCGGCGCCTCCAAGGCCGCGATCGAAGTGGCGGGCAAGCATGCAGACGTCTACGCGCTGTGGGGCGAAACCTACGAGCAAGTGCGTGAAATCGTGACCCAGGTACGCGCCGAAGCCGCCAAGCATGGGCGCACGATTCGCTTCAGTTTGTCGTTGCGACCGATCCTCGCCGAGACCGAAGCGTTGGCCTGGGCGCGCGCCGACAGCATCCTGCAGCAGGCCACGGCGCTGGCCGAGAAGAATGGTTTTGTACGAAGCGAACCGCCGAACGAAGGCTCGCGTCGGTTGCTCGCGGCAGCGGCGCAGGGCTCGCGGCTGGATAAGCGCCTGTGGACCGGGATTGCCGGGTTGCTCGGCGCACAGGGCAACTCCACCTCGTTGGTGGGCACCGCCGAGCAAGTCGCGGAAGCGCTGGTGGATTACTACGACCTGGGGATTACCACATTCCTGATTCGTGGGTTTGATCCGCTCAATGATGCAATCGATTACGGCAAGCGCTTGATCCCCCTCACCCGCCAACTCATCGCAGAACGCGAGCAGGCCAAGCAGGTAGCCTGAGAACAACACAAAACCCAAGGTGGAAGGGGCTTGCCCCCTCCCACATTAAGATCAGTTTTTATAGTCGGTATCGCTACGCTCCAACTGCCGAATCAACGCATTCCAATGCCGCGCCACCCCTGGGCCTTCACCCGTCGAATGTGCCTTGGCCTGCTGCTCGACTTTCTCCACCACGTCCTTCGGCGGGAAGATCAACTCCGCATTCCCCGCTGCCTGCGCCGCGACCTGGATAGTGCACGCGCGCTCCAACTGCTGCAGTTGCTGGAACGCGTGTTCTACGCTGACACCGGCAGTCAACAAGCCGTGGTTACGCAGGATCATCACACTCTTGTCGCCCAGGTCCGCCACCAACCGCTCGCGCTCGTCCAGGTCGAGGGCAATGCCTTCATACCCGTGGTACGCCACCCGCCCGGAAAAACCGATGGAATGCTGGGAGATCGGCAACAACCCGTCTTTTTGCGCCGACACCGCGATACCGTCGCGGGTGTGGGTGTGCAGCACCGCTTGCAGGTCGTGGCGTGCGCCGTGGATAGCGCTGTGAATCACATAACCGGCGTAGTTGATGCCCAGGCCGGTAGGGTCATCGACGATCGTGCCGTCGAGGTCGACCTTGACCAGGTTGGAGGCGCTGATTTCGTCAAACAACAGGCCGAAGGCGTTGATCAGGAAATGCTCCTCGGGGCCCGGCACGCGGGCGGAGAAGTGGGTATAGATGTGGTCGGTCCACTTGTACAAGGCCGCGAGGCGATAAGCGGCGGCCAGTTTGACGCGCACTTCCCATTCTTCCGGAGTGACGCGTTGGCGAACATTGTTGGAAACGCTGGAAATCGAGGTGACGCTGCTCATGGCAAAACTTCCTGGATGGCCTTAAGGACTTCCAGGCAAGCCTAGGGGATGCAAAAAAATAATAAAAAGCACATTTTAATCTAAGCTAATTATTATTTTTTTTCATATCAGGCAGCGTCCTTGATCTTGTGCAACGAGGCCGCCACCCACTTGCCAAACGCATCCACCGGGCCCTGCAGGTTGCCGAGGAAGTGCGGGTAGATCAGCCACAGATCCATGACCGGCTTGAAGTCCTTGAGCGGCATCACCGCCAAATGCTCGCGATGCGCGCTGCGCTCCAGCAGTGGCCGAGGCACCAGGCCCAAGCCCAGGCCGTCCGCCACCAAACCCAGTTGCAGCTCGGTGCCAAAGGTTTCCAGGTTGACCCGCAAGGCCAGGCCTTGATCGGACAAGGTCCGCTGTAAACCGGCACGGAAACCGCAGCCGTCCGGGTTGAGGATCCAACCGTTCTGGTAGACGTCCGCCAGCTTGCACGGCTTTTTCGGCAGCTGGGATTTGGCGCACACCACCACCAGTTCCATCTTGCCGATGGACTCGCCGATGATGTTATCCGGGAAGATCTTGCCCGCCGGGAACAACGCCGCCGCCGCATCCAACTCGCCGCGCTCAATCTTGCCCACCAGTTGGCTGCCCCAGCCGGTGGCGACTTGGGCACGCAGTTCAGGGTATTCGGTACGCAGGTGCTTGAGCGCGTCCAACAGCACCACATCGCCGATGGTCTGCGGCACGCCCAGGCGTAACACGCCGGTAGGCGGTGCGTCGGTGGCCACCAACTCGCGCAGGGCATCCATCTCGCGCAGGATCAGCCGGCACTGCTCGTAGACGCGAGTGCCGATCAGCGTAGGCTTGAGGGGTTTGGTATTGCGGTCGAACAGCTCCACGCCCAGCGCCTGCTCGAAGTTCTGCACACGGCGGGTGATGGCCGGCTGGGTCAATTGCAACGACTCGGCGGCATGGCTGATGGACTGGCAACGAATCACTTCGACAAAGGCATCGATATCGTCAATTTTCATTTGGGCCGCACATAGAGAACAGTCATTAAGATGTGTGCGAAGCATAGTTGCAGGAAGGCTGCCTGGATAGCCCACCCTGTGATCGATAACGTCTAACACTATTCAGACCCGTTATAAATTACCTTCAGCTATAAGCTAATCATTAAAAAATAGCATATTAACTATTAACATTATGCTTAGATAAACCCATCACCACCGACCACACGATGGAATTGTCATGACCCAGGCCCGACACCCCGAGAGACTCAGAGCCTTCATAGGCGCCCTGGCGGAATTGATCGACGGCAATCCACGCGAAGGCGACCTGCTGCACCGTGGCGGCAAGCTATTGGCGCAACTGGTCAGCCATGATGACTGGCTGCCCGATGAATACGCCCAACCCGACCCCGAGCGCTACCAGCAGTTCTTGCTGCATGCCGATTCGCGCCAGCGTTTCAGCATCGTCAGCTTTGTATGGGGGCCGGGGCAAAGCACGCCGATTCATGACCACCGGGTGTGGGGGCTGATCGGCATGTTGCGCGGGGCAGAGTTTTCCCAAGGTTTTGAACGTGCCCCCGATGGCCGCCTGGTAGCCGAAGGCAAGCCGATCCAGCTGGTGCCGGGGCAGGTTGAAGCGGTGTCGCCCAAAGTCGGTGACATCCACCAGGTGAGCAATGCTCACAGCGACCAGGTGTCCATCAGCATCCATGTGTACGGCGCCAATATCGGTGCGGTGCGCCGCGCGGTGTACCAACCTGACGGCAGCGAGAAACTGTTTATCTCCGGCTACTCCAACGCCTTCCTCCCGAACATCTGGGATTTGTCCAAAGAAAAGAGCCCTGCCCTATGACCACCGTATCGACTCGCAGCTTTGCCCGGATTCGCCAGGCCCTGTTGGACCATGAAGAAGTCGCCCTGGTCGACGTGCGCGAAGAAGCACCGTTTGCCGAATCCCACCCGTTGTTCGCCGCCAATATCCCGCTGTCCAAGCTGGAGCTGGAGGTGTATTCGCGCATTCCACGGCGCGATACCCAGGTCACCGTCTACGACAACGGCGAAGGCTTGGCCGCCCGCGCCGCCGAGCGCCTGGTCGCGCTGGGCTACACCCAGGTAAGTGTGTTGGAAGGTGGGTTGGACGGTTGGCGCAAGGCCGGTGGCGAGCTGTTTATCGACGTGAACGTGCCGAGCAAGGCGTTTGGCGAATTAGTCGAGAGCGAGCGCCACACGCCGTCACTGGCCGCCGAAGAAGTGCAGGCGCTGCTCGACAGCCAGGCCGATGTGGTGGTGCTCGATGCACGGCGTTTCGACGAATACCAGACCATGAGCATTCCCACCGGCATCAGCGTGCCGGGCGCCGAACTGGTGTTGCGTGCCCGTGAACTGGCGCCGGACCCGGCCACCCGTATCATCGTCAACTGCGCCGGGCGTACACGCAGCATTATCGGCACCCAATCGCTGATCAATGCCGGCGTGGCCAACCCGGTGTCGGCCCTGCGTAACGGCACCATCGGCTGGACATTGGCCGGGCAGAAACTTGCCCATGGTCAATCGCGACGTTTTGCACCGACGCCGGAAGCACATCGCCAGGCTGCCGCTGCGGATGCACGCCGAGTGGCCGACAAGGCCCGCGTGGGTCGTGCCACCCTCGCCGACCTGCACGCCTGGCAGCAGGAAAAAACCCGCACCACCTACCTGTTCGATGTACGTACTCCGGAAGAATTCGAAGCCGGTCACCTGCCGGGCGCGCGCTCCACGCCGGGCGGGCAACTGGTGCAGGAAACCGACCACGTCGCCAGCGTGCGTGGCGCCCGGCTGGTGCTGGCGGATGACGACGGCGTGCGGGCCAATATGTCCGCATCCTGGCTCGCGCAATTGGGCTGGGAAGTGCATGTGCTGGATGACCTGCACGCGGCGCACTTCAGCGAAAAAGGCGCCTGGGTCGCGCCGGTACCGGCCCCGCCTCAGGCCGAGCTGATCAGCCCGCACACCCTGGCCGAGTGGCTGAAGCATGGCGACACCGTGGTGCTGGATTTCACCGCCAGCGCCAACTACGTGAAACGCCATATCCCTGGTGCCTGGTGGGTGCTGCGCGCCCAACTGTCCCAGGCCCTGGCCAAGGTGCCCGCCGCACCACGCTACGTGCTGACCTGCGGCAGCAGCCAATTGGCGCGCCTGGCGGTGGCCGAAGTCGAAGCCATCACCGGCAAGCAAGTGTTCCTGCTGCAAGACGGCACCGCCGGCTGGATCAACGCGCAACTGCCGCTGGAAGAAGGTGAAACCCACCTGGCTTCACCGCGCATCGACCGCTACCGCCGCCCGTACGAAGGCACCGACAACCCCAAGGAAGCCATGCAAGCGTACCTGGATTGGGAGTACGGCCTGGTCGACCAATTGGCTCGCGACGGCACCCATGGTTTCTACGTGATCTGATCCACCTGACACGCCTGCCCCCCAAAACCAGCCACCGGCGTTCTACCCGAAAAAACACGGTGGCATTGATAGGGCTGCTACGCACCCCAGCGCAGGGCAAGCCTGCTCACCACAAAAAGCCCTCCCCTGATGTGCATTTGCTCCTGTCTGGCGCAGGCCAGGTTGTTCCTGTTACCCCAATGGCAAGGCGCCCCTGTAGTGAGCAGGCTTGCCCTGCGCTGGGCTGCGAAGCAGCCCCAAAACCAGCCACCGAAGTTCTACCCGAAAAAACCCGGTGCATTGATAGGGCTGCTACGCACCCCAGCGCAGGGCAAGCCTGCTCACCACAAAAATTCCCCCTGACGGAATATTCGCCTTGACGCGCAATGCGCCAACAAATGCAATTATCGAATAATCAACTCAAACATAATCAAATATTTTAATAATTAACTTATAACCAAAAAGAACTTCACAGCGCGTTTTTATGGGCATAACGTTAACCCATGCACCGACCCCTTCTCCAGGCGGAGGTAATCAACCCCTTTCTTGATCTGCCTGGAGCCTGCATCCCATGGTCCTTACCACCCCTTTCAAACGCCTGCTCCTGGGTACCGCCCTCGCCTTCGGCATGATCGGCAACGCACACGCCGCCGACCTGCAACCCCTGCGCGTGGCCAACCAGAAATCCACGATCAAGGCATTGCTGGAAGTCTCCGGCGAAACCAAAAACGTGCCCTACGAGATCCAGTGGTCGGAATTCCCGTCCGCCTCGCCCCTGGGCGAAGCCTTGAATGCCGGCGCCGTGGATATCGGCGCCCTCGGCGATGCGCCTTATGTGTTCGCCCTGGGTGCCGGTGCGTCGCTCAAGGTGGTCAGCATCATCCACGCCGAAGGGCGCAACACCACTGCCTTGCTGGTGCCCAAGGACTCGCCGATCAAGACCGTCGCCGACCTCAAGGGCAAGAAGATCGTCACCGGGCGCGGTTCCATCGGCCATTACCTGGCGATCAAGGCCCTGGCCACCGCCGGCCTGACCACCAAGGATGTGCAGTTCATTTTCCTGCTGCCCAGCGAATCACGCCTGGTGCTGGATAACGGCACTGTCGATGCCTGGGCCACCTGGGACCCGTACACCACCGTGGTCACTTCGCAAAGCCAGGCTCGCGTGTTGATCAGTGGTAACAAGCTGCTGAGCAACCACCTGTACCTCGCGGCGACCCAAAAAGCCATCGCCGACAAGCGCCCGCAACTGGATGACTTTGTCGCACGCGTCGACCGCGCTTACGCCTGGGCCAACACCCACCCTGATGAGTACGCCGCCGCCCAAGCCAAGATCACTGGCCTGCCGTTGGCCGTGCACGTCGAGGTGGCCAAGGACACCCACCTGACCCCGGTCGCCATCGACGACTCCGTCATCAGCGGCCTGCAAGCGACCGCCGATACCTATCAAAAAGAAGGCCTGCTGACCCAGCACATCGACGTGTCACAGGGCTTCGATAAGAGCTTCAACGCCAAGCGTGCCCCCCTTGCCCAAGCATCGCGCTAACAGGAGCAGAACATGAGCAAGCCACATCAAGCAAAACCACGTCATTTGAAACTGGGCGCCATGGTCCACGGCGTGGGACACGGCTGGGGCGAATGGCGCCACCCGAACGCCCAACCGAATGCCAGCACCAGCTTCGGTTTCTACAAGCAGCAGACTGAATTGGCCGAAGCCGCCAAGTTCGACTTCGTCTTCATCGCCGACAGCCTGCACATCCACGCCAAGTCCAGCCCGCACTACCTCAACCGTTTCGAGCCGCTGACCATCCTGTCGGCACTCGCGGCGATCACCACGAATATTGGCTTGGTCGCCACCGTGACCGTCAGCTACACCGAGCCCTACCAGGTGGCGCGCCAGTTCTCGTCCCTGGACCATATCAGCGGCGGCCGCGCCGGTTGGAACGTGGTCACCTCGTGGCTGAGCGGCACCGCTGACAACTTCAGCAAGGCCGAGCATCCACCCCATGCCGTGCGTTACCGCATCGCCAAGGAACACGTGAACACGGTCCAGGGCTTGTGGGATTCGTGGGAAGACGATGCCTTTACCTACAACAAACAGACCGGCGAGTTTTTTGCCCCGAGCAAGCTGCATGCACTCAACCACAAGGGCGATTTCTTCTCGGTGAAAGGCCCGCTGAACATCGCGCGCTCGCGCCAGGGCCAACCGGTGATTTTCCAGGCCGGCACCTCGGAGGATGGGCGCAACTTTGCCGCGCAGAACGCCGATGCGATCTTTGTGCACGTGGACAGCATCGAAGAGGGCCTGGCCTATTCCCAAGACCTGAAGCGTCGCGCCAAAGGCTTTGGCCGCGACCCGCAAAGCCTGTCGATCCTGCCGGGTATTCGTCCGATCGTCGGCCGCGATGAGGCTGAAGTGGAAAGCCGCTATCAGCAAGCCGTCGACCTGGTCACCGTGGAAGACGCAATCGTCGCCCTCGGCCGCCCGTTCAACGATCACGACTTCAGCAAATATCCCTTGGACGCGCCGTTCCCGGAGCTCGGCGACCTCGGTTCCAACAGCCAGAAAGGCGGCTCCGACCGCATCAAACAACTGGCCAAGGACGAAGGCCTGACCCTGCGTGAAGTCGCCCTGCACTTTTCGCGGCCAAAACGTGATTTTGTCGGCACCCCGGAGCAAGTCGCCGATGCGATCCAGACCTGGTTCGAGACCGGCGCCAGCGATGGTTTCATCATCAACTCGGTGCTGCCGGACGGTTTGCAGTATTTCACCGAATGGGTGGTGCCGGTGTTGCAGCAACGCGGCCTGTTCCGCAGCGAATACACGGGCCATACCCTGCGCGACAACTTGGGCCTGGACGTACCGGCCAACCGCTACAGCGTCGCCGCCGAGGTTGAAGAAAAACAGGAGGCGCTGGCATGAGTGAATCCCTCAACCGTCAACTGGCGGACCTGCACGCCGAACGTGTCGCCACCTGGGCGCCGGAAGCGTTGCAGGTCAATATCGACCAGCGCCAGCGCCTGGTGGATGAAGCGCGCCCCGACGACTACGTGCAGGTCGGCGATGAGCTGGCCCCGTTCACCCTGCTCACTGTAGAAGGCGGTGAACTCAACCGCGACCTGCTGCTGGCGGACGGTCCGGCGGTGCTGATTTTCTTCCGCTTTGCCGGCTGCCCGGCGTGCAACATCGCCCTGCCCTATTACGAACGCCAGCTCTACCCCCGCCTGCGCGAACTGGGCGTGCCGCTGGTAGCAGTGAGCCCGCAAGTGCCTGAGCGCCTGGTCGAAATCAAGACCCGGCACACCCTGCAACTGCAGGTGGCCAGTGACCCCGACAACACCCTCGGCCGACGCCTGGGCATTCTCTACAGCGCCGATGAGGCATCGCGCAATGCCGCCCTGGCCAAGGGCAATCACCTTGGCGAAACCACCGGCACCGGTACCTGGGAGTTGCCGCAACCGACGGTGGTGGTGATTGCCGGGGACGGCACGGTGGCGTTTGTGGAGGTGAGCCCGGATTGGCTGGTGCGCACTGAAGCTGAGCCGGTGCTGCAGGCCGTGGAGCGGTTGTTGGGCGAGCAGCCTGTACGCATCGCTATCTGAGCTCCCACATTTTGACCGAGTACAATCATCATGACTTCATCGTCTCAACCGTCTCTGCGCTCCGTGGAAGTCGCCAACTTCGAAGCCCTGCTCGAACGCCTCAGCACCGAGCTGGCCAGCACCGCGCACCTCTATGACGAGAGCGGCGCCTTCCCTCATGCCAACTTCACGTTGCTGCACGAACACGGCCTGGTCGCCCTCACGGTGCCCAAGTCCCTGGGCGGCGGCGGTGCCAGCCTGCCCCAGGCGCGCAAGGCGATCAGTGCGATTGCCAAGGGCGAACCGTCCACCGCGCTGATCCTGGTGATGCAGTACCTGCAACACACACGCCTGCAAGACAGCAAGACGTGGCCGGCGCACTTGCGCACGCAAGTGGCGAATGACGCTGTGCGCGACGGCGCCCTGATCAACGCCCTGCGCGTCGAGCCCGACCTGGGCACCCCGGCCCGTGGCGGCCTGCCGGCGACGACCGCCGTGCGCACTGCCGAAGGCTGGCGCATCAGCGGACGCAAGATCTACTCCACCGGCAGCCATGGCCTGAGCTGGTTCAGCGTGTGGGCACGCAGCGATGACGCCGATCCATTGGTCGGCGCCTGGCTGGTGCCAAAAGACAGCCCCGGCGTGAGCATCATCGACACCTGGGACCACCTGGGCATGCGCGCCACCTGCAGCCACGAAGTGGTGCTCGACAACGTGCGGGTGCCACTCGATCACGCCGTCAGCGTCAGCCCGTGGAGCGCGCCCTCGCCGGAGCTGGACGGCGAGGGTTTCCTGTGGATGTCGGTGTTGTTGTCCTCGGTGTACGACGCCGTGGCCCAGGCCGCGCGGGACTGGCTGGTGAACTGGCTGGAAGAGCGCCAGCCGTCCAACCTTGGCGCCGCGCTGTCGACCTTGCCGCGCTTCCAGGAAACCGTCGGCCACATCGACACCCTGCTGTTTGCCAACCGCAGCCTGCTCGACGCCGCGGCAGAAGGCCATACCCCGTTGGCCAATGCCGCGCAGTTGAAGTACCTGGTCACCCACAACGCCATCCGCGCCGTGGAGCTGGCCATCGAGGCCTCGGGTAACCCAGGCCTGTCGCGCCATAGCCCACTGCAACGGCATTACCGCGATGTGCTCTGCAGCCGCGTGCACACCCCGCAGAACGACGCCGTGTTGCAAGGTGTCGGCAAAGCCGTCTTCGCCCAACGCCACAAGGAACGCCCATGAGCCAGGTGATTATTGCCAGCCAGCTGGACGAAGATTACAACGACGTGATCCGCCAGCGCCTGGCCTCGATCCACCCCGGCGCGCAAGTGATCGGCGTACCCGTGGGCGTACCCAGCGACCTGCCGCCCCAGGCCAACATTCTATTGCTGCGCCCGATCAACGTGCGTGGCTACACCGCGCCGGACACGCCGCCACCGGGCTGGCCGTACGGCGCGCAGTGGGTGCACCTGGTCTCGTCGGGCATCGACTTCTACCCGCAGTGGCTGTTCAACGGGCCGCCGGTGACCACCTCGCGCGGCAGTGCCGCCGACAACCTGGCCGAATTTGCCTTGGCCGCGATCTTTGCCGCGTCCAAGCATCTACCGGAGATCTGGGTGAAGGACGCCCAGTGGCAATTCACCCCGCTGCGCCCGCTCAAGGGCACGACGCTGGGCATCCTGGGGTTTGGTGCGATTGGCGAAAGCCTGGCGCAAAAAGCCCTGGCCTTGGGGATCAAGGTGGTGGCGCTGCGTCAAAGCCCGGCGCCGTTCAGCACGGGGGTTGAAGCCGCCAAGGACATTCACGACCTGTTCGCGCGCGCCGATCACCTGGTGGTGGCGGCACCGCTGACCGAGTCCACACGGCATATCATCAACCGTGATGTGCTGGGCAGCGCCAAGCCAGGGCTGCACTTGATCAATATTGCACGGGGTGGCTTGCTGGACCAGGAGGCGCTGCTGGAAGCGCTGGATAACGGGCAGATCGGGCTGGCATCGCTGGATGTAACCGAGCCGGAGCCGTTGCCGGATGGGCATCCGTTGTACACCCATCCAAGGGTGAGGTTGTCGCCGCACACATCGGCGATTTCGACCAATAGCCGCAACGAGATTGCCGATACGTTTTTGGCGAACCTGGAGCGGTATATCGACGGTAGGACGTTGGAGAACCTGGCGAATTCATAACGCCGAACAGCAATCAACAGGTGGGAGGGAGCAAGCCCCCTCCCACATTGGGTATTGTGGTCAGGCAAAAAGTATCATCCCCATAACGCATAAAGGTGGGTTACTTGATGCGGTAGTGGAACGTGTTGCGCACTGCTGGCACGGGCACGGGTTTTCCATCAACAATCCGTGGCTGGTAGCGGAAGGTATTTGCCGCCGCCAATGAAGGTCGCATGAACAGCGGGTGGCAGCCGTCGAGCACCCTGGGGTTTTCCACACGGCCCTGAATGTTGACGGTGTATTCGACTGAGCAATCGCCTTCGATGTTCTTGTCCAGGGCACGCTCGGGGTAATCCGGCGCTTCCTTGCTCAAGGGCTGGTATTGACGGCTGTCGAAGGCTGGCGCGGGGGCGGGTGCTGCGGGGCGGGCGCGTTCAGCGGCGAGGCGTTCCTGGTTCACTCGCTGTTGCTCCAGCTCGCGGTTGCGCTGTTCAGTCGCCAAGCGTTCTTGTTGTTGCTCGATTTTCTTGTCTTCGACACGCTTGCGCGCCAAGGCGGCCTTCTCAAGTTTCTGCGCCTGGATCTGCGGATCGACGGTGGGCTTCACCGGTACGGGAACAGCGACGGGCTCCGGAGGTGTGAGGGCCACCGGCTCAGGTGCGGGAGCGGGAGCGGGAGCAGGAACAGGCGCAGGTGGCATCATCACCAACTGGGTATGCATCACTCTGGGTGCTTGCACCGGCGTTTTTTCTGTTGACCCACCCAGCATCAGCGCTGCCAGCACGCCCACGTGCAGCGCCACTGCCAGGCTCGCCGCGAAGCTGTTTCTCCAGAACCCGGACGGTTGCCCGTGCGCCATCGTTAACGTCGGACTGTGCATGATCATCGCCGTCATTGCGGGGCCTCGGTCACCAGCCCCAAGTTGCTCACACCACCTTTCTGCAACACCGCCATGGCCGCGACCACCCGGCCGTATCCGGCGTTGTCATCGGCGCGGATGTACACCTGGGTGTCGCTGCGCGCCGCCACTACCTGCATGACCTTGGCGCCCATTTCATCCAGGGTCACGGCGCTGTCGGTCTGGTGCCGGGTGTCGAGCTCGCCGCCGAGGTTCCAGTAGTAACCCCCGTCGGCCTTCACCGACAGCGTGAGGATCTGCTGGCGGGTGTCGGTGGCCAGCGCTTCGGCGGCGACCTTGGGCAGTTCGATCTTCACGCCCTGGGTCAACATCGGCGCGGTGACCATGAAGATCACCAGCAGCACCAGCATCACGTCGATGTAAGGCACCACATTCATCTCAGCCTTGGGCCCGTGCTTGCGTTGCGGCCTGGTCAACATCGGTTTGCTCCTTGTTCAGGCGGCCACGGCCAAGTTGATCGGCGTACCGCGCAAGGTGCGGTGCAGACGCACTTGCAGTTCATTGCCGAAGGCGTAGTAGCGGGTGAGCAAGGTCTGGCCGCGTGCCGCAAAGCGGTTGTAGGCGATCACCGCCGGGATGGCGGCAAACAGGCCGATGGCGGTGGCGATCAACGCTTCGGCGATGCCCGGCGCCACCGTCGACAGCGTCGCCTGCTGGACCTGGGATAAGCCGATAAAGGAATTCATGATCCCCCACACGGTACCGAACAGACCGATGTAGGGACTCACCGAGCCCACGGTCGCAAGGAATTGCAGGCCCTTTTCCAACTCGATTTCCTGCTCGGTGATCGCTACCTGCAACGCACGTTCGACACCTTCCAACACGGCCGGATCATGGCTGTGCAGGTGCTGGTATTCCTGCACGCCTGCGATAAAAATCGGCGCAATGCCGCCCTCGCCCGCCTGCACCGTTTCGCGGTACAGCGGCTGCAGGTCGGACGCGGCACGAAAGCGCCGCACAAAGCCGTTCAACTGGCGCTCCAGGCGGCGCAGCACACTGCCGCGCTGGATGATCAGGTACCAACTGAGCAAGGACGCCAGCAGCAAAGTGACCATCACCGCCTTGACCAACAGGCTGGCGTCGCTGATCAAACCCCAGATCGTCATATGTTCCATCGTCGCGTGCATGGTTAGGCTCCTATTCGATTAAAAAGTGATGACCGGCTGATGACCGTTCAGGGTAATTTCAGTGTGCGGGTCACCTCCGCCCACGGCACGAACTTGAAGTTCTGGGTCTGCTCGGGCATGCGCTTGCGCCCGTCCTGCACCACCAGCATGCCTTGGCTCCAGGGCCCGCCGAGGTTGAGGGCGGTGACTTCCAGGCCATCGGTTTCCGACGCGCCGTCTATGCCGGCGGCGGCGTTCAGGCCCACGCGAAAAGCACCGTGCGTGGCAAACGGCGGCTCGGCATCCACCACCACATAGCTGTCGTTGCCTTGGCTGGAGATCACCAGGTAATCGCGCTTATCGCTCTGGTACAGCGCCAGGCCCTCGACATCCGCCTGCAGTTGCGGGCCGACCTTGATCACGCTGGTGAGCGTGGCCGGTTGGTCGGCACGCGCATCCACCGCCCACACGCCGACATCTTCTTCACCGATAAACAGCCGCTGGCGCTGGTCATCGGCCACGCAGCCTTCGGGCTGGCTGTCGACCTTGAACTGGCGCACCAGCTCGCCCTGCACACGGCCATCCGGCGCGCTGAGGCGGTATTGCAGGAAGGTGCCGTCCTTGCCGTTGGCGATGGCGTAGAGGTCCCCGCCGGCGGGCTGGAACAGGCAGATACCGTAGATGTCCTTGAGCGGCGTCGGTACTTCACCGGCTTCACGCAGTTCGCCGCTCTGGCGGTCGATGCTGAACAGGCTCAGGCTGTTGCGATCACGGTTACTCGCCACGGCGAGGTCGACGGTGTGCGCGCCGAGCTTGAAGTGGGGGCGGACGTCGACGTTGTTGAGGCGGCCGACCGCCAGTTCCTGCAACAGCTTGCCGTCGAGGTCATAGGCCAGCAGGCCCTGCTTCTTGTTAGTACCGAGCACGCGGCTTTTTTCCGGCTGCGTGGGGTGAATCCAGATCGCCGGGTCATCCGCTGCATCGCCCTGGCGGCCGACTGGATCGGTCTGGCGCAGCGCAGCGACTTCCGGCAGTACCGGCGCGGCCGCCACAGGTTTGGCTTGCCAGTTGAGTGTGCCCTGATACAGCTTGCCGGTGTCGTCATCACGCACCAGCAGGTGCTGGCCATTAACGCTGAGTTGTTCCGGTTCCTTGAGACCTGGCAACGTCAGGCTCGATTGCTCGACCCAACGCTCACCGCTGTGCTGGAACAGGTGCAACTGGGCGGTCTTGGGGTCAAGCGCCACCACACCGCCCGGTACCAGCGCCATGGCCCCGGCTTCGCGCTTGGGGTTGTCGAACAGGGCGACCGGGGCGCGTTTGACATCGGCTTCCGGGTGCGCCGGGTAGGCCCACCAGCCGACGTTTTCTTCATTCACCACCAGTTGCTGGGTAGCGTCATCCACCTGGCAGAACTGCGCCGACGGTGGCAGCGGCAAGCCGCGTACACGCTGGGCTTCGGCGAGCAACGTCGAGCCGTTGCCTACCAGCCATTGCTCGCCCTTGCCCTCCTCGCCCACCAGGAACACAAACAGATTGGCCGCCCCGTCGCGGTACAGGCACAGGCCATTCACCGGGTAATCGCGGGTGGGCAGGTACAGCGGTTGGCCAAAGGTCTTGGTGGACGCATCGAGGCTGATCAGCAAGGCCTGTTGGCGGTCGTTGTCGAGGCTGGCCACCAGCACCTGGGCACCCACGACACGGGTGTCGAGGCTGCTGAAATTGCCTGTGAAGCGGGCCAGCTCAGCGCCCTTGCTGTCGAGCAGTTGCAGGCCGTCGCGGGGGCCGGCAGCCAGGCGTTCGCTGCCGTTGGGCAGGAAGGCCATGGCTTCGGCATTCAGGCTGGGTGCCCAAGGCGTCAGCGCCAGGTCGGCGGCCATTACCGGTGAGCAAGCGGCCAACGCGATCAGCAGGTACAGCTTGGAGATTCTCATGAACGAACAAATCCTTCGAAAGCAATGGAGATCCATGTGGGAGGGGGCTTGCTCCCGATAGCGGTGTATCAGCCAATCAATGTGTACCTGACCCATCGCCATCGGGAGCAAGCCCCCTCCCACATTGGAATCGAGGTGTGGGTTAGAAATGGGTGAACGTCAGGCCCAGCTTGTAGGTGGGGCCGTACTCCTCGTACTGGCCGTTGTAGCTACGGTGGCCGGTGTAGACGAAGTACGACTCATCGGTGAGGTTCTGCGCCTCGAAGCTGACTTGCAGGTTCTTGGTCAGCGAGTAGCGCGCGCTGAAGTCGACAAAGGTCTGAGCGTCGACGTGCAGGTCGTGAGCCTTGTCGTTGATCGAGGCCAGCTCATAGAGGTACGCCGATTTGTAGTTGGCCGAGACGCGCAGGCTGAGCTTGTCGTCTTCCCAACCGAGCATCAGGTTGCCGACGGTGTCGGACTGGTTGGGCAGGCTGATGTTGCGCTTGCGGTTCGTCCCGCTGGTGCTGTCGAAGCCTTCGATGTCGGCACTGGAGCGGCTGAAGGTGCTGTTGGCACCGATCAGCAGGCCGTTCCACGGTGCAGGCAGCCAGTCGAATTTCTGTGAGTAGGCCAGTTCCAGGCCGTAGAGCTTGGCGCTGTCGCCATTCGCGTAAGTATGGGCCTCGGCGAAGTTGGTCCAGGCGCCGGTACCGGCGAGGTCGGTGTTGTAGACGAAGTTTTTAATGTCTTTGTAGAACACGAAGGCCGAGACGGTGCCGGCGCGGCCCATGAAGTGCTCGATGCCCAGGTCCAGGTTGCTCGACTCCAGGGGCTTGAGGTCCGGGTTGCCAAAGGTGGCTTCGTCATCGTCGATGACAAACCCCGGCGCCAATTGGCCGAAGGTCGGGCGCACCACCGACTTGGTCCAGGCCGCGCGTACCTGGGTGTTCTTGTCGATCTGGTAGCGCGCATGCAGGCCCGGTAGCCAGTGGTGATAACGGCGCTTGGTCTCGGTCGGCGTGAACACGCCATCGGTGGCGCCGGTGCCCTTGGCTTCAAACTCGGTGCCCTCGTAGCGCAGGCCGGCGATGAAGCGCCAGTCGTCGATATCGACGGTGTTCATCAGGTAGCCGGCGTTGATGTCTTCACGAATGGTGAAGTCGTTGACCCGTGATTCGGTCTCGTCATAGAAGTCCGCCGGGTTGAGGCTGCCGATCAGCTGCTTGATAGCGCCGGGGCTGATGCCGGGGCCGTAGTTGCCGAGACGGTAGTCGACGCTGCCTTTCTGGAATTGGCTGAGGTTGAGCTGGTCGGCGCTGAAGCCGAGGGTGTCGAAGTCTTTGTAGACCCAGGCGTCCAGGTCATTGTCTTTGTGGCGGCGGCTGACTTTGCCGCCGAATTTCACCTGGGACGCATAGCCGCTCAGGTCGTAGTCGCGGGCCAGGTCCAGGCGCAGGTTTTTCTCGGTGTCTTTTGTGTTCTGTTTTTCCCAGTCGACTTTGTCGAGGGTGAAGTTACGCGCGTCGTAGAAGCCGCTGCCGATGATCGGGCGTGGTTTGTCCTGGTCATAGAAGCCGCTGTTGGCAAAGTCACCGCCGTCGAAGGTGGCACCGGCGATGTGCGCCGGGCTGTCTTCGCTGGATTGGCTGTAGCCGGCCTGGCCGCTCAGGGTCCACAGGCCGAGCATGCGTTCGCCGCCAAACACGTAGGATTGGATTTCCTGGGTTTCTTCGCGGTTTTTCAGCTTGCGCTTGGCTTCGGCGTCGCCCAACTCACCAGGTGCCTGGGGGTCGGCAAATTCGAGGCTGGCGGCGTTGCGGGTTTCGGTGTCTGTGTAGCGGCTGTAGAGGGTGCGCAGGTAGTAACTGCTGAGGTCGTCGGGCTTGTAGTCGAAGTTCAGGCCGCCGCCGGCGCGTTCGCGGCTGATGTCGTAGTCGCGCTGTTCGAACTCATTGAGCTTGGCGCCGTCGGTGAAGTCCCAGGCGCCGCCGGTCTCGACGTTGTCCGAGCCGAAGTCACGCTTCTGCCAGCTCAGCGCGGCGGCCACGCCGAAGTTGTCGATGCCGTCGCCCAGGCTGAAACGGTTGCTGGCCGCACCGGAGAATTTCGGGCTGGTCTGGCGCGTGTTCTTGTCGTAGCTGGCTTCGGTACTGCCGGTGTAGAACAAACCCTTGTGGTCGAAGGCCGACAGGCTTTGCACATCGACCGTGCCGCCGAGGGAGTTGGCGTCCATGTCCGGCGTGAGGGTCTTGATCACCGACAGCGACTGCACCAGTTCCGAGGGCAGCACATCCAGTGCGACGGCGCGCCGCGCGCTTTCCGGCGCGGGCACCAGGGTGCCGTTGATGGTCACGCTGTTGAGGTCCGGGCCCAGGCCACGCACGCTGACGAAGCGCCCTTCACCCTGGTCGCGCTCCACGCTGATGCCTGGCAGGCGCTGCGCCGCTTCGGCGACGTTTTCATCCGGCAACTGGGCCACGCCGTCGGCATGCACCACGCTCTTGATGCTGTCGGACTTGCGCTGCTCCTTGAGTGCCTGGTCCATGGCCGCCGCCTGGCCAACCACTTCGACGTGCTCGGTGGTGGCCGCGTCGGCCGCATTCAGCCGCTCGCTGGCCATCGCCAGGGCCAAGGCGGTAAGCGTGAAGCTGACGAGCCCGGTGCGCTTGTACATGCAATCCTCCCCAAGAATCCGTTGGCGCCAGGCAACGGGCCCGGCAACTGGGAGGGCACGCTAGGGGTGGGGGATGACGGTTCTGTGACAGCGATCGGCGCGGAGCCCCGTAAACCGAGGGTTTGAGCAGGATCTTAAGTTGGAATGAGCTGAAATGACCTGTGAAGATCTACTGTGGGAGGGGGCCTGCCCCCGATAGCAGTGGGTCAGCCCCCTGATTTTTCACTGACCCACCGCTATCAGGGGCAAGCCCCCTCCCACATTTTTTGCTTTTCATTGTTAGCGGCATGAGCTGATTCGACCCTCCCCCACCGTCATCCAACCGTCACATCCATCTGCTGTGCTGGCGCCCATCGCTCATTTTCCCGAGGACCCGCGGCCATGTTTTCCGTGCTCAAGCCCCACCGCTGGAAACTCTCCCTGTTGCTGATCGCCGCCAACCTCGGGCTGATCCTGCACCTGGCCTGCGGCGAGTTGAAAAGCGTCAGCGAATGGGTGTGGCTGGACATCTTCGGCGAAGGCGGATCCGCGCTGTTGGCGTTGGTCTGGCTGGGCCTGGTGCTGAAAAGCCGCCCGGCCGGGCGCGTCACCAATTACCTGGCGCTGGGCCTGTCATGCATCTTTTTTTCCTGGTGGATCGACAGCCTCGACGAGTTTATCCGCCTGCCCGACAGCATCACCTGGGACCACTGGCTGGAGTCCGGGCCGATGCCGGTGGGCATGATCCTGCTGACCATCGGCATCTACCACTGGCACCGCGAACAACTGGCAATCAGCGCACAGATGGAGAAGCGCGAGCGGCTGTTCCGTGAGCATCGGCTGTTCGACAAACTCACGCCCCTGGCCGGTGCCGACTACCTCAAGCGCCAGTTGGCCGACAGCCTGCAAGACAGCCACGACCAACAGCAACCGCTGTCACTGCTGGCGCTGGACCTGGACAACTTCGCCGCCATCAACCAGGCCTACGGGCATGCCGAGGGCGATGCCGTGTTGCAGGCCCTCAGCCATTTGTTGCTGCTCAACCTGCGCCGCCAGGACCTGCTGTGCCGCCTGGCCGGCGACCGCTTTGTGGTGCTGCTGCCCAACACCGGTGAGCGCCAGGCCAAGGAGCTCGCGCTGGAGTTGCAGCAAGCCGTGCGCGGCCTGGCCCACAAGACCCGGTTGCACGGTGAGCGCTTGCAACTGGCGGCGACCACCGCCGTGGTCATGGCCCTGGAGGAATCGCCCCCGGACTTGCTCAAGCGTCTGAACCTCGCGCTGGCGCGGGCCAAGCAACCGCTCGCGAAAAGCGCCTGAGATGGCGGTGAAAACCAACTGGTATGAAAGCGACAGCCGCTTCATCCCAGGGCATTACCAACCCGCCACGCTGATCGACCTGGCGTTGTCCCGCGACATCGACAGTCATCGCCTGCTGCGGGGTACCGGGCTGTTTCACGAGGATATCCTGGCGGGCAACGCGCGGTTGAGCCCCCAGCAGTTTCTCGCCTTGATCGGTAACAGCCGCAAGTTACTCGACGCCGACGACAGCAGCTTCCTGTTTGGGCAGCGGCTATTGCCGGGCTATTACGGCGCCGCCAGCCATGCCCTCGGCCATGCGCAAAACCTGCACCAGGCCTTGGACATATTGATCCAGCAACAGGTGCTGCTCAGCCCCTTGGTCACCCTGCAACTGGAGCTGGATGAACACCACGCCTACCTGTACTGGCTGGACAGTTGCGGCGCCGGGGAGCACTGGCGCTTTTTGCTGGAAGCCAGCATGACGTCGGTGGTCGCCATGAGCCAATGGCTCAGCGGTGAGCGGCTGCCGTGGGTGTGCAGTTTCAGCCATGCCGAGCCGCGTTACGTCGAGCAATACTGGGTACACCTCGGGGAAGACACACGCTTCGAGCGGCCGCTGGACATGCTGAGCCTCCCGCGCGAATACCTCACCCGCGCCTGGCCGGGGGCCTCGGCCACCGCAGGCCAGGTGGCGCGCCAGCAAGCCCGCGAGCAGATCGAACAGTTGGGCTTCGCCGGCAGTTTTCTCGACTGCCTCTACGCCTATTTACACGAGCAGGTGCGCCAATCGCCGAGCCTGGAACAGGCCGCGCACGCCTTCGCCATGAGCCCGGCCACCCTCAAGCGCAAGCTGCACAAGCACGACACCGGTTTTCAGCAGCAGGTGGACCGTGTGCGCAAGCAGGTGGCGTTGCACCTGTATCAGGTCAAGGGCTACAGCAATGACGAAGTGGCGGCGTACCTGAACTTCAACGATGCGGCCAACTTTCGCC
The DNA here is from genome assembly GCF_002859085.1 of Pseudomonas sp. QC2. NCBI lineage: Bacteria > Pseudomonadati > Pseudomonadota > Gammaproteobacteria > Pseudomonadales > Pseudomonadaceae > Pseudomonas > Pseudomonas sp. QC2. The sequence continues at coordinate 334,908 of NZ_PKKS01000010.1, forward strand.
GCGCGTTCAAGCGCTGGACCGGCAGCACGCCCAACCTGATCCGCCAGCTGTTCAGCAGCCGCTAGCCAGGCGTTCGCGCAGGAACTCCACCAGCGCTTGCACCGGCCGCGAGCTTTGCCGGTGTTGCGGGTACACCGCCGACAGGGTCAGCGCCTCGGGGGCGAACTCGTCCAGGACCGTCACCAGGCGGCCGTCCTTCACCGCTTCGCCGACGATAAAGGTCGGCAGGTAGGTCACGCCCAAGCCCGCAATGGCGGTGTCGCGCAGCAGATCGCCGTTGTTTACACGCATGCGCCCGCTCACATTCAACGCCTGCACCTTGCCCTTGAAACGCCATTGCACCTGGCGGCCATGGCCGTAGGGCAGGCAATCGTGTTCGGCAAGGTCATCCGGCTTTTGCGGTGTACCGCGCAGGGCCAGGTAGTCGGGGCTCGCGCAGTACACCCGTGGGATGCTGGCGATACGGCGGGCAATCAAGGTGGAATCTTCCAGGGTGCCGATGCGCAGCACCAGGTCGTAGCCTTCGCCGATCAGGTCCACCGGACGGTCGCTCAAATCGACCTCCACCGACACCTGGGGATGGCGCTGCAAGAACAGCGGCAACAGGCAGCCCAGGTGAGCCATGGCAAACGACAACGGCGCGCTGAGACGGATGGTGCCACGCGGCTCGCTGTTCTGGCCGGCGATGCCCTGCTCCACTTGCTCGACTTCACTGAGCAGGCGCAAGGCGGATTCGTAGTAACTCTGGCCGAGTGGCGTGACATCCAAACGGCGCGTGGAACGGTTGAGCAGGCGTACGCCCAGGCGGTCTTCGAGTTGGATCAGGCGGCGGCTGACGAATTGCTTGGACAGGCCCAGCTGTTCGGCGGCGGCGGTGAAGCTGCCGGACTCCATGACCTGGCAGAACAGGCGCATGTCTTCAAAGGGGTTCATTGTCGCTTCTCGGTGGACATTTTCGGTTTTTATAACGGGTTTGTCGCCGCACCACAAATCGAAATGTGGGAGGGGGCTTGCCCCCGATAGCGGTGGGTCAGTCAAAGAAATTTAGACTGAAGCACCGTCATCGGGAGCAAGCCCCCTCCCACAAGGGATTACCGACAGACTTGAGAGCAGGTTATTTGGCAGTAAACGCCGAGTAGCTGTTCATCAGGTTGCGGTAGTTGGGAATGCGCGGCGACAACAGGTTGGCCAGGCCTTCCATGTCGTTGCGCCAGTCCACTTGCAGCTCGCAGGCTACGGCGAACCAGTTCACCAGTTGCGCACCGGCAGCGGTCATGCGTGCCCAGGCAGCCTGTTGCACGGTTTCATTGAAGGTGCCCGACGCGTCGGTGACCACGAATACCTCAAAGCCTTCGTCGAGGGCGCACAGGGTCGGGAACGCAACGCACACATCCGTCACCACACCGGCAATGATGATTTGCTTGCGGCCGGTCGCCTTGACCGCCTTGACGAAGTCTTCGTTGTCCCAGGCGTTGATCTGGCCAGGGCGGGCGATGTACGGCGCGTCCGGGAACAGGGCCTTGAGCTCGGGAACCAGTGGGCCGTTAGGACCGCCTTCAAAACTGGTGGTCAGGATGGTCGGCAGGTTGAAGAACTTGGCCACGTCGGCCAGGGCCAGCACGTTGTTCTTGAACTCGTTCGGGGAGAAGTCCTGTACCAGGGAGATCAGGCCAGTCTGGTGATCGACCAACAGTACGACAGCGTCATCTTTGTTCAAACGTTTGTAAGCCATGGGAATATCTCCTAACGGGTTTGGGAAATCAGAACGCAAAGCACGAGCAGCCGAACGCACCCCAGAATCCCTGGAAGTCGCTGACCGGCACGCTGGAAAGGCGCGCTTTTTCGTGGCTGTGGGCGTGCACGCCGCACGGGCCGCTGCACTGGTGAACCTGTGCCTGCAAGGGCGAAGTCGGGCGCCAATGACCCGGCACCTTGACCACCGGCGACCAGTCCGGCAGCACCGGCACACGCGGCGGTGCAAAGTCTTCGAAGTCGCCGGCGCCGTAGACCACCTTGCCGCCGACCACGGTGAGTACCGACTCAATCCACTTGATGGCTTCTTCGTCGACGCTGAAGAAGTCCGCCGACAGGGCCGCCACGTCCGCCAACTGGCCGACCTTGATCTGGCCCTTCTTGCCTTGCTCGGACGAGAACCAGGCGCTGCCATGGGTGAACAATTCCAGCGCGGTGAGGCGCGGCAGGCCTTCGGCGTGCAGTTCCAGGCCGCCGACGGTGCGACCGCTGACCATCCAGTACAACGAGGTCCAGGGGTTGTAGCTCGACACCCGCGTGGCGTCGGTGCCCGCCCCTACCGGCACGCCTTCGGCAAGCATGCGCTTGATCGGCGGCGTGGCTTCGGCCGCCTTGGCGCCGTAACGCTCGACGAAGTATTCGCCCTGGAACGCCATGCGGTCCTGGATCGCAATACCGCCGCCAAGGGCGCGTACACGCTCGATGTTTTTCGGGGTGATGGTCTCGGCGTGGTCGAAGAACCACGGCAAGCCGTTGAACGGGATGTCACGGTTGACCTTCTCGAACACGTCGAGCATGCGCGAGATGGACTCGTCATAGGTGGCGTGCAAGCGGAACGGCCAACGCTGCTCCACCAGATGGCGCACCACCGGCTCCAGTTCCTGTTCCATAGTCAGCGGCAGGTCCGGGCGTGGCTCAAGGAAGTCTTCGAAGTCGGCCGCCGAGAACACCAGCATCTCGCCGGCGCCGTTGTGGCGCAGGTAGTCATCGCCCTGGTGCAGGGTGACGCTGCCGGTCCAGTGCTTGAAGTCGCTGAGTTCTTCCTTGGGCTTCTGGGTGAACAGGTTGTAGGCGATGCGTACCGTCAGTTGCTCGTCCTTGGCCAGTTGCTCGATCACCGCGTAGTCATCGGGGTAGTTCTGGAAACCACCGCCGGCATCGATGGCGCTGGTGAGCCCCAGGCGATTGAGTTCACGCATGAACTGGCGGGTCGAGTTGACCTGGTATTCCAGCGGCAGTTTCGGGCCCTTGGCCAGGGTCGAATACAGGATCATCGCGTTCGGCCGTGCCACCAGCATGCCGGTGGGGTTGCCGTTGCTGTCCCGCACGATCTCGCCGCCCGGCGGGTTCGGTGTGTCCTTGGTGTAGCCGGCCACGCGCAGGGCGGCACGGTTGAGTAAAGCGCGGTCGTACAGGTGCAGCACGAATACGGGAGTGTCAGGCGCCGCCTGGTTCAACTCTTCCAGGGTCGGCATGCGCTTTTCGGCAAACTGGAATTCGTTCCAGCCACCCACCACGCGCACCCATTGCGGGGTGGGCGTACGGTCGGCCTGGTCCTTGAGCATGCGCAGGGCATCGGCCAGGGACGGCACGCCTTCCCAGCGCAGTTCGAGGTTGTAGTTCAAGCCGCCACGGATCAGGTGCAGGTGCGAGTCATTGAGGCCGGGAATGACGGTGCGGCCCTTGAGGTCAATGACCTGGGTGCCACTGCCGCGCAGGGCCATGGCCTCACCGTCGGTGCCCACGGCGACAAAGCGCCCCTGGCTGATGGCGACGGCGGTTGCGCGCGGGTTTTCACGGTCCACGGTGTGGAACTGGCCATTGAACAGAATCAGATCGGCGTTCATAGGGTTTCCTTTACAGAGGCTTCAAGCCAGGGAGCGAACAGTCGGGTGGCCGCCGGCATCAGCAGGTAGACCACCAATACAACGATCGTCACGGTGACCAGGAAGGTGGCGACCACGTAGTTGGAGAGGAACGGGTGCAGGCGCAGAACCGGGCCCCACACGATGGGTACCAGCAGGGTCAGCGGCAGGATCACGCACAGGGTGACCACTGCTTGCTTCCAGCGGGGAGGTTTGGCGGCGCTGTCGGCCAGCGGCGCGAACCAGAATTCATTAACCGCGCCGATTTCGGTTTTGTCGCCATCGGCCAGCAAGGGGGAGGCTTCGTCGATCAGCGATTTGCGCTCGGGGGAATCAAGCCAGGTTTCCAGGTCATCGGTGGAGCGGTAACGCAACACACAGGTGAACAGCGCCAGCTTGCCCTGCTTGCCGCGCACCACGTCGACACCCAGGTGGCCGGGGCGCGCGCCGGCGATCCGCACGATGCGACGCAGCCAGGCTTCGTAGTCGGTTTCGCGGCCTTGTTTGATCAGGTGCTTGACGACCAAGGTGACGACTTCGTCGGGGCTGGTTTTGGGTGTTGGGTCCATGGCTGTGTATTCCCACCTGCAGAGTTGAGCGATGGAGGGAGTGTGGTTGGGATTGGGGGCGGGGAATTGGATGTATGTGCTGTTTGGCGTGGCGGCTCGCGGGCCAATCGATTCGACAAGGCAAAAAAAACCGGAAGGCTGCAGGGGCCTTCCGGTTTTTGTTACGTGTCAGGCCTTAGCGCCGTAACCCGCGCCCTGAAACGTAAAATAGACTTCCTGACCTTTACCCGCCACTTTGGTAACTTCCTGATCACCGATCATCGCGTTTTTGTACCGACCATAGAACCCGTCACTCCTGACTTCACCCGCCTTGACCGTGCCGTCAGCCTCCGTCGTGAAGGGTGCGAAAAAACTGCCGCGCGTCGGTGCGATCTGGGAGCTTCGGCTGATATCGGCACCGTAGTGCTCGACAAACCCTGTGTTACTGGCCGCCAACACAAACTTCTGGTCGACATCAAGGTCTTCGACATGCTGCTTTACCCCAGGGTGAGCAGGGTCCGTGACATCCTGAATATAGCCCTTCAGCCTCTGGGGGTTGTCAGGGTCTCGGGTCACCGTCAGGTTATATTTATGACCAAACTCAAAATCGACCAGTGTGCTATTGCTGCCTCCTTCCCCCCCATCCGCCTCGGCACGGCCTTTGGGCGCACTGAAGTGCGAACCAAAGCCGGAAAACATCACCAGCGCCTTGCCATCCTGCCGTGGCTGAATCCCGATATAGCCGCCATCAAGAGATTTACCTTGCTCATTGCTTACGTCGAACAGCATCGCGTAATAAATCCCAGGGTCCTGGGCCGTCTTTCGTTGGAGCCCCTCGTCAATGATCATTGGAAACGTAATATTGTTCAGCCCGGAGCCGGCGACAGGAATTGAGTAACTCACAGCAAACAGCCCGTTGGGTGAGGTGGCCTCTTTCTTAATCTCAAGTTTCGGATCGTCGACCCTGTCTAACCTTGAGGCCTCAACCGTCCTCGACGATAAACCCGGCGTGGCTGCCACCTCTCTTCTTGAGCGCGTGACGGGTGTATCCGACGCGATCACAGGGCCGTTCGGTTGTTCCACCGGCGGCGGCACGGGAACATTAGGAGAAGGCTCAGCCACTGTTTGTGGGATAAATTGCGGTCTTTGAATATGCATATCAGCGACAAGCCTCCTCTGGAAAAGTTAACCCATGCTAGAAGGCCCTCACCCAAGCAGGCTGCCGGAAACAACGCTCGGAGGGACAAGACTTTGCTTAACGTCGATGCCGATCAGATTCAAATTATTGCGGCTGCCTGCCAACCACACCTAAAGCGCCCTCGACATATGCTCCGCAATCCGCCCCCGTAGCCAACGCTCCGCCGGATCATTGTCATGCACCCCGCTCCACACCATCGACAACTCCGCGGCATCAATGGCAAAGGGTGGGTCCTCCGCGCGTATCGCAGTGCCCTCGGTCAACGCACAGGCCGCATAATCCGGCACCGTCGCAATAATCTGCGTACCCGCGAGCAACGCCCGCAGCCCGCTGAACTGCGGCACCGCCAACACCACTCGCCGTGCCCGGCCGATACGCGCCAGGTCCAGGTCAATGTTGCCGCTCAAGTCCCCGGAAAACGACACCATCGCATGGGGCCGCTCGCAGTAGTCGTCCAGGGTCAGCGGCTCAACACCGTCATCCCCACGCAGTACCTTGCAAGGGATATCCCGCAGTTTCTTGCGCTTGGCATTCGCCGGCAATTCGGTGGTGTAGCTCACGCCCACCGTGATCTCGCCACTGGCCAATAACGACGACATCAACAGGTAATTGGCGCGGCGCACCACCACGACGATGCCTGGGGCTTCTTCGCGCAGTTGGCTGAGCAACGGCGGGAACAGGCCGAACTCGGCGTCGTCGGACAGGCCGATGCGGAACACTGCGCAGCTGGTAGACGGGTCGAAATCCTTGGCGCGGCTGACAGCACCCGAAATGATGTCCATGGCCGGCTGCAACTCCTTGAGTATCGCCACGGCACGCGGCGTGGGCTCCATGCCCCGCCCGTTGCGCAGCAGCAATGGGTCGTCGAACAAATCGCGCAAGCGCCCCAGCGCCGCGCTCACCGCCGGTTGGCCCATAAAGAGTTTTTCGGCGACCCGGGTCAGGTTCTTTTCGAACATCAGCGCTTCGAAAATCACCAGCAGGTTCATGTCGACGCGGCGCAGGTCGTTGCGGTTCATGGTGGTATCCAAACGGTTGGCAAGCGCACAGAGAAGCACGCGGAGCGCTAGCGCGATTGCACGTCTGTGCTGTCTTTTCCGCGTACGTACCTGGCGAAATTAACAACGATTAACTCGTCAGCCAGGCGGTCCGGCAACAAGATTAGCGGCGTCTACACTGCACCCATTCACCGGGAACGCTCCCATCGACTGCGGATTTTCGTCATGGCCCGACTTGAGCAGCATGCTCCTCGCTTATCCGCTACCGGCGGCCTATGCCCCCGGCGCGAGCGTATCGCCAAGCAATTGATCCTCGCCAACCTCGGCGAAAGCCTGGCCATTGCCGACCTGGCCCAGGCCTGTGCGCTGTCGCGCAGCCATTTTTCCCGCGCGTTCAAGTGCACCACCGGGCTGTCGCCGCAGGAGTGGATTCGCGAGCAGCGCATCCAACGGGCCAAGGAACTGATCACCGGTTCGCGCCTGAGCCTGACGCAAATCAGCCTGGAATGCGGGTTTTGCGACCAGGCGCATTTCTGCCATATGTTCACCCGCAGCGAAGGGGTCAACCCGATGACCTGGCGAAATCACCAATTGCGTCACAAGCCTCAAGTGATTGCAGCCTAGTGGTCCGCACGTACCTGGAATATGCTGGCCGCTTCCCCCTCCACGAACAGGGTCCCCATGAGTGACCTCAGCGACCAGGCCGTGCATTTCGGCCCCTACCGCATCCACCCGCGCCAACGCCTGGTGCTGGAGGCGGGTCGTCCGTTGCGGCTGGGACGGCGTGCGGTGGATATCCTGCTGATCCTGCTGGAGCAGGCCGGCAATGTGGTGAGCAAGCAAGAGTTGATCGCCCGTGTCTGGCCCAAAAGCGTGGTGGAAGATGGCAACCTGCGAGTGCACATGGCAGCCTTGCGCAAGGCCTTGGGCGATGGCCAGGCCGGGCAGCGCTATATCGTCACCGTGGCCCAGCGTGGCTACAGTTTTGTTGCGCCACTGAGCATCGAGCCGATGACGCTACCCACCGAGGGCGCCCCCCAACGCCCGTGCCACAACCTGCCGTTGCGCCGCACCCGCATGATCGGCCGCCAGGCCCTGATCGACAGCCTGGTGCAGAACCTGCCCGCGCAACGCTTTATCACCCTGACAGGCGCCGGCGGCATCGGCAAGACCACCGTCGCCCTGCGCGTGGCGGAATTGCTGATCGGGCATTACCGCGACGGTATACGCCTGCTGGACCTGGCGCCGCTCAGCGCGGCGTCGATGATCCTGCCCAATCTCGCCGCCCTGCTCGACCTCACCCACGCAGAACAAGAGCCGCTGGTCACGTTTGCGCGCAGCCTGCAGGAGCGCCAGTTGCTGCTGGTGATCGACAACTGCGAGCACCTGCTGGACGACATCGCCCTGATCAGCGAAACCCTGCTGCGCCACGCGCCCCGCTTGCACATCCTGGCCACCAGCCGCGAGGCCTTGCGCGCCGAGGGCGAGTACGTGCAGCGCCTGGAACCGCTGGCCTGCCCTCCGGCCACCGGCAACCGCGCCCAGGCGCTGGGCTACCCGGCCCTGCAACTGTTGATCGAGCGGGCCATGTCCCATCAGGACAGCTTTGAATTAAGTGAAGCCGAACTGCCACTGGCGATTGATATCTGCCAACGCCTGGACGGCATCCCCCTGGCCATCGAGTTGGTCGCGGCGCAGATCGAACGCTTTGGCCTGCCCGGACTGCTGGTGCAGATGGAGGACAATTTCCGCTTGCTCACCCGTGGCAGGCGCAACGCGCTGCCCCGCCATCAAACCCTGCGCGCCACGCTGGACTGGAGCTTTGAGCTGCTGACGGCCTGCGAGCAGATCTGCCTGCGCCGGCTGGCGGTATTCCGGGGCGGGTTCAGCCTGGCCAGCGCGGCGGCGGTGATCGCCGGGGAAGAGGTCGCACCCGCCGAGGTGCTGGGTTCAATCACCCAGTTGGTCGCCAAGTCCTTGCTCAATGTGGAGGTCGGTGATGACGAGATGGTCTATCGCCTGCTGGATATCACGCGCACCTACGCCCTGGAAAAACTCAGCGTCGCCGATGAGCTCGATGCCACCCGCGGGCGCCATGCCGAGCGCTGCCTGGCGCTGATGGAGCAAGCGCGCGAGGACTGGCAATTGATCGCCACCCAACCCTGGATCGACCGCTATGCGCCGCTGCGTGAAGACATCCGCTCGGCCCTCGACTGGGGGCTCGCGCAAGGGGGCGAACACTTGCTGGCAATCCGCTTGACGGTCAGCGCCATGCCACTGTGGCAAGAGTTGTCGTTACTCAGGGAGCACCGTTTGTATGTGGACCAGGCGTTGGCGCTGATGAGCCGGGCCGCCTCGCCCTGCCCGCGCTTGACGATGCAACTGCAATTGGCGCTGGGCAGCCTGTCCTATCACGCCATGGGCGGTGCCCCGCAGACCATCGCCGCGTTTGTCAGCGCCCGGCGCCTGGCTGAGGAGCGCCAGGACGTCGCGGGTCAATTGCGCGCGGTCTCCGGGCATATGGCGGTGAACCTGTGTGCAGGCCTGTATCGCCAGGCACTGGCGCAGAGCGAGCAGTTCGATCGCCTCGACCCGCGCACCGACCCGCAACTGGACGTCAGTGCCCAGCGCCTGCGCGTACTGGCGCAGCACTACAACGGCAATCAGGCGCTCGCCCGGCACAATGCTGAGCAAGTGATCCAACGCATGGCGCACAGCGGCCACCTCAATCGGTTCGCCCACGGCATTGGCGTGCAATACGACCAGAGCGTGGCCTCACTGACGGTGTTGGCGCGGATCCTGTGGCTGCAGGGTTTTCCCGAGCAAGCCTGGCGTACCGCCAGCCAGGCGTTGGCGTTAGCGCTGCAGATCAATCACGGCACCTCCATCTGCTACACCCTGGCCCTGGCAGGCGTAGTCATCGCCCGTTACAACGGTGACGAGCACGCCGCCCAGAGCCTGCAAGCGTTGTTGCTGGAACACGCGCACAAGCACTCGGTGCAGTTGTTTCAGACCTGGGCGGGGCACTATGCCGGCATCCTGGGGCACCAGGATCTGCAAGGCTTGGGGCTGATCGAGGACATCCTGATCACGCTGGGTGCACACGCCGTGGATGACCCAGGGTTTGAACGCGCACGCACGGGCGGCGCGGGCTGGTGCGCAGCGGAAATCCTGCGGGTACGCGCCGCAAGCATCGCGGATCCCCGTGCGAGCGAAACGCTGCTGCTCGACGCCCTCGGGCTGGCGCACCAGCAAGGCGCACTGGCCTGGGAGCTACGTTGCGCGACGTCGTTGGCGCAGCTGTGGCAGACCCAAGGTCGCCTGCAGGCTGCACGCGACGTGCTGGGTTCGGTCCATGCGCGCTTTACCGAAGGCTTTGCCACCCCGGACCTAGTCCGCGTACGCCGCCTGCTCGACGAGTTGCAAGACAAACGGCCGGCCTGAGAACGGCCCCAAATAATGCCCATCGCCCTGCTGCAACCGTGCCACCTGCACCGGGTCACGCAGGTGGGCCAGCGCATAGCTGCGCACGCAGTTGAGCAGGCGATAACGCGAATGGCCCGGGCCGGGTTCAAGGGTCAGCAATGAGGTGTCCACCAGACGCCCCAGCAGGTAGGACAGGTCGGCATGTTCCAGCTCCGAGCCAGCGACCAGCTCGCTCAGGGTGGGTAAGGTCACCGCCATCTTGAACAACCCCAATTGCAAGAACAGCCAGCGCTCCGGCAGGCTCAGCCGCTGGTAGGTCCAGTCCAGGGCTGCGATCAGCGATTGGTGGCGCTCCACCGCCGTGCGACGGCCTCGGGTCAGCACCTGCAAACCCTTGCACAATTGCTGCTGCAAGCCACGCACGCCCAGGGCATCCACTTGGGCCGCAGCCAGCTCCAGTGCGAGAGGGAGACCATCGAGGCGTCGGCAGATATCGCGCAGCGGCGCCAGGTCCTGGAGCCGCAACACAAACCCCTGTTGCCCGGCGCTTGCCCGCGCCACGAACAGTTGTACGGCCGGGTAGGCCATGGCGTGTTCGACACTGCCCAGCGCCGACGGTACAGGCACCGCCAACCGGGGCACGCGTTGCACCCATTCGCCCGGGACATGCAAGGCTTCACGACTGCTGAGCAGCACGCTGACTTGGGGGGCTGTTTCACGTAGCACGCGCACCAGGTGCCGGCAGGCGCCAAGCAGCAAGTCGGCACCATCCAGCACCAGCAATAGCTGACGGGAGGCTAATTGACGGCACAGCTGTGTGGCGTTGGCGCTGGGTTCAAGGTGCAGCGCCGTGGCCAGGTGGCGCAGCATGGTCATCGGCGCCTCCACCGTGGCCAGGTCAACCCACCACACGCCGTCCCGGTAACGCGGCAATACCCGTTCGGCCAACGCCAGGGCCAGGGTACTCTTGCCGACACCGGCGCACCCGGTCAGGGTCATCAGGCAGTGCCCGGACAGGCGTCGCGCCAGCACGCCCAACAACGCCTCACAGCCGATCACCGCACTGAGGCGTGCCGCCAGGTTGTGTCGAGGTGTCATGGCGGGCATGGCCCCCTGCACCTTGGCGGCGAAGCAATAGCCACGCAGGGGATCGTTGAGGATATAGCGTTGCCCATCAAGGGCGCGGCGCAGTGCCGCAATGTGCACACGCAGGTTGTTTTCTTCCACCACGCTGTCCGGCCACACCCGCTCGATCAAGGTGGACTTGCTGACGTACTGCCCGGGCGTTTCCAACAGCACCGCGAGGATATCCAGCGCACGCCCACCCAGAGGCACCGGCAAGCCTATCTTGCTGACCAACCGCTGTTGCCGGTGAAAGGCATAGATGCCGAAGCGCACCGTGCCATCAACGTCAATCGCCTGAGGGTTGTTCATGTCTGTCATCGCGCTGAAACACCCGGCCTTGGGCGCCTGCGCATCCTTTTCCATGGGCTTGACGCTATCTTGCCAGCTACCAATGACAGGACAATGCTGGCACGGGGAGCGATACGGACAATCGAGTGCGCCAGACGGACATTCTGTCGTTAACTGAACTGTTGTCGGTACTGGGTCGGGTTGAGACCGAGTTTTTCACTGAACAGAAAGCGCATATGCCGCACGCTGCCGAAGCCTGCATGGAAGGCCACGGTCTTGAGCGGCAGGTCGGTGGACTCCAGCAACTGCCGGGCACGGTCGATGCGCGCGCCTTGCAGGAAGGCCATCGGCGTCATCTGCACCTCCCTGGCAAACAACCGCGCAAAGTGGCGAGCGCTCATGCCGGCCAGCTCAGCCATGGATTCGATGGTGAACGGCTGGTCCAGGTGCGCCAGCACGTGGTTCTGCACGCGGGTGATCGCGGTTTCCTGGGGTGCTACGGCAGCCGTCATCGGGCTGAACTGCGCCTGGCCGCCCTGGCGCTTCATCACCACCAGCAGCACCTTGGCCACTTCCACCGCGACTTGCTTGCCGTGGTCCTGGGCAACGATCGATAACGCCAGGTCGATCCCGGCCGTCACCCCGCCCGAGGTGATCAGCCGCCCGTCCTGCAGGTAAATGCGATCGGTCTCGACGATCGCCTTGGGGAAGGCCTTGATCAGCCGCTCGGTGTAGTGCCAGTGGGTGGTCACACGGTGATTGTCCAGCAGGCCGGCATGCCCGAGCACAAAGGCACCGGTGCAGATCGAACCAAAGCGTGTGGCGCGAGGTGCAGCCTCTTTGAGCCACGGCAACAACGCGGGGTGGCATTCGTTGTAGGCGCCGGGGCCACCGGGAACGAGTAACAGGTCGTAGGCGTCGTGCGCCCGGTCCAGCAACAGGTCGGCCTGCACCACGACGCCATTGGAGGCACGCAAGGGGCCAGGCTCGGTGCCGAGGGTGAGGATCTGGTAATGCGCCGCCGCCGGCAGGTAGCGGTTAGCAATCGAAAACACTTCCAGCGGCCCGGCCATGTCGAGCAGGAGGAAGTCCGGAAACAGCGCCATGGCCACGGTTTTCATAAACACAAAGATCCATCGAGAAAGAATGCAGCGGGCATTATGACACGTTCGAAACTGTCAACTCAGATGAGACAGTTATTCAAATTTCATCTTCTTAATGAATTACAAAGTAACCATTAACCTTCTTCTCAACGCAGGAGCCCTGCATCTCGCAGCCCGCTCCCACTTGAGGACAAGACCATGCTGACTCTTCGCAAAGCTTCCGAACGCGGCGCCGCCAATCACGGTTGGTTGAAGTCGTTCCACACCTTCTCGTTCGCCAACTACTGGAACCCGAATGAACAGGGTTTTTCCGACCTGCTGGTGATCAACGATGACCGCGTCGCCGCCGGTAAAGGCTTCGGCCAGCACCCGCACCGCGACATGGAAATTTTCTCCTATGTGCTTGAAGGCGCGCTGGAACACAAGGACACCCTCGGCACCGGTTCGGTGATCCGCCCTGGCGATGTGCAACTGATGAGCGCCGGCAGCGGCGTGGCCCACAGCGAGTTCAACCACAGCCAGAGCCGTGGCGTGCACTTCCTGCAAATCTGGATCGTGCCGGCCGTGGCTGGCGCCGAACCACGCTATCAGCAGGAGCACTTCAGCGAGGCGCAGAAACGTGGACGCTTGCAGTTGATCATCTCGCCGGACGGCAACGACGGTTCCCTCAGCGTGCGCCAGGACGCACGGGTATATGCCGGGCTGTTCAACGGTGACGAAACCGCCACCCTCGACCTGCCGCCGGATCGCCATGTGTACATCCATGTGGCCCAGGGCAGCGTTGAAGTCAACGGCCAGCGCTTGCAGGAAGGCGATGGCGCCCGAGTGCGGGATGAGCGGCGGATCCGTCTGAGCCACGGCGAGGACGCCGAAGTGCTGGTGTTCGACCTGCGCCCGCAGGAACTGCCGCAGATGCCATGACTGGCGCTGCGATGGCCCCGTGTACCGGGCCATCGCTGGCATCGATAGTCACCATCAGCGCAATGAAGTTCTCTAAAAAAATGCAACGCGTAACATCAAACCCATACCAGCAACATCCAAACTAAAACACTCGGAGCACACTCTCATGAAACGCCAAATCTTGCTTAGCCTCGCTTTCTCTGTACTCGCTGCAAACGCATTTGCTCACCCTGTTGTCGCTGAAGGCGGTGCGGATCGCCTGATCGACAGTCGTGTTGCAGAGGGTGGCGCCGACCGCCTGCAAGGCAACCGCGTAGCCGAAGGGGGTTCTGACCGCCTGCTGGAACGTCGTGTCGCTGAAGGTGGTGCTGATCGTCTGCAGGAACGTGGCCTGGCTGAAGGCGGTGCTGATCGTCTGCAGGAACGGGGTCTGGCCGAAGGCGGTGCTGATCGTCTGCAGGAACGTGGTCTGGCTGAAGGCGGTGCTGATCGTCTGCAGGAACGTGGCCTGGCTGAAGGCGGTGCTGATCGCCTGCAGGAACGTGGCCTGGCTGAAGGCGGTGCTGATCGCCTGCAGGGCAACAACGCATAATCCCGCGCTGTTTGCGGGAACCCCAAACCGGCCTGATCAGCCGGTTTTTTTTCGTCTGTTGTTTCTCCCCACAGCGCCGCCCTGTCGATCGGTTGCCGCGTTTCGATACGCTGTGGTGAGGGCGTTTTTGGTCGCGTGTATCGAGGGCGATGCGCAGCTGCGTTGTTGAATCAAACCGGATGGGCGAGGAATTTCTTGCGATACGCCGCCGGCAACAGGCCCACCCGCTGCTGGAACAGGCGCCGGAAAGAGTTGCTGTCTTCGTAGCCCACCGCGTAGGTGATACTTTCCAGCGTCATGCGGGTCGACTCAAGCATCTGCTTGGCCCGTTCCAGGCGCAGGGTTTGCAGGTAGGCAATCGGCGTATAGCCGGTGGCCTCCTTGAAGCGCCGCTTGAAGTTGCGCACGCCAAAACCGAAGCGCTGGGCGACCGCGTCGATGACCAGCGGCTCGGCGAAGTGCTGCTCCAGCCAGTGCTGTACCCGCAGGATCTCGCCGTCGCCATGGCTTTTGGGCAGCGACCACATGGCGTACACCGACTGTTCGCTGCGCACAGTATCGATCAACAGGTATTTGCCACAGGTGTGGGCCAGCTCCGGCGAGCCGAAACGCCGAATCAGGTGCAGCATCAAGTCCATCGCCGCACTGGCGCCACCACAGGTAATCACGCGGTTTTCTTCACACAGAAGCTGCGCGTCATCCAGGCTCACGTCCGCGTAGCGACGCCGGAACAGCTCGGCGAACGCCCAGTGGGTGGTGGCGCGCAGGCCTTGCAGCACACCGGTTTCGGCCAGTAAGAACGTCGCGGTACACATCGAAGCCAACACCGCGCCGCGCGCATGCTGCTCGCGCAACCAGGGGCCATAGGCGGGGAAGCTCGGCAGGGCTTCTTTCAAGGTGAACAGAAAACCTGGGATCAGCACCAGGTCGGTCTGCGTGATCTGCGTCACCGCGCAGTCCACCTGCAAGCGCTGGCCGCCCCAAGCCTCCACGGCCTGGCCGTCCAGGGAGGCGACCACGACTTCAAAAGGTGGGCTGTCGGCAAACAGGTTGGCGGCACTGAGCATCTCCACCGCCAGGGTGGCACTGGCGGCGGAACAACGTTCAGCCAGGAGCAAGGTGATGTGCATAAAAGAAACCCGGATTGCGCTTTTCGCATGTAATAAGTCATTTGCGCACCTACCTTAGCCGATTCCGCGCCCTTACAGTGCAGCCATTAATCAACTGCCTGGCGTGTTTATGAATCTCTGGTTTCGCTTGCTCTTCATGCTGTCCCGGCGCCCCTGGCGCAAACCGGCCCATGGCCTGGCCACCACGGTGGTGCGCATGCGCGTCTGGCCGCTGGACCTGGATCTCAACCGGCACGTCACCAATGGCCGCTACTTTTCCCTGGCGGATGTTGCACGCATGGATTTCGTGTTGCGCACCGGCGCGTTTCGCGTGGCGTTGCGCAACAAGGCGCTGCCGATCGTGGGCGATACCTGGGGCAAGTTCCGCCGCGAGTTGAAGCTGTTCGAAGTGTTCGAGGTGCACACCCGCATGCTCGGCTGGGACCATAAGTGGAGCCTGATGGAACACCGCTTTGTCAGCAACGGCCGCGTGGTCGGCGTGGTGGTCATGCGCGGGCTGTTCCGTTCGGCCAAAGGCACCCTGCCCCCGAGTGATTTTGTGCGCGAGCTGGGTTTGGATGAGACGTCGCCGCCAATGCCGCAATGGCTCAGCGACTGGGCGCACAGCTGTGATCAGATGAGTGTGCAGTTGCGGGGGGAGGAGCAGGCGTGAGGGCGGGCGGTTAACGAGCGCCGGCCAATTTTTTCAAGTAGGCTTCGGCGTCCTCCCTGGCAATGTACAGAAAACCTTTGCCCTCTTGCACCTTGAACAGCACCTTCATGGCGACGCCTTTTTCCAGATCATTGCGGGCGGTATTTTCCGAAATATCATAGTCATGGGTAAGCTCCTTGGGCGTGAAGATGCGCCCAGGGTGCTGCAGCACTTTCTTTTCTGAAAATTGAGTTGACCGTTGCGCGCTCGCTTCAGCGTGTCAAGGCTTATACCCTTTCACCAACTCTCCCCCAGCCCCAGCAGGCCCAGTATCTGCCGTCGCAGGTCAACCAGATAAGGATCATCCCGGTGCCGTGGGTAAGGCCGGTCAATCGTCAATTGCGCCTGGATCTTGGCCGGACGGTCGCTGAACACGATCACGCGATTGGCCAGCAGCAACGCTTCTTCCACATCGTGGGTGACCAGCAGGGCCGTATAGCCCTGGCGTTGCCACAGGTCGATCAGTTCTTTTTGCATGGCGATGCGGGTCAGGGAGTCGAGCTTGCCCAGGGGCTCGTCGAGGATCAGCAGGCGCGGTTGGTTGACCAGCGCACGCGCCAGCGCCACCCGTTGCGCCATGCCGCCGGACAACTGCCGCGGATACGCACGGGCGAACTGACTGAGGCCGACTTTTTCCAGGGCCTCGTCGACCTTGGCCGAATGGGTCTTGAGCAGGCCTTGGGCTTCCAGGCCGATGGCGACGTTGTCCCACACGCGGCGCCACGGGTACAGGGTCGGGTCCTGGAACACCACCACGCGGCTCGGGTCCGGGCCGGTGATGGCTTCACCGTCGCCCAGCAACCGGCCGGAGTCCGCCGGTTCCAGGCCGGCCACCAGGCGCAGCAAGGTGGACTTGCCGCAGCCCGAAGGCCCGAGCAGTGCCACGAACTCGCCCGGCGCAACGTCCAGGGACACCCGCTCCAACACCGGCAGGTGCTGGCCATCCAGGGCGAAGCCATGGCTGAGGTTGTCTATGCGCAGCGCCAAGCCTTCCGATGCCAATACCGCGTGTGCCAGGGCTACCATTTCATTGATCCTTTCTGCCAGGCCAGCAACCGGTCACGCACCAGGAACAACCCGGTGATCAACCCCGAACAGGCGAGTGCCATGATCAGTAATGCGGCATACATGTTTGCGTAGGCGGCCCACCCTTGGGCCCATTGCAGGTACCAGCCGATGCCGGACTTAACCCCCATCATTTCTGCCACCACCAAGGTCGAAAACGACGCGCCCAGTCCCATGAACAGGCCGACAAAGACGTGGGGCAACGCGGCGGGAATCGCCACCTTGAAAATCAGGAAACCTTGCTTGGCGCCCAGGGTGCGCGCCACGTCGTAATAGGCTTTGTCCACGCTCGCCACGCCGGACCACGTGAGCACCGTGACCGGAAACCAGGTGGCCAGGGCGATCAGAAACACGCTGGCACTCCAACTGCTCGGAAACAGGAAAAAACACAGTGGCAACAGCGCCGTCGACGGCACCGGGCCGAGGATGCGCAGCACCGGGTGCAACCAATAGCCGATGCGCGTGGACCAACCGATGGCCACGCCAGCGATAAACCCGGTGATCGCACCGAGGGCCACGCCCGAGCCCAGCAACAACGCCGAATGCAGCAGGCTGTCGGCCAGCCGGGCGTAATCTTCGATGTACACCGCCAGCAAGGCCTGGGGCGGCGCGAAAAACGGCACCGGCAACAGCGCCAGCTTGGCGGTGAGCAATTCCCAGAGGCCCAGCAGCAGCGGCAAGGCGATCAGCCAGGGACCGGCATTGCGCAGGCGCAGGCCCAGTCTGGAGACTCTGCGCCCCAGCAGGCTCAGCACGAGGAACAGCACCGCGACACCCACGCACAGATTGGCCAGGCCTTGGGTCATCGGCCAATGGCGTGTCGCGTTGGGCCAGTAGCTGATCAACAGTGCAACGGCCAGCCAGGCCGTCACCACGGCGGCGCCCTGCCACGCGACCTTCAAGGTCAGCGGTGGGTTGAGGGTGGTTGCGTCAGCTGAAGACATCGGCGGTGATCTCCTTGGCAAACGCCAGCGGGTCGGTGCTCTTGCTGATCACTTCGACGGTTTTCAGGTCGGTCACGTAGGTAAGGATCTCCTGGGTCAACGCCGCGCCCACCGCGTGATGCCCGTGGGTATGGTCGTGAAGGATCGCCTGCACTTCCTCCACCGACGTGTTCAGCGCATGGGCCTGGAAGCCCTTGGCAACCTCCTCCGGGTGCTGCACAGAATAGTCGTGGGCCTCCAGAATCGCCTGGGTCAGCGCCGCGACCACGCGCTTCTCTTCACGCACCAGTTTGCCGGTGACACCGACCACGCAGCAGCTGAGGTTGGCGTATTCCTCCACCAGGTTGGTGGACAACTCACGCGCCACACCGGACTTGATCAGGCGGTACATGAACGGGTCGCTGCCGCTCACCGCCTGCACTTCGCCGCGCTCCAGCGCAGTGCCGAGCAAGTCGGCGGGATACAGGCGCCACTCGACATCGCGCACCGGGTCCACACCGTGTTTTTTCAGCAGGATCGAGAAGAAATTGCGGTCCGGGCTGGCCATGTCGGTCACGCCGATGGCCTTGCCCTTGAGGTCTTCCAGCTTGGTCACACCGCCCTTCGCGGCACTGAGCAAGCGCAGGCAGCCGCCGTGAGTGCCGGCGGTGAGCTTCACATCAAAGCCCTGTTCCAGGGCCTTGAGCCAACGCAGCGCCATGCCCACGCCCGCATCGGCCTTGCCGGTGGCGATGGCCTCGAGCAACACCTCGGTAGAGTTGCCGAAGTTGACCAACTCCACGTCCAGGTTGTGCTTGGTGAAGAAGCCCTGGCCATGGGCGATGACCACCGGGGCCAGGCACACGGCGTTGAGGTTGACCGCCAGTTTCAACTTGCGCGGGGCGTCGAGGCGGATGAACTCACCGGTGCCGGTGGGCTCTTGTGACGTGTTGTGGCCGGCGTGTTCGTCGGCGGCGAACCCCAGGCGTGGCAGCGACAGGCTGGCCAGGGTGATGCCGGCCAGGCCCAATAAACGGCGACGGGTTAAATTATCGAAATCAGCCATGCGAAATATCCCTTTTATCAACTCAGTAATGAAGCCCGCAGACCGTTCTTTGTAGTGAGCGGGCTTGCTGTGGTGAGCGGGCTTGCCCCGCGCTGGGCTGCGAAGCGGCCCTAAAACCAAACACCACGTGTTACCTGAAAGAACGCGGCGATCTTAGTGGGGCCGCTTCGCAGCCCAGCGCGGGGCAAGCCCGCTCACTACAGGATGAATAACCGCTCAACCCTGCAGCTCGGCCAGGCCCAGGTGCTCGCGCAGCGTCGACCCTGCATACGCGGTGCGAAACAAGCCCTTGCGCTGCAAATGCGGAATCACGCTCTCGACAAACTCGGTGAACGACCCCGGCAGGTACCCCGGAGAGATTACAAACCCGTCGCAACCGCCCTGCTCAAACAGCTCGGCCAACTGATCGGCAATCTGCGCCCCGGTACCCACCAATTGCGGCACGCGCACGCTGCTGGCGAAGATGCGCCCCAGCTGTTCCAGAGTGGTTTGCGGGCCTTGCATCAAGAGCTTTTCCGCGGCGGCCGGAGGGATCAGCGGCGACTGGGCAATCTCGGCCAGCGTCGCCGACAGCGGGAATGGCGACAGGTCCACATTCAGCTGCGAAGCCAGTGTCACCAGCCCCAACTCCGGCCGGGCCAACGCGTTGTGCTGATCGCGCTTGGCGCGGGCCTCGGCTTCGCTGCCGCCAATGAACGGCATCACCGCCGTCAGCACTTTGCAGCTGTCGGCGTCACGGCCTTGCTGCACCACTTGGGCGCGCACGTCATCACGGAACGCACGCATCGCCGCCAAATGCGGATGGATGGTGAAGATCGCCTCGGCCCAACGCGCGCCGAAGCGCCGCCCACGGCCTGACGAACCGGCCTGGATCAGCACCGGTCGGCCTTGGGGCGTGCGCGGAATATTCAGCGGGCCTTCAACCTTGAACCATTCGCCCTGGTGCTGCACCGAACGGATCAACTCCGGGTCTGCCAGCACACCGCTTTCGCGATCCAGCTTCAGCGCGTCCTTGCCCCAGCTGTTCCACAGTTTCAGCGCGACTTCGACAAACTCATCGGCACGGTCGTAGCGCAGGTCGTGCTCCAGGTGTTTGTCCTTGCCGAACAGGCGCCCTTCGCTGTCGTTCATCGAAGTGACGATATTCCACGCCGCGCGGCCCTTGGACAGGTGGTCCAGGGTGGCGAATTCACGGGCGATGTGCGCCGGTTCGTAATAAGTGGTGGACCGCGTCGCGCCCAAGCCCAGCTTGCTGGTTTTGCCGACCAGGTAAGAGAGGATCGGCAACGGGTCCAGGCGCGTGGCGTCCTGGGCGCCGTAGCGCAAGGCGAACGCGCGGGAGCCGCCCATTTGATCGCCCACCGCGAGGCGGTCGGCGAAGAACAGGAAGTCGAATAGCCCTTCCTCCACCACCTTGGCCACTCGTGCGTAGTACTCGGGGTCGAGGTAATTGCCGACGGTTTCCGGGTGGCGCCACACCGCATGGCTGTGCACCACCGGCCCACTCAACAGGAACGCGGATAAATGGATTTGGCGGCTCATGGCTTGGGTGTCCACACGCTGATGGCGCTGACCTTCAACGGCTTGGGAATCAGCTTGGCGGTGTAGTAGGTGTCGGCGATGCGCTGCTGCTCGGCGAGGTTTTCCACCTTGACCGGAATGATGTCGTAGCTGCGTCGGCTATTGGCGCGCTCCACGGTGGCCGGGGCGATATTGCCCCACAGCGGGCCGAGGATGTCGGCGGCTTCCTTGGGGTGGGCCTTCACCCATTGGCCGGTCTCGCGCAGGGTGTCGAAGGTCACCTGCAACACGTCCGGGTGGGCCTTGGCGAACTTAGTCGTGGCCAGGTAGAAACGGTTGTAGTCGGCCAGGCCGTCCTTGCCGTCGGCGATCACACGCAAGTGGTGATCCAGTTGCTGGGAGGCGAGGAACGGGTCCCAGATCACCCAGGCGTCGACACTGCCATTGGCGAAGGCCGCGCCACCGTCCGGTGCTTCCAGATAGCGTGGGGTGATATCGGCCAGGGTCAGCCCGGCCTTTTTCAAGGCGGAAATCAGCAGGAAGTTACTGCCCGAGCCCTTGGACACCGCGACGGTCTTGCCCTTGAGGTCGGCGATGCTGTGGATCGGCGACTGGTCCTGAACGATGATCGCCTGGGCGCCCGGCGATGAGTTTTCCTGGGCGTAATAAGTCAGCGGTGCATCGGCGGCCTGGGTGAACAGCGCGAAGGCGTCGGCCACATCGGCGTGCAGGTCGACGCTGCCGGCGTTCAACGAGCTGAGCAGGCCGGTGCTGAATTCATGCCAGTTGACGGTGAATCCCAAGGGCTTGAGGCGCTGCTCCAACTGGCCGTTCTGCTTGAGCAAAATCCACAAGGTGGACGAGCGTTGGTAACTGATGTCCAGGGTTTGCTCGGCATGGGCCACCGCAGCGGCGAACAGCAAACTGGCGGCGACGATTAGTTTCTTGAACGTCATGAAAGGCCTTGGCGTGGGTGAGAAGAAGACAGCTGCATATGCCAAAAAACCGCGCAGGGCCTGGCAGTAAAGTTAATTCGATTATATTAATGACGAGAAATCATGAAAGAACCCTATAATTCTATCGTTATGCCCAATTCGTCAGAACGCGGAAAAAGCGCCCTAAGCTAAGATCCAAAGAGTATTTAACGAATGGTTTTTAGAACTTTAAGCTCAAGGCTATTTTGTTAGAGATCGAGCTCATCATGTCCCTACGTCGCCCCCTCGCCGCCGTCCTCGGGTTGCTGGCCTTTACCGTCGCAGTCAGTGCGCAGGCCCAGGAAACCGTCCGCATTGGTTACCAGAAATCCTCGACCCTGATCACCCTGCTCAAAACCCAGGGCACCCTGGAAAAAGCCCTCAAGGCCGACAACATCGACGTGAGCTGGCACGAGTTCCCCAGCGGCCTGCCGCTGCTGGAAGCGTTGAACGTGGGCAACGTCGACATCAGCGCCGACGTGGCCGACACCGTGCCGATCTTCGCCCAGGCGGCCCAGGCCAAGCTCACCTACTTCGCCCAGGAAGCACCCTCGCCTTCCGCCCAGGCCATCGTGGTGCGCAAGGACTCACCGATCCAGCAACTGGCGGACCTCAAGGGCAAAAAGATCGCAGTGACCAAGGCGGCCGGCACGCACTACCTGCTGATCGCCGCGCTGGCCAAGGCGGGGCTGGCCTTTTCGGATATCGAGCCGGCCTACCTGTCACCCGCCGACGGTCGCGCAGCGTTCGAGAACAACAAGGTCGACGCCTGGGTCACCTGGGAGCCCTTCCTCACCAGCGTGCAACGTCAACTGCCGACACGCACCCTGGCGGACGGCACGGGGCTGGCCAGCTACAAGCGTTACTACCTGACCGGCACGCCGTACGCCAAGGCGCATCCAGACGTGTTGAACGTGGTGTATGCACAGCTGGAAAAGGCCGGCCAATGGGTGAAAACCCACCCGCAAGACGCGGCCAACGTGCTTGGCCCGCTGTGGGGCAACCTGGATGTGGCCACGGTTGAAGCAGCCAATGCGCACCGCAGTTATCAGGTGCAACCGGTGACGATCGATCAGTTGGGCGAGCAGCAGAAAATCGCCGATGCATTCTTCAAGGCAGGGCTGTTGCCCAAGGCCGTGGACGCCAAGGATGTACAAACCTGGAAGCCTTGAGGCCGTAACCGGTAACCACGATGCGAAGCGAGCCGCTCTTGATCTTGATCCGGCTTTTGATCTCAGGCGCCCCGTCAAACACGCTGGCCGGAATTCGACAGGGATTTGGGGGGTAAACCGGCAGGGATGCCGGTTTAGCCGCCCCGCGCCATGGATGGCGCGTGGCGGCGGCC
>NZ_PKKS01000011.1:0-129295 GCF_002859085.1 Pseudomonas sp. QC2
TCGTTGGTTCATGGGGGACTCTTGGTTCCAGGGCATGATCAGTTACCTCCTGATCATGCGTATTAACCTGTAAACCATGTCCCCGGTTAGAAATGTAAACGATGTCCCCGGTTTGTACCGGGGCAAGCCCCCTCCCACATTTTGATTTGTGAACACGCTCAAGTGTGGGAGGGGGCTTGCCCCCGATGAGGACAGCAGCCATAAGCGGATTTCCGCTCATCACCTGAAAATCATCAGCAACTTTCCGCTCAATAAAATCTTGTAACCCTTCTATTCCGGGCCTTCACCCACCTGGCACAGCTCCTGCTATAGCTCCAGCCAGGCAGTGCTCAAGCACGCTCCATAAAAACAACTAGATGAAGGATCCTTCAATGGATAACTCCAACTCCCTGCCTCTGGGGTCGGCGGCTGCGCCGGCGAAAGAGCGCACCACGTCCAGCCGGATCAAATCGATTTTCAGCGGATCGGTCGGCAACATGGTCGAGTGGTACGACTGGTACGTCTACGCCGCTTTCTCGCTGTACTTCGCCAAAGCCTTCTTCCCGAAAGGCGACACCACCGCCCAACTGCTCAACACCGCCGCGATCTTCGCCGTGGGCTTCCTGATGCGCCCGATCGGTGGCTGGCTGATGGGCCTGTATGCCGACAAAGTCGGACGTAAAAAGGCCTTGATGGCCTCGGTCTACCTGATGTGCTTCGGCTCGTTGCTGATTGCCCTGAGCCCTGGCTATGAAATCATCGGTATCGGTGCGCCGATCCTGCTGGTATTTGCCCGTTTGCTGCAGGGCCTGTCGGTCGGCGGCGAATACGGCACCTCCGCCACTTACCTCAGTGAGATGGCGACCAAGGAACGTCGCGGTTTCTACTCCAGCTTCCAGTACGTGACCCTGATTTCCGGCCAGCTCATCGCCCTGGCGGTACTGATCGTGCTGCAACAAGTGCTGACCACCGAGCAACTGTATGCCTGGGGCTGGCGTATCCCGTTCGCCATTGGCGCCCTGTGTGCGGTGGTCGCGCTGTACCTGCGGCGCGGCATGGAAGAAACCGAGTCGTTCACCAAAAAGGAAAAAGCCAAGGAAAGCGCCATGCGCACCTTGATGCGCCACCCCAAGGAACTGCTGACCGTGGTCGGCCTGACCATGGGCGGTACGCTGGCGTTCTACACCTACACCACCTACATGCAGAAATACCTGGTGAACACCGTCGGCATGAGCATTTCCGACTCCACCACCATCTCGGCGGCGACGCTGTTCCTGTTCATGTGCCTGCAACCGATCGTCGGTGGGCTGTCGGACAAGGTAGGCCGTCGGCCGATCCTGATCGCCTTCGGTATCCTCGGCACGCTGTTCACCGTGCCGATCCTCACCAC
The DNA here is from genome assembly GCF_002859085.1 of Pseudomonas sp. QC2. Lineage (NCBI taxonomy): Bacteria > Pseudomonadati > Pseudomonadota > Gammaproteobacteria > Pseudomonadales > Pseudomonadaceae > Pseudomonas > Pseudomonas sp. QC2. The sequence goes on from NZ_PKKS01000011.1 coordinate 1,370, forward strand.
CCTGCACACCATCCAGTCCTGGTGGGGCGCGTTCTTCCTGATCATGGCTGCGCTGATCATCGTCAGCGGCTACACCTCGATCAACGCCGTGGTGAAAGCCGAACTGTTCCCGACCGAAATCCGCGCCCTGGGCGTGGGCCTGCCATATGCGCTGACGGTGTCGATCTTCGGCGGTACCGCTGAATACATCGCGCTGTGGTTCAAGAGCATCGGCATGGAGACCGGCTACTACTGGTATGTGACCGCATGCATCGCGGTGTCGCTGGTGGTCTACGTGACCATGAAGGACACCCGCAAGCACTCGCGCATCACCACCGACTAAAGAACCAATGCAGTAAAACAAGTGGGAGCGGGCTTGCTCGCTCCCACATTGGTTATGATGCGTGCCCCAGAACCGAGTATGGAACAGGCCATGTCCGACGATATCCACTTCTACGAACCCGCCAACGGCCATGGTCTGCCCCATGACCCGTTTAATGCCATCGTCGGGCCACGGCCGATCGGCTGGATTTCGTCACACGACAGTGAAGGCCGCCTGAACCTGGCGCCCTACAGCTTCTTCAATGCGTTCAACTACATTCCGCCGATCATCGGGTTTTCCAGTGTCGGGCGCAAAGACAGCCTGAACAACATCGAACAAACCGGCGAGTTTGTGTGGAACCTGGCGACCCGCCCGCTGGCCGAGCAGATGAACCAGAGTTGCGCCGCCGTTTCCCCCGAGGTCAACGAGTTCGAGTTGTCCGGCCTGACGCCGGTGGCTTCCAAGATCGTTGGCGTGCCACGGGTGGGCGAGAGCCCGGTGTCGTTCGAGTGCAAGGTGACGCAGATCATCCAGTTGCAACGTGCGGACAAAGCGTTGGTGCCGAGTTGGCTGGTGCTGGGCGAGGTGGTCGCGGTGCACATCGCCAAGTGGCTGCTCAAGGATGGGGTCTACGACACCGCCGCCGCCGAGCCGATTTTGCGCGGTGGTGGCCCGGCGGATTACTTCCAGTTGGGGCCGGAGGCGCTGTTCAAGATGTACCGGCCAGGCGCCACCAAACCCTGACTGAATACAATAAAAAGTGGGAGGGGGCTTGCCCCCTCCCACATTAGATTGTCGGCGTTGCTCAGTTGGCGGCGCTCGCCCAGGTCAGTTGACCCTCTTCATCCACACCGATCAGCCGTTCAAGCTGCACGGTGGCTGCATCGTCGGCGTCGGAAGCGGTCTTGAACGTCTGTCCATCAAGGATCTTGTGAAACTTCGGTGCGCCCATGCCATCCAGTGCCTTGACGGCGACGGCGGCGCTGTAGCCACCTTCACCCGGTACTACGGCGGATACGGCTTCGTGGTGGGCAAATTGTTTACGTGCCATGTTGCAGGTCCTGGCCAATGGAAAGTCGGCCATTCTAAACCTGATCAGCCGGCGAGTTGCAGGTACTCGCCGTAGGCATTCGCGGCGGATGCATCGGTGAAGGTCTGGAAGTCCATGCTGCGCACGACCATGTCGTTCAACAGCTCGGTAAAGATCATCAGGGCCGGAGAGTCGAAGTAGGCGCTCATCGCCTGCTCGCTGCTCCAGAAACCGGAGATCAACCAGACATCAGGGTCGACCTGGGAATGCTGCAACGAGAATTGCAGGCAACCCTGAGCCTGGCGGCCCGGTTCGATCAAACTGCTCAAGCGTGCACCGAGTTCGGTGCTGCACCCGGTGCGGGCGCGGATAAAGGCCATATGGCTCGCGGGAATGGGGGTGGACATGTTCGACTCTCCCGTTGAGAAGTGATGCTCGGCAAGCACTGTGAGGGTGTGTTGCCACAGGATCAAAGATAACGGCGCGGGTGAGCACGCGGTTAGTCGATTCCTGCCGGCTTATTGCACAATCCTGCGAGAAGCGTAGAGAGGACGTTCGGCCCAGGGCTTTATTCCACGGGCAAACGCCGTGTTTCAGGGAGATGACAGGCCCGCTGCTTGCCTGATTCACGATAGGGCGCAGGATCAGGCAAGGATTGTGCAGAATCGACGTAACACTGTTTGAACCGTCGCCGCTAAGCTTGCCCCCATCACCGCAGCCTGTAGAGGACGCCCCATGCCGTCGCCCGAATCCAAATCCATCCCCCTCGATGCCGAGATGGAAAAACAGCGCGCCGAGCTGGCCAGTATCGTGCACCGGCATACCTGGGAAGAAGGCTCCTACGGCACGGCCATCACGACGCTGTACCTGAACCGCCACAACACGCCGCGCGACTTCATGCCGGTGCTGGTCGAGCCGGCCCTGTGCATTCTGGCCAGCGGCAGCAAGGAAGTGCGCCTGGCTGACGAAATCTTCGCCTACGACCCGCTCAACTATTTAGTCTTTTCGGTGGCCATGCCGGTGGCCGGGCGGATCATTGATGCCACCCCGCAAGACCCGAACCTGTCGGTACGCATCAACATCGACCCGGCCCAGCTCACCGCCTTGATTGCCGAAGCCGGCCCGATGGGCGTGCCGACGCGTCCAACCTCCCGTGGCATGTACGTGGACCGTATCGACACCCAATTGCTCGACGCCGTGCTGCGCCTGGCGCGCCTGCTCGATACGCCCAAAGACATCGCCATGCTCGCGCCATTGATCAACCGGGAAATTCTCTATCGCCTGTTGCGGGGCCCGCAGGGTTATCGGCTGTATGAAATTGCCGTGGCCAACAGTCAGAGCCATCGCGTCAGCCAGGCGATCAAGTGGTTGAATGGCAACTACGAACAACCGCTGCGCATCGATGACTTGGCCAAGGAAGTGAACCTGAGCGTCTCGACCTTGCACCACCGCTTCAAGGCAATCACCGCCATGAGTCCGCTGCAATATCAGAAGCAACTGCGCTTGCAGGAGGCCCGGCGATTGATGATTGCCGAAGGGTTGGAAGCGTCGGCGGCGGGGTATCGCGTGGGGTATGAAAGCCCGTCGCAGTTCAGCCGGGAATACAGCCGGCTTTTTGGTGCGCCGCCATTGCGTGACCTGGCGCGGTTGCGCCAGAGCATCTGAACCAATGAAGATCAAAATGTGGGAGGGGGCTTGCCCCCGATTGCGGTGGGTCAGCTACAGACTAAGCTGACTGACATACTGTCATCGGGGGCAAGCCCCCTCCCACACGTTGACCGCTTGTGTTCAGTCTAAGCCGCGCGGTAGTTGCAGGGTCACCCGCAACCCACCCTCGCGCAGATTCTGCAAACTCACTTCGCCGCCATGGCTATGCGCAATGTTGCGCGCTATCCCCAAGCCCAAGCCGTAACCCTGCTGCTGCCCGGCCAGGCGGAAGTGCGGTTCGAACACCTGCTCCAACCGCTGCTCCGGCACGCCGGGGCCTTCGTCATCCACGTGCAGGATGAACTCCGCGCCATCGTCCTCGATGTGCAAATGCGCGTTCTGCCCGTACTTCAAGGCGTTGTCGATCAAGTTGCCGATGCAACGCTTGAGCGCCAGCGGCTTGCCCGGATAAGTGCTCAGGGCGCGGCCATGTTGAGTCACGCGGCCATTACCGTTAGGCGCCAGATACGGCTCCACCAGGCAGTCGAGCACGTGATTGAGGTCGACCGGCTCGATGTTTTCGTGGATATCGGTGTCTTTCACACATTGCAGCGCGCCCTTCACCAGCAACTCCAACTCATCCAGGTCGCGGCCAAACTTGGCTTGCAGGTTTTCGTCTTCAAGCAATTCAACGCGCAGGCGCAGGCGGGTGATCGGCGTGCGCAAGTCGTGGGAGATCGCACTGAACAATTGGCTGCGTTCGGTCAGGTAGCGGCTGATGCGCTCGCGCATGGCATTGAACGCACGCCCTACTTCCACCACTTCGCTGCCACCGCCTTCGGCCACCGGCTCAACATCGGCCCCCAGGGACATGTCCCGCGCCGCCCGCGCCAGGCGCTTGAGCGGCCGGCTCTGCCAGTGCACCAGCAACCCGATAAACAGCAGCAGGAAACCGCTGGTCAGCACGATAAACCACACTTGCTGGGACGGCAGGCCTTGTTCCTCAAGGCTGGTGTAGGGCTCGGGCAACAGCGAGGCGATGTACAGCCATTCGCCCTGGGCGAGTTGGATCTGGGTGACCAGCACCGGCGGGTTCACCGGTTCCAGGGTCAGGGCGTAGTGCGCCCAGGAGCGCGGCAGTTCATCGAGTTTCAGGCCGGCGTTGAAGATACGCAGGTCTTCGGCGCTGACGAACTCCACCGACATGTGCACATCGGCGCCGAGGGTTTGTTTCAACACCTCGTCCACCGCCTCGAGCACCGCCTGTTTACGCGGGGTCTGCGGCAGGATGGCCATGTCCAGCGGACGATCATTGAGGGTCACCACAAAACGCGTGCCGCCCATGCTGCGCAATTGGTCCAGCACCAACGGCCGATACGCCACCGGCAACGAACGGAAGTAACTCACGCTGGCGGTCATCGAATGCGCCAGGCTGCGGGCGCTGGTGACCAGCCCTTCGAGCTGGGTGGCACGCAACTGCGACACCCAGATCACACTGGACAGCGCCTGGGCAAACAACACGGCCAGCAGCGTCAGCAGCAGCATGCGCCCCAACAGCGAGCGCGGCACCGGGAAGCGCCGACGGCGCTCGGTCAATGGTTCAGTGGGCATTGCCGGCAACCACGCTGGCTGCCAGTTGATACCCACTGCCGCGCACCGTACGGATCAGCCTCGGCGGTTTTTCGGTATCGCGCAGGCGTTGGCGCAGGCGGCTGACGGCCATGTCGACGATACGGTCCAGCGGCATCAGGTCGCGGCCACGGGTGGCGTTGCCGATGGTGTCGCGGTCGAGGATCTGTTGCGGGTGGTCGAGAAATAATTTGAGCAAGGCAAAGTCGGCGCCGGAGAGGATCACCTCTTCGCCATCCACGTGGAACAGGCGGTGGCTGATCATATCCAGGCGCCACTCATCAAACACCAGCACATCGCCGCCACTGCTGCGCTCCTGGCCGAACTGGCAACGGCGCAACAGGGCCTTGATCCGCGCCTGCAGCTCGCGGGGGCTGAAAGGCTTGCCGATGTAGTCATCGGCACCCAGCTCCAGGCCGATCACGCGGTCAGCCTCGTCGGAGCTGGCGGTGAGCATGATGATCGGCACCTGCGCCTGGCGCGGGTGCTGGCGGATCCAGCGGCAGAGGCTGAAACCGTCTTCGTCTGGCAACATCACATCAAGGATGACCAGGTCGCAGGGCGCCTCGTTCATCGCCTGGCGGAACCCCGCGCCATCCGGCACGCCACGCACCTGGAAGCCGGCGCGACTGAGGTAGGTCTGCAGCAATTCGCGGATTTCCTGGTCGTCGTCGACGAGGAGAATCGATTTACTGATTACGCTCACGGGGTCCTCCTTGTTGTTATGGGGTGTACTTGATGGCCTCATCGAGGGCAAGCCCCCTCCCACACTTTGAATGTATTCACACATCAAACTGTGGGACGGGGCTTGCCCCCGACAGGGCCATCACTGCCTATGCAAAAGCCTGTTCGAGCGCCACACCCGCCCCGGTCAACCCGGAATACGGCGCCGTCACCAACCACACCGGAATGCCCTTGAAGTAGTCGCTCATGCAGCCTTTGTCACTGAAGCTCTTGGCAAAGCCACTGCGGATAAAGAAGTCGGCAAACCTCGGTATCACCCCGCCCACGATATACACACCACCGCGTCCACCGGTGGTCAGCACATTATTGCCTGCGACGCGGCCCAGCCAGATGCTGAACTGGTCCAATACTTCCATCGCCACCGGGTCACCGGCCAGGCCTGCGGCCGTGATGGCCTCGGGCGTTTCCAGGACCGGTGTGTGGCCATCAACCGCACAAATCGCACGGTACAGACGCGGCAACCCGCCACCGCTCAACGCGGTTTCCGCACTGACGTGACCGATCTCGCTGTAGATGTGCTGCCACAACTGGGTTTCCCGTGGGCTGCTCAGCGGCAAATCGACATGCCCGCCCTCCCCCGGCAACGCCGCAAAGCGGCCAGCGCCGAGGTCCAGCAACGTACCGACACCCAGGCCGGTGCCCGGGCCGATCACCACCGCCGGGCGCAACGGCTCCGGCGTGCCTGCGCAGACCACGCGGAATTCGTCGGGCTTGAGACGGGTCATGCCCAGGGCCATGGCCGAGAAGTCATTGACCAGCAGCAGCTCATCCACTTGCAGGGTTTTGCAGAAGGCAGTCTTGCTCAGGCGCCAGTGATTGTTGGTGAATTTAAATTCATCCCCGCTCACTGGCCCGGCGACTGACAGGCACACCGCGCCGATGTCCCCGATTTCCAGGCCTTCCTCGTTGAGGTAGACCTTGATCGCCTCTTCAGGACTCGTGTGATCCGCCGTGGCATGCACACGGATCGAATGCAGTTCCTGATCCCGCCACAACGCAAAACGGGCATTGGTGCCCCCGATGTCACCGACCAGCGCTAACTTCACTTAAGCGTCTCCAAGGCAGAGGTAAAGGCGCTGGCACCCTGCTCTGCGGAGCTTGCGGCCATGCGCATAAATGCAAACAGCTCGCGACCGGCCCCCACGTTATTGCCCAACAGGCCCGTGGCAGGCGCGCGCGCTGCAAACTCTTCGGCGTCCACCTTAAGCTCCAAGGTGCCCTTCACGCCATCCACGCGAATGATATCGCCATCGCGCACCCGCGCCAGTGGCCCGCCGCTCTGGGCTTCGGGGTTGACGTGAATCGCGGCGGGGATCTTACCCGACGCGCCGGACATCCGCCCGTCTGTTACCAGCGCGACCTTGAAGCCGCGGTCCTGCAGCACGCCAAGGAACGGCGTCATCTTGTGCAATTCGGGCATGCCGTTGGACCGTGGGCCCTGGAAGCGCATGACCGCGACAAAGTCTTTTTCCAGTTGCCCGGCCTTGAAGGCGTCGGCCAGGTCCTGCTGGTCCTGGAACACCACGGCAGGGGCTTCGACGATCTGGTGCTCCGGCGCCACGGCCGAGACTTTCATCACGCCACGGCCAAGGTTGCCTTCCATCACACGCAAGCCGCCTTCGGGGGAGAACGCACGGGCCACGGGGCGCAGGATGGTTTCGTCGAGGCTTTCGATGGGGCCGTCGCGCCAGATCAGCTCGCCGTCGACCAGGAACGGTTCCTGGGTGTAACGGCTCAGGCCCTTGCCGGCCACGGTGTTGACGTCCTCATGGAGCAGGCCGGCTTCGAGCAATTCGCGGATCAGGAACGACATGCCGCCCGCCGCCTGGAAGTGGTTGATGTCGGCCTTGCCGTTTGGATACACGTGGGACAGGGTCGGCACCACCTCGGAGAGGTCGGCCATGTCATCCCAGGTGAGGATGATGCCCGCCGACATCGCGATGGCCGGCATGTGCAGGGTGTGGTTGGTGGACCCGCCGGTGGCATTGAGCGCGATGATCGAGTTGACGATGGATTTCTCGTCGACGATCTCGCCGATCGGCGTGAAGTTGCCGTTGGCCTTGGTCAGGCGCGTGACCTGGTGTGCGGCTTCGCGGGTCAGCGCATCACGCAGCGGTGTGTACGGGTTGACGAACGAGGCGCCCGGCAAGTGCAGGCCCATCACTTCCATCAACAGCTGGTTGGTGTTGGCAGTGCCGTAGAAGGTGCAGGTGCCGGGGCTGTGGTAGGACTTCATCTCCGATTCCAGCAGCTCTTCGCGGGTGGCCTTGCCTTCGGCGTAGCGCTGGCGCACGTCGGCCTTCTGTTTGTTGGAAATACCCGACGGCATTGGCCCGCCCGGTACGAAGATCATCGGCAGGTGGCCGTAGCGCAGCGCGCCCATCATCAGGCCGGGGACGATCTTGTCGCAGATGCCCAGCATCAGCGCGGCGTCGAACATGTTGTGGGACAGCGCTACCGCCGTGGACATGGCAATCACTTCGCGGCTGAGCAGGCTCAGCTCCATGCCGGGCTCGCCCTGGGTCACGCCGTCGCACATCGCCGGGGTGCCGCCGGCGAACTGGCCGACCGAGCCGACTTCGCGCAGGGCTTTCTTGATCTGTTCCGGGAAATGTTCGTACGGCTGGTGCGCCGAGAGCATGTCGTTATATGAAGAAACAATTGCCACGTTGGCGGCATTCATCATGCGCAGGCTGTTTTTGTCTTCGGTGCCGCAACCGGCCACGCCATGGGCGAAGTTGGCGCATTGCAGCTTGCCGCGCATCGGACCGTCGCTGGCTGCGCCGCGAATGAGCGCAAGGTAAGCCTCGCGGGTGGCGCGGCTGCGGGCGATAAGCCGTTCGGTGACCTCAAGGACGCGGGGATGCATGTGTAGAACTCCAGGCTAACGGATGTGGCGACCTGAGTGTCTATGCTGATCAAACGCCCGCAGCGCATGGGATGGCAGGGAGTCGTTTGGATCATCGGACCAGTTGATTCAGGTCACTCGTTGTAGATTGAACAAAATATTGCCACTAAAAAGGCTTGTTTTCTATTTTTATGCGAATAATCTTGTAATTCTTACAACAAATCGACGACAGGCACTTTCCAATGACTCTTCGTATCGCAATCAATGGTTTTGGCCGTATCGGCCGTAATGTCCTGCGCGCACTGTATACCCAAGGCTACCGCCAGGATTTGCAGATCGTCGCCATCAATGATCTGGGCGACAGTTCGATCAATGCTCATCTCCTCAAATACGACACCGTACATGGCACTTTCGAAGCAGAGGTCGCCCACGATCAGGAAAGCCTGACCGTCAATGGTGACCGGATTGCCGTGAGTGCCATCCGCAACCCGGCCGACCTGCCGTGGGCCGCGCACAAGATCGACGTGGTGTTTGAATGCACCGGCCTGTTCACCGACCGTGACAAGGCTGCCGCCCATATTACCGCCGGCGCACGCAAGGTGATCATCTCGGCACCGGCCAAGGGCGCGGACGCCACGGTGGTCTACGGCGTCAACCATGACATTTTGCGTCAATCGCACCAGATCATCTCCAACGCCTCGTGCACCACCAACTGCCTGGCGCCGGTCGCCCAGGTGCTGCACCGCGAGTTGGGCATCGAAAGCGGCTTGATGACCACGATTCACGCCTACACCAACGACCAGAACCTCACCGATGTCTACCACACCGACCCGTACCGCGCGCGTTCGGCCACCCAGAACATGATCCCGAGCAAGACCGGCGCCGCCGAAGCGGTCGGCCTGGTGCTGCCGGAACTGGCGGGCAAGCTGACCGGCATGGCCGTGCGGGTACCGGTGATCAACGTGTCGCTGGTGGACCTCACTGTGCAGTTGAAGAAAGAAGCCACTGCCGAAGAAGTCAACGCGCTGCTGAAAGAAGCCAGCCAACACTCGAAGATCCTCGGCTACAACACCCTGCCGCTGGTTTCCAGTGACTTCAACCATAACCCGCTGTCGTCGATCTTCGATGCCAATCACACCAAAGTCAGCGGCAAATTGCTGAAAGTGCTGGCCTGGTATGACAACGAGTGGGGCTTCTCGAACCGTATGCTGGATAACTGCCTGGCGCTGTGCAACGCGGAATAATTTGAGTTGTGCAGGGCTTGTGTGGGAGGGGGCTCGCCCCCTCCCACATTTGATCGATACAGGCTCACAGCAATAGCCACTTGCCATTTTAGTTGATGATAAGCATTATCATTAACTGCAAACCGGTCTGGTATCACTGTGAGCCAATCTCGCTTCAACCACGTCTTTATCACCCAACGGGTGGTTCTGCTTCGCACCTTGCAGCGGATGGTGAATAACCACAGCACCGCCGAGGACCTGTTGCAGGAAACCTACCTGCGCGTCACCCGGGCCCTCAGTGAGCGGCCGATCGATCACCTTGAGCCCTTCGTCTATCAAACTGCGCGCAACCTCGCGCTGGATCATCTGCGCGCGCGTAGGATCCAGGCCCGTACGCTGCAGGAAGATGTTCCGATGGACGTCCTGCAAAGCGTCGCCGCGCCCATCAGCACCCCCGAAGACGCCACCCAGGCCGAGCAGATGCTTGAAGCCCTGAGTGTCAGCCTCGGCCAGTTGAGCGCCCGCCAACAGCAGATTTTCATCCTCAGCCGCCTGCACGGTTGCAGTTACCAGGAGATCGCCGATCAGTTGGAAGTGTCCTTGAGCACCGTGCAAAAGGAACTGAAATTGATCATGGCCATCTGTGTAGGTGTGGCCGAACGGCTGGATCGGCCTTAAGCTTCTCCCGACAGAAACGTCGACCCAAGCTGTAGGAAAGTTGAATAGAACGTGGCGAAGACCCGAGGAACACCGTGACGGACCCGAATAAACTGCGCCCCCATGAGCTGGCTCATGAGGTGTTGCAAGACACGGCTATGGACCAAGCCCTCGACTGGCTGATCGCCCTGCAGTGCCCGCTGCCCGGGCAGCGGGCTGAATTCGAAGCCTGGCTGGCCAGCGACCCCGCGCATGTCCACGCGTTCGGCAAGGCCCAAGCCGCCTGGGGTGGCGCGCCGGTCCACAGCGCTGCTGTCGCACTGGCCGCGCCGCGCAAACCCAGCGCCTGGCGCCGGGTCAAGCCGCATTGGAAACCGCTGGCGACTGCCGCCGTGTTGTTGATCGGCCTGTTCAGCTTCAGCAACCTGCCGGTACGCCTGCAAGCCGACCACCTCACCGTGGTGGGCGAACGCCAGCGCCTGCAATTGGACGATGGCTCCAAAGTGCTGCTCAACACCAACTCGGCGTTTTCCAGCAGCATCAAGGACCACCAGCGCATCGCCCGCCTGTACCAGGGCGAAGCGTTTTTCGACGTCGTGCCCAGCCATGGCCTGCCCCTGGAGATCGACGCCGGCCCCGTACGCGCCAGCGTGCGCGATACCGCCTTCGCCGTGCGCTACCTCAATGGCGAAGCGCAGGTGCAAGTGCAGCGCGGCGATGTGGACCTGAGCAATACCTTCGACGATGCCCGTGTGCGCCTGAGCGCCGGTGAAAGTATCCGCATCGGGCCCAAGGGCTTTGGCCAACCCGCCAAACTGGACGCCAACAAGGACTTGGCCTGGGTGCAAGGCCGGCTGATCTTCGAAAACTGCCCGATGAGCGAAGTGCTCGCCGAGCTGCGTCGCTATTACCCCGGCTGGATCGTCAACACCAACGACCAACTCGCCAGCGTCGCCGTCACCGGCAATTACCGCCTCGACCAGCCCCTGGACGTGGTGCGTTCGCTGGCGCACATCACCTCGGCCAAGCTGTCGGAATACCCGGCGCTGGTGATCTTGAACTAAATGAGAATTATTTTTACTCGATAGCTGTCGGTGGTACGTCTCGTCTTAGCCAATGCAACTGATTCCTATTTGTCTCAGTTCGCAACTATAAGACTCGTACCCCGGAGCGCTCTCGATGTCCTCTTGTTTCAACCGCCGGTCCTCTTCGCCCGTCCTGTCCTTGCTGACGGCAGCCATCCTGCTGGCCGCTGCGCCAGTGATGACCGCCACCGCCGCCGAACCTGCCCCGCGCAGCCACGGCAATTACACTTTCAGCATCGAGCAGCAGCCGCTGGTTTCGGCACTGAACGCCTTTACCGCCGTGACCGGCTGGCAAGTGGGCCTGCCGGCGGAACTGGGCCAGGGTGTATCGTCCCCTGGCGTAAGCGGCCCGTTGTCGCCGGAAAAAGCCCTGGACCGGCTGTTGGTGGGGACCAACCTGAGCTACCGCAAACTGGGCAGCAACAGCATCGTCCTGGAAAAGCGCGCAGCGGGCGGCGCCCTCAACCTGCAACAGGTGACCATCAGCGCCACCCGTAACGAGCAGGATGTGAGCAGCGTGCCGAGCACCGTCAGCGTGCATGAGCGCGAAGCGCTGGACCGCCAGAACGTCAACACCATTCGCGAACTGGTGCGCTACGAGCCTGGCGTTTCAGTCGGCGGCGCCGGCACCCGTGCCGGTAACGCCGGTTTCAACATTCGCGGCATCGACGGCGATCGCATCCTCACCCAGGTGGACGGCGTGGAAGTGCCGGACAACTTCTTCAACGGCCCCTACGCCAAGACCCGTCGCAACTACGTCGACCCGGAAATCGTCAAGCGCGTGGAGATCCTACGCGGCCCGGCGTCGGCCCTGTACGGCAGCAGCGCGATTGGTGGCGCGGTGAGTTACTTCACCCTCGATCCGGACGACATCATCAAGCCCGGCCAGGACGTCGGCGCGCGCCTGAAGACTGGCTACAGCTCCGCCGACGAAAGCTGGCTGACCTCCGGCACCGTCGCCGGCCGTGTGCAGGACGTCGACGGCTTGCTGCACCTGAGCCAGCGCAATGGCCACGAGATGGAGTCCTACGACGGCAACAACGCCACCGGCCTGGCCCGCACCGGCGCCAACCCGGAAGACGCACGTACGACCAATATCCTGGCCAAGCTCGGTTGGAACTACGGCGATGACAACCGCCTGGGCCTGACGTATGAAAAGTACAAGGATGATCGCGACACCAACCTCAAGAACGCCGTGGGCGGCCCGTTCAACGCCGGCCCCTTCGTCTCGAACTGGTACCGTGCCCGTACCGGCAACGACACCATTACCCGCGAACGCTTCGGCCTGGAAAACAGCATTGCCCTCGAGTCGCCGATTGCCGACCGCATCAAGACCAGCCTCAACTACCAGATTGCCAAGACCGACCAGACGACGGCCGAAATCTACCAGCCAAGTCGACGCGTATTGCGTACCCGCGAGACCTTGTACCAAGAACGGCAATGGGTGTTCGACGCCCAGCTGGACAAGGCTTTCAGCCTCGGCGAAACCGATCACCACGTCACGTACGGTACCACCCTCAAGCAGCAGAAAGTCACCGGTTCGCGCGAAGGCGCCGCCACCTGCCTGGCCGTCGGCAGTGGTTGCACGGCCATCGGCGCACCCAGCCCCTCGGCCGGTGACAGCGTGCGCAAGGCCAGCGACTTCCCAGACCCGACCATCAACACCTACTCGCTGTTTGCCCAGGACCAGATCGCCTGGAACAACTGGACCTTCCTGCCCAGCGTTCGCTACGACTACACCCAGCTCAAGCCCAAGCTGACCGAGGACTTCCTCAACGCCACCGACCCGACCCGCATTTACCCCCACGACGACAGCACCAAGACCTGGCACCGGGTCTCGCCGAAATTCGGCCTGACCTACGCGCTGACCGATCACTACACCTGGTTCGGCCAATACGCCGAAGGCTTCCGCACGCCGTCGGCCAAGGCGTTGTACGGTCGCTTTGAAAACCTCCAGCAAGGTTACGTGGTCGAGCCCAACCCGGACCTCAAGCCGGAAACCAGCAAAGGCATCGAGACCGGGATTCGCGGCAACTTCGACGCGGGCAACTTCGATGTCGCGGTGTTCTACAACAAGTACAAGGACTTCATCGACGAGGACAACACCTCGGTAAGTCCGACCGGCACGATCTTCCAACCCTTCAACATCAAACGCGCCACCATCAAGGGCATTGAAGCCAAGGGCCGCATGAACCTGGACGCCTTCGGCTCACCGCAGGGTCTGTATACACAGGGCGCCGTGGCCTACGCCTACGGCCGTAACGACGAAACCGGCCAGCCGCTCAACAGTGTCAACCCACTCAAGGGCGTGTTCGGCCTGGGTTATGACCAGGAGCAATATGGCGCCCTGGTCAGTTGGACCCTGGTCAAGAAACAGAACCGCGTCGACAAAAATACGTTCTTCTCGCCCGACGGCAACACCACCAGTGCCCCGTTCAAGACCCCAGGCTTCGGCATCGTCGACCTGACCGGTTTCTACAAGGTCACCCACGACGTGACCGTCAACGGCGGCCTCTACAACCTGACCGACAAGAAGTACTGGAACTGGGACGACGTGCGCAGCTACGACGGCGTCGGCGAAGCCGGTGTGACCTCCCCGGCCAACCTCGACCGCCTGACCCAGCCAGGTCGCAACTTTGCGATCAACGTGATCTGGGACATCTGATGAAACCCGCCTCACCCCGGCGTAATTATTCAGCGCCGGGGTGAGGATTTTTTACTGTGCCGCGTCTTCTTGTTCGTCTAGTTGATAACAGCTCTCTTTCGGGCACCCAGGCGCTTCCCTTCTCAAGGACTTTTTCCATGACCGCTTCCCCTACCGCTGAACGCCCAAGCCTGCGCTCCCAGCGCCTGAACCAGATCACCCACGAGCCACACACCAAGCTCGACGCACTGGTGAAGGCTCATGCCCCGTTTGAAACCCAAGCCAACTTCGCCCGTTTCGTGGTGGCGCAATACCTGTTCCAATCGGAACTGGTGGCCCTGTACAACGATGCCGAACTGATCAAGATCGTGCCGGACCTGGCCGAGCGCTGCCGCGCCGAAGCCGCCAAGCTGGATCTGGGCGACCTGGACACCGACGTGCCTGCACCGGTCGCCGGCGCCGTGAAAAACCCGAGCAAGGCCGAAGCCCTGGGCTGGCTGTTTGTGTCCGAAGGTTCCAAGCTGGGCGCCGCGTTCCTGATCAAGCGCGCCGTGGGCCTGGGCCTGAGTGAAACCTTCGGTGCCCGCCACCTGGGTGAGCCGGCCGGTGGTCGTGCCGAAGGCTGGAAAAGCTTCACGCGCACTCTCGACGCCCTGCCATTCAGCGCCGAAGAAGAAGCTGCTGTGGAAAAAGGCGCGATCGACGCGTTTGTACGCTTCACCGTATTGCTGGAACAGGCGTACGCTAGCGCCCCTGAATTGGCCTGACCTCCAGATTGAAATGCCATCAACTGTGGGAGGGGGCTTGCCCCCGATAGCTGAGTACCAGTCACCCTCTACAGTGACTGAACTACTGCCATCGGGGGCAAGCCCCCTCCCACAGTTGGCGCTCACTTCGCGACGTTACAAATAAACCATGACCCGCAAAACCCCATCCACCTCGAAAATCGCCCGGATCCTCTTCGGCCTGCTGGCCTACGTCAGCCTGGGCATCGGGTTGGTGGCGATTGTCATACCGGGTTTGCCCACCACCGAATTCATCCTGCTGGCCGCCTGGGCCGCCACCAAAAGCTCGCCGCGTCTCAGCGCCTGGCTGGAAAACCATCGGCTGTTCGGGCCGATCCTGTCCAACTGGCGCAACGGCAAGATCATTGCCCGGCGGGCCAAGGTCAGCGCCACCGTGAGCATGCTGCTCTGCGCCACGCTGATGCTGGTGATGCTCGACCACGGCTGGCCGATCTACCTGGCGATTGCCGGGATGAGCCTGGGCAACCTGTGGATCTGGTCACGCCCCGAACGGCTCGCACAGCCCGTATAACGGCGCGTACAGGCGCTTACGCGCCGTTCATCGCCTGCCTCTCATGTATTGATTTATGACGCCGATGTTTCAGACATAGCGCTGAATGGACTTGGCTCTGGTGCTTGCATACCCATGAGTGCATTCGTGAGTGAACCTATGTTCAACACCCTCTCCATCCGCTTGAAAATTGTGCTGCTGTCCGGTCTTTGCCTGTTGGGGGTGATAGCGCTGATCATCAGCATCAACCTCTACGAGACCGATCAGAACGACCATCTGATCAGCGATTCAAGCTCACGAATGCTCACAAGCAGCGTCCAGAACCTGCTGCAAGCCAAGGCTGCCGAACAGGCGGTGCAACTTCAGAAAACCTTCGGCGAGAACCTGCTGGTGGTGACCGCCCTCGCCGACCAAGTCAAAGACCTGCGCAACCTCGCCATCAAACGCTCACTGGACCCAGGCGCCTTGCGTGAAGAACTCAACCAGAGCCTGAAAACCACCTTCGAACGCAACAGCAAGGTGCTCGGTGTCTGGCTGTCGTTCGAGCCCAATGGCCTGGATGGCAAGGACAGTGATTTCGTCGACGACAAGGCCCGCGCCTCCAACGAAAAAGGCCGTTTCTCCAGCTACTGGAACCGCGTCGGTGGTGAAGGTTTGAACACCCTCATGGTTGAGGAAGATCTGACCAAGACCACCCTCAACCTCAGCGGAACGCCCTACAACATTTGGTACACCTGTCCACGAGACACCCGCAGTATTTGTCTGCTGGACCCGTACGAAGACACGGTGACTGGCACACCGGTACTGATGACCACTATCTCCCTACCGCTGATCGTGGACGGCAAAGTGATCGGCGTGGTCGGTGTCGATATCGGGCTCAACAGCCTGCAAGCGGCGACGGACTCGGCACAAAAAGAACTGTTTGACGGTGCGGCGCACTTGGAGATCCTGTCCAGCACCGGCCTGATTGCCGCCTACAGCGGTGAATCAGACAAAGTTGGCAAAAACCTGGTCGACATTCTGGGTACCGAAGGCAAGGAAATCGTGCAACTGCTGGCCAGTGGCACCAACGTCAACCGCGAACAGGGCGATACGATCCGTGCGGTCTACCCGGTCAAACCAATTGCCGATGCAAAAGCCTGGGGCGTGGTGATCAAACTGCCCAAACACGTGATGCTTGCCGACGCCACGAAACTGCAAGGCGTGCTCGACGCCGCCCAGGCCAGCGGCACTCTCAAGGCCTTATTGGTAGGCGCCGCCGCGTGCCTGCTTGGCCTGCTGCTGATCTGGCTGACCGCCACCGGCGTGACCCGTCCGATCAACAGCGTGGCCGCCATGCTCAAGGACATCGCCAGCGGCGAAGGCGACCTCACCCAACGCCTGGCCTATGCCAAAAAGGATGAACTGGGCGAACTGGTGAACTGGTTCAACCGCTTCCTCGACAAGCTGCAACCGACCATCGCCCAAATCAAGCAGAGCATCACCGAAGCCCGGGGCACGGCGGACCAGTCTTCCGCCATCGCGCGCCAGACCAGTGAAGGCATGCAGGTGCAGTTCCGCGAAATCGACCAAGTGGCCACCGCGTCCAATGAAATGAGCGCCACCGCCCACGACGTCGCCAACAGCGCCTCGAATGCTGCCAACGCGGCACGCGGTGCAGATCAATCGGCACGCGAAGGCATGCAAATCATTGAGCAGAGCACACGGGATATCACGACCCTGGCCGGGGAAGTCAGCAAGGCGGTGACGGAAGTCGAAGCCCTGGCGGTCAATAGCGAGCAGATCGGCTCAGTGCTGGAAGTGATCCGCAGCATTGCCGAGCAGACCAACCTGCTGGCCCTCAACGCCGCCATCGAAGCGGCGCGCGCCGGGGAAAGTGGCCGTGGGTTTGCGGTGGTGGCCGACGAAGTGCGCAACCTGGCCAAGCGCACCCAGGATTCGGTGGAGGAAATCCGCCTGGTGATCGAACGCATCCAGAGCGGCACCCGTGGCGTGGTGGCCACCATGCATTCGAGCCAAAGCCAGGCCCAGAGCAATGCGGGGCAGATCCATCAAGCGGTGCAGGCCCTGGGCAAGATCAGCGATGCTGTCACCGTGATCAGCGACATGAACCTGCAGATCGCCAGCGCCGCCGAACAACAAAGCGCGGTGGCCGAAGAGGTCAACCGCAATGTCTCGGCGATCCGCACCGTGACCGAAACCCTGACCGGGCAGGCGACTGAGTCGGCGGCCATCAGCAGCCAACTCAATGCCTTGGCCAGCCAGCAGATGAAACTCATGGATCAGTTCAAGGTTTAAATAACACCAAAGGAGCAATGTGGGAGGGGGCTTGCTCCCGATGGCAGAGTATCAGTCTACTTATCTGTAGCTGACACACCGCTATCGGGGGCAAGCCCCCTCCCACATGGGGTCCACGAACGGCTAAAGACCCTGCCAGGCCTGGACGAACGCCGCCACATCTTCCTTAGCCGCCGTACGCGGCGGGTTCTGCGGCGTACCCAAATAGAGGAAGCCAATCACTTCCTCATCCGCCGTCAGCCCCAGGCCTTTGGCGACGTGGGCCGAGTAGGACAACTCACCAGTGCGCCACACCGCACCAATCCCTTGGGCATACGCGGCCAGCAGGATGCCGTGGGCCGCGCAGGCGGCGGCCAGCCGTTGTTCGGACTTGGGCACCTTGAAGTGTTCCTGCAAACGGGCAATCACCACCACCACCAGCGGCGCACGCAGCGGGCCGTTCTGGGCCTTGTCGATGGCGGCTTGCGGTGCGTCCGCGTCTTGCAGGCGCGCAGCCTCGGCCAGCAGCGTGCCCATTTGCTCACGGGCAGCCCCTTCAACCGTCAGGAAACGCCAAGGGCGCAGCTGGCCGTGGTCGGGTGCACGCATGGCGGCGGCGAACAGCACGTCGCGCTGCTCCTGGGTCGGTGCCGGTTCCAGCAGGCGCGGCACGGAAACACGGTTGAGCAAAGCGTCGAGAGCCTGCATTGGCCACCTCCAGAAAAAAATGTGCGGTCATTCTAGCGGGAATGAATCGGATACCACCAAACGATAATTGCTCTTATTCATTGCGCCCCGCCCTGTTAGACTTTGCGCCCCTATTTTGCGCCTTCACTCAGGAAACCCGATGTTCCGTTCGCTTTTTCGCCTGTCCGCAGGGTTGCTGGCCTTGAGCCTGACTGCCTGCGATGACGCGCCCAGGTTTACCAAGGCCGAGCCGGGTGAATCACGGGCGGGCGGCGCTGCGACGGTGAACAAGCGCGACCAGAACGCGTTTTCCTTGCCCTCGGCGAACCTGTCGCCCACGCGGCGCCTGGACTTCAGCGTCGGCAACAGCTTCTTTCGCAGCCCGTGGGTGATCGCCCCGTCCACCACCACGGCGCGTGATGGCCTGGGCCCGTTGTTCAACACCAACGCCTGCCAGAACTGCCATATCAAGGACGGCCGTGGGCATCCGCCGTTGCCCGACGCACCCAATGCGGTGTCGATGCTGGTGCGCCTGTCGATTCCGGACGCTGCGCCCTATGCCAAACTCATCGAACAGATCGGCGTAGTGCCCGAGCCGGTCTACGGCGGGCAACTGCAGGACATGGCGGTGCCGGGCGTAGTGCCCGAAGGTAAGGTGCGCATGGACTACACACCGGTCAACGTGACGTTCAAGGACGGCACCGTGGTCGAGTTACGCAAGCCGGACCTGCAAATCACCCAACTCGGCTACGGCCCGATGCATCCGGACACACGCTTCTCCGCCCGCATCGCCCCGCCGATGATCGGCCTGGGCCTGCTCGAAGCCATCAGCGATGCCGATATCCTGCGCAACACCGACCCGAAGACCGCCGACAAGGAAGCCATCGTCGGCCGCGCCAACTGGGTCTGGGACGACGCCCAGCAAAAAACCGTGCTCGGGCGTTTTGGCTGGAAAGCCGGGCAACCCAACCTCAATCAACAAAATGTTCACGCGTTCTCTGGTGATATGGGCCTCACGACTTCCCTGAGACCGTTCGATGACTGCACCGATGCCCAAGTCGCCTGCAAACAAGCCCCTAACGGCAATGGCCCCGACGGCGAGCCGGAGGTCAGCGACAATATCCTGCGCCTGGTGCTGTTCTACACCCGTAACCTGGCCGTACCGACGCGCCGAGGCGTCAACACGCCACAGGTGCTGGCCGGTAAAAACCTGTTCTATCAAGCTGGCTGCCAGGGTTGCCACACGCCCGCGTTCACCACGGCCGCCAACGCCGCCGAACCTGAGCTGGCCAACCAAGTGATCCGCCCCTACAGCGACCTGCTGTTGCACGACATGGGACCGGGCCTCGCCGACAACCGCAGCGAATTCAAGGCCGGCGGCCGCGACTGGCGCACGCCGCCGTTGTGGGGTATCGGCTTGACGCAAACCGTGAGTGGCCACACCCAGTTCCTGCATGACGGCCGCGCTCGCAACCTGCTGGAAGCCGTGCTGTGGCACGGCGGCGAAGCACAAGCGGCGCAGCAGCATGTGTTGTCTTTTAATGCCGAGCAGCGCGCTGCGTTGCTGGCGTTCCTGAATTCTTTATAAGCTTCGCCCCAATTACAGAAGGGAGCTCGACATGTTCCGTCCCAAGTTGTTGTTCACCAGCCTTGCCGCCCTCGCCCTCGGTGCCTGCTCGCCGCAAGACCCGCAAGCCGTGACCTCGGCGGCCATCGCCAAGCAAGTGATTCTGCCCACCTACAGCCGCTGGGTTGAAGCCGACCGCCAACTGGCCGTCAGCGCCCTGGCCTACTGCCAGGGTAAAGAGAGCCTGGACACCGCGCGTGCCGACTTCCTCCACGCACAAAAGGCCTGGGCCGAGCTGCAACCGCTGTTGATCGGCCCGCTGGCTGAAGGCAACCGTGCGTGGCAGGTGCAGTTCTGGCCGGACAAGAAAAACCTGGTCGGCCGCCAGGTCGAGCAACTGGTCGCCAGCCAGCCGCAGATCGACGGTGCCACCCTGGCCAAGTCCAGCGTGGTGGTGCAAGGCCTGTCGGCCTACGAATACATCCTCTACGACGCCAAGACCGATATCGCCGACGACGCCCAAAAGGCCCGTTACTGCCCACTGCTGATGGCCATCGGTGATCGCCAGAAGGCGCTCGCCGAAGAGATCCTGGCCAGCTGGAACAGCACCGACGGCATGCTCGCGCAGATGACCAAGTTCCCGAACCAGCGCTACGCCGATTCCCACGAAGCCATTGCCGATCTGCTGCGCGTCCAAGTGACCGCACTGGACACCCTGAAGAAAAAGCTCGGCACGCCGATGGGCCGCCAGACCAAGGGTATCCCGCAGCCTTTCCAGGCCGATGCGTGGCGTAGCCAGTCGTCCCTGCAAAGCCTGCAAGCCAGCCTCGCGGCGGCCCAGACCGTGTGGGTCGGCGTCGACAACAAAGGCCTGCGCGGCCTGCTGCCGTCCGAGCAGAAACCGTTGGCTGACAAGATCGACGCCGCCTACGCCGCGTCCCTGAAACTGTTCGACAGCAACCCGCGCACCCTCAACGAGCTGCTGGCCGACGATGCCGGGCGCCAGCAGCTCAACGATATCTATGACAGCCTCAACGTCGTCCACCGCCTGCACGAAGGCGAATTGGCCAAGGCGCTGGGCATCCAACTGGGCTTCAATGCCAACGACGGTGACTGATGATGCTCAGGCGACAGGCTTTGGCCGTTGGCAGCGTGCTGCTCAGCGCACTCACGTTGGGTGGCTGGACGCTGTTCAAAAGTAAAGACAAGGGCCCGCTGCTGCTCTCGGCGCGGGATGATGCGGACGGCAAGCACTACGCCGTGGGCTATCGCCTGGACGGCAAGCCGGTGTTTGCCACCCAGGTCGGCCAGCGCTGCCACGACATCATCAACCACCCGACGTTGCCGATTGCGCTGTTTGTCGCCCGTCGCCCGGGCACCGAGAGTTACCTGATCGACCTGCGGGATGGCGCGTTGCTGCAAACCATCACCTCGAAGGCCAACCGCCACTTCTATGGCCACGCGGTCATTCACAAGAGCGGCGACTGGCTGTACGCCACCGAAAACGATACGTCCGACCCTGGCCGCGGCCTGCTCGGCGTGTACACGTTCGAAGGCGAACGGCTGGTGCACACTGGCGAAATCTCCACCCACGGTATCGGTCCGCACCAGGTGTCGTGGATGCCCGACGGCGAAACCCTGGTGGTGGCCAACGGCGGCATTCGCACCGAAGCCGAAAGCCGCGTGGAGATGAACCTCAACGCCATGGAACCGAGCTTGGTGCTGATGCAGCGTGACGGTACGCTGATCAGCAAGGAAACCCTCGGCCAGCAGATGAACAGCGTGCGCCATATGGGGATCGCCCGCGACGGCACCATTCTCACCGGGCAGCAGTTCATGGGGCCGTCCCAGGAACGCTCCGAGTTGTTGGCGATCAAGCGTCCAGGGCAGCCCTTCGTGGCATTCCCGGTGGCCGATGAACAGCTGCAGGCCATGGGGCACTACACCGCCAGCGTTGCAGTGCACAGCGAGCTGCGCTTGGTGGCGTTGACCGCACCGCGTGGCAACCGCTTCTTCATCTGGGACATGGACAGCGGCGAACTGCGGCTTGATGGGCCGCTGCCCGACTGTGCCGGTGTCGGTGCCGTAGACGATGGGTTTGTCGTGACGTCGGGACAAGGGCGTTGCCGGTTCTACGACTGCCGCCAGAACCCACTGCTTGCAAAACCGTTGGAGCTGCCGGCGGGGCTCTGGGATAACCATCTGCATCTGATCTAACGCCGGGACTCTCTTCAGCGCCTTAGCGCCTGGGCTGACGCCCTGGCGCATGCCCCTCCCTCAGCAACACTCCGCATTTTTCCTACAGCAAATATGAAAAAACCTTTCATTTAGAGATCTGTATTCCTACAGAAACTCGCGAATTTACTGCTTATTGCCCCCGCCTTTCTCGTGAAAACTTCGGCGCTCAGCGTGTCGTCGGATGGTCCTGCCTGCGCGTCCTTCATGCAACACCTCACTCGCCTCACTATAAGGAACCAGCTATGCCGGGCCGTCGGATGCTTACCATGCTCAGTATCGTCCTGTTAGTCGTACTGATGCTTGCCAGCTACAAGGCGTTTTGGGTTTACCAACAGCTGCAGATCCTGCATGCGCCAAAGCCGTCCGTGAGCGTGGCGGTCTCCAACGCATTCGAAAAGCGCTGGCAGCGCCAGTTGCCGGCGGCTGGCACGTTCAAGGCATTGCAAGGTATCAATTTAAGTATCGAAGTCCCCGGCGTGGTCACCCAGCTGCACTTCGAGTCAGGGCAAAGGGTCGATGCGGGCCAACCGTTGTTGCAACTTGAGCACCAGACCGAACAGGCCGAGTTGGACATGGCACGGGCGGACCAACGTTTGGCCCGGCAGAACTTCGAACGCGGCAAGGAGCTGGTGACGATCAACGCCATTTCCCGAGGTGAGTACGATCGACTGAGTGCAGAGCTCACGCGGCACAATGCCCTCGTTGCGCAACGCAGCGAAGCACTGAAAAAGAAATCTATCGTCGCCCCTTTCAGCGGCATCATCGGTATTCGCCAAGTGGATCTGGGTGACTTCCTGCAAAGCGGTACGGTGATCGCCAGCCTGCAGGACACCAGCAGTCTTTACGTTGATTTCCATGTCCCCGAGCAAGCCGCCCAATTGATCACGATCGGCCAGTCGGTTCAGGTTGAAGTCTCCGCGCGCCCCGGTGTTTTCAGCCTCGCCAGCGTCAGCGCCATCAACCCGATCGTTGATGACAGCACGCGAAATGTATTGGTGCGGGCGACCCTGGCAGACCCGCCCAAAAATGTGCTGCCAGGCATGTTCGCTGACCTGCGGATACAGCTGGCCGACCCGCAATTGCACACGGTGGTTGCGGAAAGCGCGATCACGTTCAGCCCCTACGGCCAATACGTGTACGTTGTGGCCCCCCCCGATGACACCCAGGAGCATGGGCTGCAGGAAGACGGCACGCCCGTGCTGATCGCCGAGCGGCGCTTGATCCAAAGCAGCGAGCGACGCGATGGCCTTGTCGTGGTCGACAAGGGCCTGCACAAGGGTGAACAAGTCGTCACTGCCGGTCAGAACAAGCTGGTGCACGGTACGCCGGTGCATATCAGCATCGACAGGAATCAACCGGACGACCTGCCCCAGGCGACCTATCGGGAAAACGAAGAATGACGATCACCGACCTGTTCATTCGCCGCCCCGTACTTGCGCTGGTGGTGAGTCTGTTAATTGTGTTGCTGGGCTGGCAGGCGTACGGAAAATTGCCGTTGCGCCAGTTCCCACAGATGGAAAGTGCGCTGATCACGGTGACCACGGTCTCTCCAGGCTCAAGTGCCGAGAGTGTTCAAAGCTACATCACCCAACCGTTGCAGAAGAGCCTGGCCAGCGCGCAAGGCATCGATTACATGAAGTCTTCCAGTCGCCAGAACATCTCGATCATCTCGATCTACGGGCGAGTCGGCGCCGACAGCGACCGCTTGTTCACGGAGCTGCTGGCCAAGACCAATGAAGTCAGGAACCAGTTACCGCGCGAGATTGACGACCCGATACTGAGCAAGGTCGCGGCTGACAATACCGCGTTGATGTACCTGAGCTTTTCCAGCGAAACCATGAACAACGCCCAGATCACTGACTACCTGAGTCGTGTGATTCAACCTCGGCTGGTGACCCTGCCGGGCATGGCCGAAGCGCAGATCATCGGCAACCAGAGCTTTGCCATGCGCCTGTGGCTGGACCCTATAAAACTCGCTGGTTTTGGTTTGAGCGCCAGTGAGGTGACGCAGGCGATCAAGCGCTACAACGTGCAGCCCACCGCAGGTGATGTGACAGGTGAATATGTCGTCACCAGCATCCAGACCAACACCGAACTCCATTCGGTAGAGGGGTTTAATGCGATCCCCCTGAAAACCAAGGGCGACAGCCAGGTGCGCCTGGGTGACGTGGCACGCGTGGAATTGGGTTCCCAGAACTACGACAGTTTCAGTACGTTCAATGGCATCCCTGCACTCTACATCAGCATCAAACCGGCCCCCGACGCCAACCCCCTGGAGTTGGCCAAGCACGTTCGCGAATTGCTGCCGCAGCTGCAATCGCAGATCCCACCTGGCCTGGACGTGGACATCGCCTACGACTCGACGCTGTACATCAACGCCTCTATCGACCAGGTGCTGTCCAGCCTGGTGGAGGCCATCGTGATCGTGGTGTTGGTGGTTTTTTTGTTCCTGGGTTCGCTGCGCTCAGCGGTAATTCCAGTCGTCACTATTCCGCTGTCACTGATTGGCACGCTGTTTTTCATGCAAGTGATGGGGTACTCCATCAACGTTCTGACCCTGCTGGCCATGGTTCTGGCGATCGGCCTGGTC
Organism: Pseudomonas sp. QC2; assembly: GCF_002859085.1. Taxonomy (NCBI): domain Bacteria; kingdom Pseudomonadati; phylum Pseudomonadota; class Gammaproteobacteria; order Pseudomonadales; family Pseudomonadaceae; genus Pseudomonas; species Pseudomonas sp. QC2. The sequence goes on from NZ_PKKS01000011.1 coordinate 25,833, forward strand.
GTCGATGACGCCATCGTGGTGATGGAAAACATTCACCGGCGCATCGAAAGGGGTAAATCCCCTCTTGAAGCGGCTATCCGGGGTGCGAGAGAGATATGTGTGCCGGTGCTGTCCATGACCATCACACTGGCTGCGGTGTATACCCCTATCGGTTTCCTGCAAGGCCTTACGGGCGCCTTGTTCAAGGAGTTCGCCCTGACGCTCGCCGGTGCCGTGGTGATTTCCGGTATCGTCGCGCTGACCCTGTCACCGATGATGTGCGCGGTGTTGCTACGCCCCGAGGAACAGCCCAAGGGCCTGTTCCTGATCCTGGACCGCTTCTTTAATGCGTTGAGAAAAAGCTATCAGCAACGCCTGCATCAGATCATGAAAGCGCAGTCGGTGGTCTTGGTGTTTGCCCTGGTCATACTCGGCCTGATTCCCGTAATGCTCATGTTCACCCTTTCGGAACTGGCGCCCGATGAGGACAAGGGCCTGATATTCATCCTTTCCAGTGCGCCGCAGCCGACCAACCTGGCCTACCTGAATACGTATACCCAAGCATTTATCGAGCCGTTCAAGACGCTGCCCGAATACCAGGCTTCGTTCCAGATCAACGGCCTGGACGGTGTTCATTCAGGTGTCGGTGGGTTTCTACTCAAACCCTGGAAAGAGCGTGACCGCACACAGATGCAGGTACTTGCCCCCCTGCGCGAAAAATTGGACCGTATCCCCGGCCTGCAGGTCTTCGCGTTTAACCTGCCGTCCCTGCCAGGAGGGGGTGAGGGCCTGCCCTTCGGCTTCGTGCTCAGTTCCCAGCAAGACTATGAGTCGATGATGAGCGTGGCCGAACGCATCAAGCAACGTGCAATAGACTCAGGAAAATTTGCCTACGTGGATATCGACCTGGCGTTCGACCGCCCCGAAGTGGTGATCGACATCGACCGGACCAAAGCCGCGCAAATGGGGGTATCCATGGAAGAGCTGAGCCTGACCCTGGCGACCCTGCTGGCTGAAACGGAAATCAACCGGTTCAGCATTGATGGCCACCTCTACAAGGTGATTGCCCAGGTCGAGCGCACCTACCGAGACAATCCGCAATGGCTGAGCCACTACGCAGTCAAAAACGCCGACGGTCAATTGCTTCCCCTTTCGACATTAATCAAAGTATCCAGCCAACAGGTGCGACCACGGCAGTTGAATCAGTTCCAACAGCTCAATTCAGTCATCGTTTCAGGGTTTCCGATTGTCGGCATGAGTCATGCGCTCGAAACCCTGCAAGCAATCGCCCAAGAGGAGGCGCCACCGGGCTACACCTTCGATTACAGCAATGCTACCCGCCAGTTTGTTCAGGAGGGGAACGCGCTGTGGGGCACCTTCGGCCTGGCGCTGGCGATCATCGGCCTGGTATTGGCCGCACAGTTCGAAAGCCTGCGCGATTCGTTGGTGATACTGGTGACGGTGCCACTGTCGATAGCCGGGGCGTTGATCGCGCTGTTCCTGGGCTGGTCCACCCTGAACATCTATACGCAAATCGGTTTGGTCACGTTAATAGGCCTGATCAGTAAGCACGGTATCCTCATCGTCGAATTTGCTAACCAACTGCGCAAGGAACAGGGCCTTTCACCGCGTGCCGCCGTCGAGGAGGCAGCAGCAATCCGTCTGCGACCTATTCTGATGACCACCCTGGCAACCGTGCTGGGGGTGATCCCGCTGATTTTGTCCAGCGGCGCAGGCGCCGTCAGCCGATTTGATATTGGCCTGGTGATCGCCACCGGCATGTCGATCGGGACATTATTTACCTTGTTCGTCCTGCCATCGGTGTACGCGGCATTGACCAAAGCCGACCCTGCGGCTCGAACGGTTGGCAGCACATCCCCGCACTGATTCACTGGAAAGGGCTGACAGCCCTTTCTCACCTTTTACAACTGACAATCGGTGAGTTCCAGCCTGCCACCGACGGTAAAACTTACCCGCTGGAATACCTCCGACACTCGGAGTATGTTCCGGATGTGCCTGTCTTCGTCTGCCCCAGTTTTTCCAAGGAACCGGAATATGCTGCGCCGTCGCCTGCTGATCATGTTGGGTGTTGTCCTGTTAATTGTCCTGCTGCTGGCGGGCTATAAAGCCTTTTCCATCTATCAGCAAATCCAGGTCTTCTCCAAACCCAAGCCACCCGTGAGTGTGGCCGTCGCCACGGCGACCGAGCAGCCCTGGCAACTACGCCTGCCCTCGGTGGGTACGCTCAAAGCCTTGCAAGGGGTCAACCTGAGCCTGGAGGTTGCCGGCACAGTCAAGGACGTGCAGTTCGCGTCCGGGCAGAAGGTCAAGGCCGGGCAGCCGCTGGTGCAACTCGACAGCGCAGTGGAAAGCGCCCTGCTGGAAACCGCCCAGGCCGACCTCGGCCTGGCCCAGCTGGACTACGGTCGCGGCAGCCAACTGGTCGGCAGCCAAGCCATCTCCAAAGGCGAGTTCGACCGCCTCTCCGCGCAACTGCAAAAGAACAAGGCCACGGTCAATCAGCTCAAGGCGTCGTTGGCGAAAAAGCACATCGTCGCGCCATTCAGCGGCACCATCGGCATTCGCCAAGTGGACGTAGGCGACTACCTGGCCAGCGGCACGGTGATCGCCACCTTGCAGGACATCAGCAGCCTCTACGTCGACTTCTATATCCCCGAGCACTCCGTGCCCAAAGTCGCCCTTGGGCAGGCCGTGCAGGTCGCCGTCTCGGCTTACCCAGGCGAACCATTCCCCGGCAGCGTCAGTGCGATCAACCCCAAGGTCGAGAACAGCACGCGCAATGTGCTGGTGCGCGCCACCCTGGCCAACCCGGAGGGCAAGCTGCTGCCCGGCATGTTCACCAGCCTGGACGTGCTGCTGCCCAATCCCGCCGCGCAGATCGTGGTGCCGGAAGGCGCGATTACCTACACCCTCTACGGCAACTCGGTGTACGCCGTGGCCGAGAAAAAAACCCAGGGCGGCGAGGTGGAAAAGGATGCCGATGGCAAGCCGCTGCTGATCGCCGAACGGCGGTTCGTCGAGACCGGTGAGCGGCGCGGCGGCCTGGTGCTGGTGAGCAAGGGCCTGAAAGCCGGCGAGCAGGTGGTCAGCGCCGGCCAGCTGAAGCTGGACAACGGCACGCCCATTGCCATCAGCCCGGACAAAAACCTGCCGGCAGGGCACTGAGCCATGAAGTTCACCGACGTCTTTATTCGCCGGCCCGTGCTGGCCATGGTGGTCAGCCTGCTGATTGTGCTGCTGGGTTTCCAGGCTTACAGCAAGCTGCCGCTGCGCCAGTATCCAAGCATGGAGAACGCTCTGATCACGGTGACCACCGCCTACCCCGGTGCGAACGCCGAGACCATCCAGGGCTATATCACCCAACCCCTGCAACAAAGCCTGGCCAGCGCCGAAGGCATCGACTACATGACCTCGGTGAGTCGCCAGAACTTCTCGGTGATCTCGATCTATGCGCGCATCGGCGCCAACAGCGACCGCCTGTTTACCGAATTGCTGGCCAAGGCCAACGAGGTCAAGAACAAGCTGCCCCAGGATGCCGAGGACCCGGTGCTGAGCAAAGAAGCCGCCGACGCCTCGGCGCTGATGTACATCAGCTTCTCCAGCGGGCAACTAAGCAATCCACAGATCACCGACTACCTGTCTCGGGTGATCCAGCCCAAGCTCGCCACCCTGCCCGGCATGGCCGAAGCGGAGATCCTCGGCAACCAGGTATTCGCCATGCGCATCTGGCTCGACCCGGTGAAACTCGCCGGTTTCGGCCTCAGCGCCAGCGACATCACCGACGCCGTGCGCCGCTACAACTTCCTGTCCGCCGCCGGCGAGGTGAAGGGCGAGTTCGTGGTCACCAGTATCAACGCCAACACCGATCTCAAGTCCGCCGACGCGTTTGGCGCGATCACGGTGAAAACCGACGGCGACAGCCGTGTGCTGCTGCGGGACGTGGCGCGGGTGGAAATGGGCGCGGAAAACTACAACGCCATCAGCTCATTTGGCGGCACGCCGTCGGTGTACATCGGTATCAAGGCCACGCCCAGCGCCAACCCGTTGGATGTGATCAAGGAAGTGCGCAAGATCATGCCGGAGCTGGAATCCCAGCTGCCGCCCACCCTCAAGGCCGAAATCGCCTACGACGCCACGCTGTTTATCCAGGCCTCCATCAACGAAGTCGTCAAGACGCTGTTTGAAGCGGTACTGATCGTGATTGTGGTGGTGTTCCTGTTCCTCGGTGCCCTGCGGTCGGTGGTGATCCCGGTCATCACGATCCCGCTGTCGATGATCGGCGTGCTGTTTTTCATGCAGTTGATGGGCTATTCGATCAACCTGCTGACGCTGCTGGCGATGGTCCTGGCCATCGGCCTGGTGGTGGACGATGCCATCGTGGTGGTGGAAAACATCCACCGGCATATCGAAGACGGCAAGACGCCTCTGGATGCAGCGCTGGAAGGCGCGCGGGAAATCGCGCTGCCGGTGGTGTCGATGACCGTCACCCTGGCGGCGGTGTATGCGCCGATTGGTTTTCTCGAAGGGCTCACGGGTGCGCTGTTCAAGGAATTCGCCCTCACCCTCGCCGGTGCAGTGATCATTTCCGGCATCGTCGCCCTGACGCTGTCGCCGATGATGTGCGCGCTGTTGTTGCGTCACGATGAAAACCCTTCGGGCCTGGCTCACCGCCTCGACCGGATCTTCGACAGCCTCAAGCGCCGCTACCAGAGCATGCTGCACGGCACCCTGAACACGCGGCCGGTGGTGATCGTGTTTGCGTTGATCGTGCTGTGCCTGATCCCGGTGTTCCTCAAGTTCACCCAGTCGCAACTGGCGCCTGACGAAGACCAAGGCATCATCTTCATGATGGCCAGCGCGCCGCAGCCGACTAACCTGGACTACCTCAACACCTACACAGACGAGTTCATCAAAATTTTCAAGGAGTTCCCGGAGTACTACTCGTCGTTCCAGATCAACGGCTTCAACGGTGTGCAATCGGGCATCGGCGGTTTTCTGCTCAAGCCGTGGAACGAGCGCGACCGCACCCAGATGCAAATCCTGCCCGAGGTACAAAAGCGCCTCGAGCAGATTCCCGGCCTGCAAGTGTTCGGCTTCAACCTGCCCTCTTTGCCGGGCACGGGCGAAGGCTTGCCGTTCGGCTTTGTGATCAACACGGCCAACGACTATGAGTCGTTGCTCGATGTGGCCAACCGGGTGAAAAAGCGCGCGATGGCGTCGGGTAAGTTTGCCTTTGTCGATATCGATCTGGCATTCGACAAACCCGAAGTGGTGGTGGATATCGACCGTGCCAAGGCGGCGCAGATGGGCGTGTCGATGCAGGACCTCGGCGGCACCCTGGCGACGTTGCTCGCGGAGGCGGAAATCAACCGGTTCACCCTGGATGGACGCAGCTACAAAGTGATTGCCCAGGTCGAGCGTGCCTACCGCGACAACCCCGACTGGCTGAACAACTACTACGTGAAAAACGCCCAGGGCGAGTTGCTGCCACTCTCGACCCTGATCACGTTGACGGACCGCGCCCGCCCCCGGCAGCTGAACCAGTTCCAGCAACTCAACTCGGCGCTGATCTCGGGGTTTCCCATCGTCAGCATGGGCGAGGCCATCGACACCGTGCGCCAGATCGCCCTTGAAGAAACCCCGCCCGGCTATGCGTTCGACTACAGCGGCGCGTCCCGGCAATTTATCCAGGAAGGCACGGCGCTGTGGGTCACCTTTGGCCTGGCCCTGGCGATTATCTTCCTGGTGCTGGCGGCGCAGTTCGAGAGTTTCCGTGACCCGTTGGTGATTCTGGTGACAGTGCCGTTGTCGATCTGCGGGGCGCTGATTCCGCTGTTCCTGGGTTGGTCAAGCATGAACATCTACACCCAGGTCGGTTTGGTGACGCTGATCGGTTTGATCAGTAAGCACGGGATCCTGATCGTGGAGTTCGCTAACCAACTGCGCAAAGACAAGGGCCTGACGCCACGCCAGGCGGTGGAAGAAGCCGCAGCGATTCGCTTGCGACCGGTGTTGATGACCACCGCGGCGATGGTGTTCGGCATGGTGCCGCTGATTTTCGCCACGGGTGCGGGCGCGGTCAGCCGGTTTGATATCGGTATGGTGATTGCGACAGGTATGTCGATCGGCACGCTGTTTACATTGTTTGTGCTGCCTTGCGTGTATACCTTGCTGGCCAAACCGGATAAGGCCTGACCTGCAGGCAAAAAAAAGGGCCTCGCATCGCAAGGCCCTTTTTCGGGGGTTTGAATCGTTTCAACTCTGCGGCCTCATCCCTTGAGACATTCCAAACATGAACAGCAACAACTCATGATCAGGCTTGACCGCCACACTGGTCTTGGCGACGCGCGGCAACAGGCATTGCCCGCCACCCTGCGTCGCACTGAGCACCTGTGTGCGGGGCTGTTCCCACGCCGCCAGCGCCAAGGCTGCAACGCCCAGCGCCCCGACCAGGAACAAACCTCGTGCTATTTCTAGCTTCATCTGGTTAAACCCTTGATAGCGCTGCCAAACGCCGTCTCATAAAAATAGCTGAGTTTCTTCCAGTCGGTATCGTTCCACGACGAATGGCGGCGCAATTGCAGCATGTCATGGGAGGCCGCCCGATAAGCGGTCAAACGCTGGCGGCATTTCTCGAAATCCAGCAGCGCCACTTCCACGTTGGCCGAGTCACCTTCGCCCGTCACCCGCACGAAAATATGCTTGATGTACAGGCAGCCATGCTGCCAACGGCCCTTGTGCATACGCGCCAGGGTGCCGGCCAATTCCTTGAGCAGACGCTCGTGAACCAACTCGCCGTACTGTTCGCGGCCACCGGCGGCGTACCAGTTTTCGATTTCGTCGAAACCGTCGAGAGAGGCGGTGACCAACAACGCCTTCCATTGGTGCTCGGGGTCGCGGCGCGCCTCGCAAAACACCATCTCCGGCACTCGCACATCCAACAGGCGCAGGCCCTTGATGGCATCGCGCTCGCGCAACACCGTGGGGCGGCCGAACGGGTGCAACCAGCTGCGGTAGATATGACCAGTCTGGCGTTTGCTGTAGAGCAAGCGTCCATTGGGGCCCATGACCCGTTGCACGCCACTTTCACCGCCACGCCGACGGTTAGGCTCCTCGACCCACTCGCCCTGCTGGCGCCAGAAATAATCGAATCGCTCTTCGGGAGCTACGTGACTGCCCGCTACGCACTCAACTGCCATCCTGTTACCTCTTGCGCAATACATAGACTCGCCACATGGCGTAGAGCGGTATGAAGTCCAGGGACTCCTGGACACGGAAACCCGCTTCCTCGAATTCTGCTTCAACAGTAGCAGCCGGTAACACAAACCGGTTTTGGTAACCTTCCTGCTCACCCTTGTTGCGACGTTTTACTTCGGCGCGCTTGCGTTTCCAGGCCTTGAAATTGCCATCCACCCACAGCGAAATGATGACGCTGTCGCGGGTAACACGCTGAAATTCCCGCAGTATCGCTAGCCTGTGCGCCGGATCACCAATATGGTGCATCAGGCGCATGCAGAAGATGCTGTCGACCGAGTTATCTGGCAAATCGATATCAAAGGCAGATGTCTGCAAGGGGCGTACCCGTTTCACCACGTCCGCCGGTTGGGCGATTGTGGCGACCTTCAACATCGACGCTGAATTGTCGGCACCGATAATCACACGGTTGGGCTTCTCCGCCAGCAACGGCCAGAACCGCCCGGCCCCGCATGGCAAGTCCAGCACCAACCCCGGCTCACCGGCCATGGCCAGCGCACCGCGCGCTAATTGCTCGTCGCGTTTGTGGGACAGCCGGCGAGCCAGATTGTCCTGATGCTTGAGCAAATAATTCTGCGCGTGCTCGTCGTCGTACTTTTCGGAAAATTCGAGTTTGATCGGGGTAGACATCACTGATCTCCAGTTACTGATGCCTACAACCTTAAGCAGTGAACTGTGATCAACAGGTCAACCAGTTGTGAAAAACTTGTCCTGTCCAATCCCATACATTTCAAGACTTTACAGACACAAGCAATGGCATGGGGCCATCTTCGCCGAATAGCGGGGATCTCTGGCAGGATTGCGGCAGAGGGTAGAGTCAGGCGTTGACCTGACTCAATTGCACATGAAAGCGACAGCCGTTGGGCTCCATGGTGCTGAGGCTGACGCTCCAGCCCTGGTTTTCGCAGATCCGCTGGACCAGCGACAAGCCCAAGCCCAAGCCTTCACCGCGTTTCTCGTTGCCGCGCACGAAGGGCTCGAACATCGCTTCGCGCTTGTCTTCCGGAATGCCCACTCCGGAGTCTTCCACCACAAAACCGCTCGGCTCCAACGTGAGGCGGATAAAGCCGTGTTCGGTGTAGTGCAAGGCGTTGCGTAACAGGTTGCCCATTACCGCATGCAGGAAGGTGGTGTTGTAGCGCGTGTCCAGGGGGTTACCCGGCTGGTAGATCAGTTCCAGGCCTTTACGCTCGATTTGTTCACGCCAGATGCCGAGTAAGTCGTCGGCGACCTGCGGCAACGTCACCTGCGGCGACATTGACGCATTGTCGTGTTCGGCGCGGGCAAGCATCAGGAAGGTTTGCACCAGCTCACGCATCTCTTCACACGCCCGGGCAATACGCTGTACCTGGTTACGCCCACGCTGATCGATGGCCGGGTTTTCCAGCAACAGTTCGCAGGAGCTGGCCAATACCATCAACGGCGTGCGCAATTCGTGGCTTACATCGCTGGTAAACATCTGCTCGCGGGACAGCGCCTGACGGAGCCTTCCCAGCGTGGCATCAAAGGCCACGGCCAGCTCACCCACTTCATCCGCCGCGTAGTCCGGCGCCAGGGGCGGTGCCAGGCCCAGCAACTGGTCACGGTGACGTACCTGGCGGGCCAGACGCACGACCGGTGCCATCACTTTGCGCGCCAGCACCCAACCCAGGAACACCGCCAGCGCCAGGCTGAGGACGAAGCCCACCAGCACGACCGCAAACAGCACCCGCTCGCGTTCTTCGAAATCGCTTTGATCCTGCAGCAGCACATAGCGCCTGCCGTCGACGACTTCGACCATGGCGTGGTACGACAGCGTCTCGCGGAATACTTCATGGAACCCAGGCTCAAGGTGCCGCAAATCCTTGGGCAACTCGAAGTCGCCAGGCCCACCGCTGAAGTAAAACAGTTGGTCCGGCTCGGGCCGGTGCCGCCAGTCCTCGACCGTGTCCATCAGCAGCAGACGCTGCAAGTCACCGCCCAGGCCCGCCGAGATCAACTTTTCTTCGACCAAGTGCACAGTCGCCACGATGCCCATGGCAAAGGCGCCCGCCACCAACGCACTCATCAAGGCAAAGGCGATGATGATCCGCTGGGAAAGGCTTTGCTTAAACTCCATCACGACCCTCGGCCAGGCGATAACCCACGCCGTGCACCGTTTGCAGCAACGGTTTGGCGAACGGCTTATCGATCACTTGGCGCAATTGGTGAACGTGGCTGCGCAGGCTGTCACTGTCCGGGCAGTCATCGCCCCACAGGGCTTCTTCGAGAATTTCGCGGCGCAGCACGTGCGGGCTCTTCTGCATCAGGACCGCCAGCAGTTTCAGGCCGACCGGGTTGAGCTTGAGCAGGCGCCCCTCGCGGGTGACTTCCAGGGTGTCGAGGTCGTAGCTCAGGTCACCCACCTGCAGGGCGCGGCGACCGCCGCCCTGGGCACGGCGCAGCACGGCTTCGATACGCGCGGCCAGTTCCGACAGGGCAAACGGCTTGAGCAGGTAGTCATCGGCACCGGACTTGAAGCCCTGTAGCCGGTCGTCGAGTTGGTCGCGGGCGGTGAGCATGATCACCGGCGTGTCACGGCGGGCGTCTTCACGCAGGCGCTTGCACAGGGTGTAGCCGTCGATGCCGGGCAGCATGATGTCGAGCACGATCAGGTCGTAATGCTCGGTGGCGGCCAGGTGCAGGCCTGACAAACCGTCCTGCGCACAGTCCACGGTATAGCCCTTCAAACCCAGGTAATCCGCCAGGTTGGCGAGGATATCGCGGTTGTCTTCAACCAATAAAATTCGCATGGGCAGTGTCTCCGTACGCGGTAACGGCCGTGTTGGCTCGCGCAGCTTAAGGCCAAGTGGGGCTCAGGGATAGAGCTGAAAGGCCTGTCGATAAAGCTTTTCAACTGATTGTATTGTCGAACGAGTTTTTCACTATAGCTTCACAAACTGACTACAGTGTCAGGGCGAAGATCGCCTCCCATTGATATAAGGAACATAGACATGGGTTTGTTCAAAACAGCGCCAATGCGCTATTTGCTGTTGGTAACCGGTGCCTGGCTGGTTGTTTTCTTGCTCACACGCAGCGTACTGCTCATCACTCACCTGGACGAGGTCGGAGGCAACTTACTGCCGGTGTTTGGTGTGGGTTTGCTCTACGACTTGGGTTTTCTAGCCTACGCGGCCCTGCCACTGGGGCTGTACCTGCTGCTATGCCCGCCCGCCCTGTGGCGCCGCCGTGGGCACCGTTGGTTCCTGCAGGCAGTGCTGACTGTCAGCCTGTTCGCCATGTTGTTTACTTCGGTTGCCGAATGGTTGTTCTGGGATGAATTCGGCGTGCGCTTCAACTTTATCGCCGTCGATTACCTGGTGTATTCCGATGAGGTGTTGAACAACCTGTTGGAGTCCTACCCGATCGGCAAACTGCTCAGCCTGCTGGCGATGCTGGCCATTGTGCTGAGCCTGGCCCTGCGCAAGCCATTCAACGCAGCGATGAGTGCCCCGCTGCCGGCGATGCGTGGTCGTCTGCTGAACGCCCTCGCCTTGCTGGTCGTCACCGGCCTGAGCCTGCAACTGATCAGCCAGGACAGCCCGCGCACGCAGGGCGGCAATGCCTACAAGAACGAGTTGGCGAGCAATGGCCCGTATCAGTTCTTTGCCGCCTTCCGTAATAACGAGCTGGATTACCCGCAGTTCTACAAAACCCTGCCGACGGACATCGTGGCCCGACAACTGCGCGCTGAACTCAGCGAACCCAACGCGCGCTTCATCGGCCAGGACCCGCTGGATATCCGCCGCGCCATCACCAACCCAGGCACGCTACGTAAACCCAACATCGTGCTGGTGACCATCGAAAGCTTCAGCGCCAAGTACCTGGGCAGTAATGGCGATGGCCGCAACCTTACGCCTAACCTGGATGCGCTGCGCAAACAGAGCCTGTATTTCAATAACTTCTACGCCACCGGCACCCGCACCGATCGCGGTCTGGAGGCAATCACCCTGGCAATTCCACCCACGCCTGGGCGCTCGATCGTCAAGCGCATTGGCCGGGAAAGCGGCTTCGCCAGCCTCGGCCAACACCTCAGCGCCATTGGCTATGACAGTGTGTTCGTCTACGGCGGGCGTGGTTACTTCGACAATATGAACGCGTTCTTCAGCGGCAACGGTTATCGGGTCGTCGATCAGAGCAGCGTGCCTGAATCGGAGATCTCGTTTAAAAACGCCTGGGGCATGGCCGACGAGGATCTGTATAAACAGACCCTCAAGCTGGCCGATGCCGACTACGCCAAACAGCAGCCGTTTTTGTTGCAACTGATGACCACGTCCAACCATCGCCCCTACACCTACCCGGACGGGCGCATCGATATCAAATCCGGCAACGGCCGTGATGGCGCGGTGAAATACACCGACCATGCCATCGGCGAGTTCCTGGAGGCAGCGCGCCAGAAGCCGTGGTTCGATAACACGATTTTCGTGTTCGTCGCCGACCACACGGCCGGCAGCGCGGGCAAGGAAGACTTGCCTATCACCAACTACCAGATTCCACTGTTCATCTATGCGCCCAAGCTGATCGATGCTCGGGAAACCGCGCAACTGGCCAGCCAGATCGACCTGGCGCCAACCTTGCTGGGCCTGATCAACCTGAGCTACGAATCAACCTTCTTCGGCCGCAACCTGTTGCAGGACAACCCGCTGCCACCGCGCGTAGTGGTCGGTAACTATCAACACCTGGGTTTGTTTGACGGCACTGACCTGGCGATCCTGAGCCCACGCCTGGGTCTGCGTCGCCACGATCAAGCCTTGGGCGAGAGCCAGGAGCTGCGGGTCGGCAGCGATGACGCGTTGATCCAACGGGCGATCACCTACTACCAAGCCGCCAGTTACGGGTTCAAGCAGCAATTACTTGGATGGCGAGCCCCTAAGGACGAGGCTCCGGTACTCAGCACGCGTTAACGAACACGTCCCGTGCCGTTCGGTACGGGATTCTTCAATCAAGGTTTGTCATGCAGTCCACACTCGCGGCGCCGGCTTCCAAGCCGCTCAATCTTTGGCTGTGCTTGGGCATACCCGCCGGTGCCGCGCTCCTGATGCTGTTGCTGGAGCTGACATCGCTGAACATGGACCTCGCCAAGCGTTTCTACAATGCGGCGGATGGCGGCTTCATCGGGCGTTACAGTTTCTTCCTTGAAGACATCCTGCATGACCGTGCCAAGCAATTGGTCATCCTGTTTTCGGTTCTGGCGATTCTAGGGCTAGTCGGCACCTTCATCCTGCAACGGCTCAAGCCTTATCGCCGCGAACTGGTCTGCCTGGTCCTGTCCCTCGGCCTGGCGACGGCCTTCGTCTCGCCGTTGAAAACCATCACCGCCGTGCAGTGCCCCTGGAGCCTCAAGGAATTCGGCGGCCAGGAAACCTACAGCGAACTGCTGAGCCCGCGCCCGCCCACGGATAAACCTGGGCGCTGCTGGCCCGGCGGTCATGCGGCAACCGGGTTTGCCTTGTTTGCCTGGTTCTTTGCGCTACGCGATCGCCGGCCACGCCTGGCGCGCAAGGCGTTCATCTTTGCCATCGGCTTGGGCAGCGCTTTTTCAGTGAGCCGCATGCTGCAAGGCGCCCACTTCTTCTCCCACAATGTATGGACGGCGATTTTCTGTTGGCTGATCTGCCTGGGCCTGTACTGCCTGTTGCTCTACCGGCCCTCGAGGGTTGAGGTGCCGCAGGTGCGGGAACTCCACACGTAGACGGGCAACCTGTTCAGCCACTGCCGATGCCCACACAGGCACAAAAAAGCCCCGCCTGCATCACTGCAGGCGGGGCTTATTCAGAGCGGGGGTAAGGCTGGCTTACATCATGCCGCCCATGCCACCCATGCCGCCCATGTCTGGCATACCGCCACCGCCAGCGCCTTCAGCCTTAGGCTTGTCAGCGATTGCAGCTTCGGTGGTCAGGATCAGGCCACCGATGGAGGCTGCAGCTTGCAGCGCGGAACGAGTCACCTTGGTAGGGTCCAGGATGCCCATTTCGATCATGTCGCCGTAGACGCCAGTCGCAGCGTTGTAACCGTAGTTACCTTTGCCGTTCTTGACTTCGTTGACCACAACGCTTGGCTCGTCGCCGGAGTTGGCAGCGATCTGGCGCAGCGGCGCTTCAACAGCACGACGCAGTACAGCGATACCGACGTTCTGGTCAGCGTTGTCGCCGGTCAGGTTGGTCAGGGCTTCCAGAGCACGGATCAGCGCAACGCCACCGCCAGGTACCACGCCTTCTTCAACGGCTGCGCGGGTTGCGTGCAGGGCGTCTTCAACGCGGGCTTTCTTCTCTTTCATTTCAACTTCGGAACCGGCGCCAACCTTGATCACTGCAACGCCGCCGGACAGCTTGGCCAGACGCTCTTGCAGTTTTTCACGGTCGTAGTCGGACGAAGTTTCGGCAACCTGGGCACGGATCTGGGTGATGCGAGCCTGGATGTCCTGCTCTACGCCAGCACCGTCAACGATGATGGTGTTTTCTTTGGAGATGGTCACGCGCTTGGCGCTGCCCAGGTTTTCCAGGGTGGCGCTTTCCAGGCTCAGACCGATCTCTTCGGAGATAACGGTACCGCCGGTCAGAACGGCGATGTCCTGCAGCATGGCCTTGCGACGGTCGCCGAAGCCTGGAGCCTTGACGGCTGCGACTTTAACGATGCCACGCATGTTGTTCACAACCAGCGTCGCCAGGGCTTCGCCTTCAACGTCTTCGGAAACGATCAGCAGTGGGCGGCCGGCTTTGGCAACGGCTTCCAGCACTGGCAGCATTTCGCGGATGTTGGAGATTTTCTTGTCGACCAGCAGGATCAGCGGGCTGTCCAGCTCGGCAACCATGGTTTCCGGCTTGTTGACGAAGTACGGGGACAGGTAGCCACGGTCGAACTGCATGCCTTCTACAACCGACAGTTCGTTTTCCAGGCCAGTGCCTTCTTCAACGGTGATCACGCCTTCTTTACCGACTTTTTCCATGGCTTCGGCAATGATGTCGCCGATGGAGCTGTCGGAGTTGGCGGAGATGGTGCCTACCTGAGCGATAGCCTTGGTGTCAGCGCATGGCTTGGACAGGTTTTTCAGCTCGGCAACGATGGCGATGGTCGCCTTGTCGATGCCGCGCTTGAGGTCCATCGGGTTCATGCCGGCAGCGACGGCTTTGTAGCCTTCGTTGACGATCGCCTGGGCCAGGACGGTAGCAGTGGTGGTGCCGTCGCCTGCGTCATCGTTGGCACGGGAGGCAACGTCTTTGACCAGCTGCGCGCCCATGTTTTCGAAACGGTCTTCCAGTTCGATTTCTTTGGCGACGGAAACGCCGTCCTTGGTGATGGTCGGAGCGCCGAAGCTCTTCTCGATGATCACGTTACGGCCTTTCGGGCCCAGGGTCGCTTTTACTGCGTCAGCCAGGACATTGACACCGGTGAGCATTTTCTTGCGGGCGGAATCGCCGAATTTAACTTCTTTAGCAGCCATGATCGATATTCCTTAAATACTTTGTAGTAACGGGAAAATGAGCGGGGAAATCAGTCTTCCAGAACGGCGAGAATCTCGTTCTCAGCCATAACCAGCAGGTCTTCGCCGTCGACTTTCACAGTGTTGCTGCCGGAGTAAGGGCCGAATACAACCTTGTCACCGACTTTAACGGCCAGCGCACGTACATCACCGTTTTCCAGGGTCTTGCCTGGGCCAGCAGCGACGATCACACCGTGGTTGGCTTTTTCAGCAGCCGAACCTGGCAGAACGATCCCGCCGGCGGTTTTCTTTTCTTCTTCGCTGCGACGGATTACGACGCGGTCGTGCAGAGGACGAAGCTTGCTCATTGTCGATCTCTCCTAATTGTGTTTTTCATCGGCCGGTGTGTGTACCGGCGGGTTGTCTTCCGGCTGTGCCGGTCGCGCCTCGCCAAGCAAGACGCGGAAGTCTGTCTGGTGTCGCCACCAGAAACCTTGCGGTGACCGTTACATAAGGGCGCATAAGCTTATTACAAGGGGCCGCGGCGGAAATTTTTTACCTGTGCCGACGGCTGAAAGCAACACGGCACCCGAAGGTGCCGTGCCAATGAAGCGGTTATTTGCTGTCGCGGTGTTCGAACTCACCTTCGATCACATCGCCTTCACGCCCCAGGGGCTGGCGCGGAGCCGGGCCACCACGGGGTTGCAGGTCTTCGGCGAAGGCACGCTGGCGAATCGCAGCCTCTTCAGCCCGCTGGCGCATCTTGCCGGCCAGCAGCTTACGGGTGACTGGCAGCAACATCACCAGGCCCACCACATCGCTGATAAAGCCTGGCAGGATCAACAGGCCACCCGCCAGGGCCATCATCAGGCCTTCAAGCATGGTCTGCGCGGGCAGTTCGCCACGGTTGAGGCTTTCACGGGCACGTAGCGCCGTGGCCAGGCCGGCGACGCGCAGCACCAGGACGCCGAGCATCGAGCCGAGAATGATCAGCAACAGGGCCGGGAAAAACCCGATCGCACTGCTGACTTGAACGAATACGAACAGCTCCAACACCGGGAACAGCAGAAAGAGCAATAAAAAAGGGCGCATCAAATGGTTCCTCAACGCAAGAATGCCTTGCCAGTCCACCTTAGATGACGTCGCCATTTCGTGAATTCAAGCGTCAGCGGCCTCTTTTTTCGGCCAGACCTCGGCGTGAGCCAATGAAACCAGCGCTTCGCGGACTTGTGTCGGCGTGTTGCAAGGCGCTGCAAAAGGCAACCAATGCAACGACTGGCCAATACGCAAATGCATGCCTTCGCTGTCGATGCCCGCCAACTGCGCAGGTTCGGTGGCAGGCAGGCCTGCCAGTTCAACGTAGTGGGCAATGGCCTTGGTGTGATCGCTATTCATGTGTTCGATCATGCTGCGCTCAGCCTGGCCGGCGAACGGGTTGGCGAGGGTCAGTTGGTCAACCCAGTGAATCGCGCCAAAGCCGCCGATGTAGCGGTGGCGCACCGGCTTGAGTACCCAGAAGTCGAAGTCGTGGGCCTTGTGGTAGTTGGCCGAATCGGGGAAGTACCGATAGTAGCGTTCGGCCGCCGCTTCAATCGCGGCGCCCTCTTCCAGTTTTTCGGCTTCGGCCAGGTAGGTCAGGCGCCCGACCGCCTGCACGTCATCCGCCTCACGTTCACCCACCAGCAATGAGCACTTGGGGTCTTTTTGCAGGTTATGGGTGTGCTGGGCAATCCGGCTGATCAGGATCAGCGGGCGGCCCTGCTCGTCCAGGCAATACGGCACGACCGACCCGAAAGGGAAACCGGGCATGGCCTTGGACAATGTGGAGAGGGCCCCACGGTATTCCTTGAGCAACAGCTCTCGGGCGTTCTTGGCAACCTGTGCGCTCAACGTTTGACTCCTCGGGTATTCCGCCGCCCATGGCATATGGGAATGGATCTCAACACAAGGTAATCAATCTACGCACCAGTTGCCAGAGGCTCTCCTGCCGGGATGTGTCGAAGGCTGTTACCAGGCCACACCGAAGCCTGCGGTGTAACGGGTCTTGCTCAGGCTGCTTTCCGAGTCGCCACTGATGACATCGCGTTCAGCCTTGAGGTTGAGCGAGGCCCATTCGGTGACTTTGTAGCGCAGGCCCATTTCCGCATCCAGGGAATACTCCGCCGGACCACCGATGGGTTTGCCGAGTTCGCCGCTGGTGAAGAACTCAACGGTCTTGCCTACCAGATAGCGGTTGTAGTTCCACTTCATGGCCAGGGAATAGAAGTTGTCCTTGCCGCCGTCGGAATATTCGTAATCGGTGCGGTTAACCAGCGAGCCCAGGGAGAATGCCCCCAGCTCATCATCCCAGAACTGATAGCCCGGGCCGGTACCGACCGTACGCTGGCGGGCGAGGTCTTCAACCTTGTCACGCTTGTAGGTCAAGCGACCTTGCCAGAACCAATGTTCGGTCAGGAAGCGGTCGAGGTCGTATTCCAACGCCCAGTTGTCGGTGGTGGTCACGTCGTCCTGGAATTCGCGGTTGTACTCGCCCTGCCCGGTATGGCGCCATTGGCCATGCCGCGCGGTGGTCTTGAAGTCGACGTCGTAGTCGTTGGTGTCCTTCTCGGCGCGCTTGTAGTCCAGCGCCATGTCGACATTGCCCTTCCACACCAAGTCTTCGATCACCGGCTTGGGCTTGATGATCTGCTGGATACTGGCCAGGTCGACGGTCTTGGGCGCCTCGCCATTGGCCAGCACCACTTTGCCATCATCCGCCGCTTGCAATGATTTGGCCTTCTCGCCCGTGTAGGCATCCTGCTTGACCAGTAACTCCTGGTCGCTTTGCAGGGTCTTGACCTGCTTCCAGTCCACCGGGATGGCGCCCGCGTAGTCGGTCTGGATCAGCAACTTACCGCCGTCGAAGACCTTGATCTTGCCGGTCAGGCGGTCACCGTTCTTTAACCACACGGTATCTGCGAGCAAGGGCGTTGAGGCGCTGACAACAGCGAGGCACAGCAGGGTTCTGGACAACATAAGCGGATTCGAGGCTCGGGCTTGGCGAAAAGAGGGCATTATCGTGTTAGATAACGTCTTAGCAAGGACTGACTCAAGGATCGGGGTTGAGTTCAATGCTCATCGCCATGTTTACAGACGTTTCTTACACAAATGACGACGATTTCAACGGATAGACTCACAGTGAATAAATCTGCCGAGCCCCCGCAAAGCCCCGCCGAGATGCGCCGCACCGCGCTGTACCTGACTCTGGCGCAAGTGCCTGAAGGTTGCGTGGTCAGTTACGGCGAGCTGGCACACCTGGCCGGGCTCGGACGCGCGGCGCGCTGGGTGGGCCGCACCTTGAGCCAGCTTCCCGAAGACACCAAGCTGCCTTGGCACCGTGTATTGGGTGCCGGTGGTCGGATAAGTCTGCCGGCGGGCAGTGCGTCAGGTGACGAACAGCGCGCGCGTTTACGCGATGAAGGTGTCACTGTCCGCAACAATCGCGTGGATATTCAGCGCCATGGCTGGCGCCCGGTAGAGCACAGCGGTTAGAGTGCGCGCTTTGTTTCCGCAAACCTGAGGCAGACTCCAGCCCATGCCCCGTAAAACCTGGCGCGCCGCGCTCGCCGCCTATGCCAGCCCCTCGACGTTAGTCCTGTTGTTGCTCGGCTTTGCCGCCGGCTTGCCTTACATGTTGGTGTTCTCGACGCTTTCAGTGTGGTTGCGTGAGGCCGGTGTGGCCCGCGAGACCATCGGTTACGCGAGCCTGATCGGTCTGGCGTATGCCTTTAAATGGGTCTGGTCGCCGCTGCTCGACCAATGGCGCCTGCCGTTGCTCGGCAAACTCGGACGCCGCCGCTCCTGGCTGGTGTTGGCCCAATCGCTGGTGATCCTCGGATTGATCGGCATGGGCTTTTGCGACCCGCAGAAACACTTGTCCTGGCTGATCGCTATCGCCGTCGTCGTGGCCTTCGCGTCGGCGACCCAGGACATCGCCGTCGACGCCTACCGCCTGGAAATCGCCGACGACAGCCGCCAGGCTGCCCTGGCCGCCAGCTACATGTCCGGTTATCGCATCGCTGCGCTGCTGGCCACGGCGGGTGCACTGTTCTTTGCCGAAGGCTTCGGTTCCACCGGCTTCAACTATAAACACTCGGCCTGGACCGGCACCTATGTGCTGTTCGGCGTGTTGATGATTCCTGCGCTGCTGACCACCCTGTTCATGCGCGAACCCAATGTGCCACTGCGCACCCAGTTGCAGGCCGGGCGCTACAGCTTCGTGCATCAATTGGTCTCGGTGTTTGTGCTGATCGTGTTGCTGGTGTCGGTGCCGGCGATGTTCACCCAACTGTTCAACACGGATTTCGCAAGCGTGCTGTTCCACGGCATGAGCCTGTGGGACTTGCTGATGGAAGACCGTGCCTTCCTGCGCGCCATCCTCTATATCACCCTGACCGCCCTGTGCCTCTCGGCCATGGGGCGACGCGGCCTGGCCCCTGTGCTGACGCCGGTCAATGACTTCATCCTGCGCTACCGCTGGCAAGCATTACTGCTGCTGGGGCTGATCGCCACCTATCGCATGTCCGACACGGTGATGGGCGTAATGGCCAACGTGTTCTACATCGACCAGGGCTTCACCAAAGACCAGATCGCCGGGGTCAGCAAGATCTTCGGCCTGATCATGACCTTGGTGGGTGCCGGCATGGGCGGCCTGCTGATCGTGCGCTTCGGCATCCTGCCGATCCTGTTTATCGGCGGTATCGCGTCGGCCGGCACCAACCTGCTGTTCGTGATGCTGGCGGACATGGGCCCGGACCTGCAGATGCTGATCTTCACCATCTCGCTGGACAACTTCAGCTCGGGGCTGGCGACCTCGGCGTTCGTCGCCTACCTTTCAAGCCTGACCAACCTGAAGTTCTCCGCCACCCAATACGCCCTGCTCAGCTCGATCATGCTGCTGCTGCCGCGCCTGATCGGTGGGTATTCGGGGGTGATGGTCGAAAAGTTCGGGTATCACAATTTCTTCCTGATCACCTGCATGTTGGGTGTGCCGACGTTGTTGCTGATTGCGCTGCATTGGTATCAGGAGAATCGGCGGATTCGGTTGAATCCACCGGTAGACGACTGACACACATGCTTGTGTAGTGAGGGAGCTTGCTCCCGCTGGGGTGCGAAGCGTCCCTATAAAAGCCGGCTCCAGCTGCGCTGTCGAACGGGAGCAAGCGCCCTCACTACAAACAGCCCTGTATTCTGATGCCTGTACGGCGGCAGCTTGCGCCCGTACAATCCCAAGTCATTTCAAGTCCAAGCAACCGACAACGGCCTACCATGCGTACCAGTCAATATTTGCTCGCCACACAGAAAGAAACGCCTTCCGACGCGGTCGTGATCAGCCATCAGCTGATGCTGCGCGCCGGCATGATCCGCAAACTGGCCTCCGGCCTGTACACCTGGCTGCCCATGGGCTTGAAGGTGATGCGCAAGGTCGAAGCCATCGTGCGTGAAGAGATGAACGCCGCCGGCTCTCTGGAAGTGTTGATGCCGAGCACCCAACCGGCTGAGCTGTGGCAGGAATCCGGGCGCTGGGAAGAGTACGGCCCTGAACTGCTTCGCTTCAAGGACCGTCATGGCCGCGACTTCTGCGCCGGCCCGACCCACGAAGAAGTGATCACCGACCTGATGCGCAACGAGCTGAGCAGCTACAAGCAGCTGCCGCTGAACCTGTATCAGATCCAGACCAAATTCCGTGACGAAATCCGCCCACGCTTCGGTTTGATGCGCGGCCGCGAATTCATCATGAAGGACGCCTATTCGTTCCACGCTGACCAGGCGTCCCTGCAGGTCACCTACGACCGCATGCACCAGGCCTACTGCAACGTGTTTACGCGCCTGGGCCTGAAATTCCGCCCGGTTGAAGCGGACAACGGCTCCATCGGCGGTGCCGGCTCCCACGAATTCCACGTGCTGGCCGAGTCCGGCGAAGACGATATCGTATTCAGCAACGGTTCCGACTACGCAGCGAACATCGAGAAAGCCGAAGCCGTGCCACGGGAAACCTCCCGTCCAGCGCCGGCTGAAGAGCTGCGCCTGGTGGATACGCCAGAGACCAAGACCATCGCGGCCCTGGTGGAGAAATTCAATCTGCCGATTGAAAAGACCATCAAGACCCTGATCGTGCGCGCCGAAGAAGAAGGCAAGCTGATCGCCCTGGTGATCCGTGGCGACCACGAGCTCAACGAAATCAAGGCCGCCCAGCAACCTGGCGTGGCCAGCCCGCTGGTCATGGCCTCCGACGCCGAACTGCGCGACGCCATTGGCGCCGGTGCCGGCTCCCTCGGCCCGTTGAACCTGCCGCTGCCGATCATCATCGACCGCTCGGTCGAGCTGATGAGCGACTTCGGGATCGGCGCCAACATCGACGACAAGCACTACTTCGGCGTGAACTGGGAACGTGACCTGCCGGTGCCGACCGTGGCCGACCTGCGTAACGTGGTGGCCGGCGACCCAAGCCCGGATGGCAAGGGCACCCTGGAAATCAAGCGCGGCATCGAAGTCGGGCACATCTTCCAGCTGGGCAACAAGTACAGCAAGGCGATGAAGTGCGAAGTGCTGGGCGAGAACGGCAAGCCGATCACCCTGGAAATGGGTTGCTACGGCATTGGCGTATCGCGCGTGGTGGCCGCTGCCATCGAGCAGAACAACGACGAGAAAGGCATCATCTGGAGTGACGCCCTGGCGCCGTTCCAGGTTGCCCTGGTACCGCTGCGTTATGAAACCGAGCAAGTGCGCGAAGCCACCGACAAACTGTATGCCGAACTGACGGCCGCCGGTTTTGAAGTGTTGCTGGATGACCGGGACAAGAAAACCAGCCCGGGCATCAAGTTCGCCGACATGGAACTGATTGGCATCCCGCACCGGATCGTGGTCAGTGACCGCGGCCTGGCCGATGGCAATCTGGAATACAAGAGCCGGACCGAAGCCGAAGCCCAACCGTTGCCGGTGGCTGACGTGCTGTCTTTCCTTCAGGCGCGTATTCGTCGCTGAAAACCAGATCAAGAGAAGTCATGTTCAAGCGAAACACCAGAGCCCTGGGGGGCGCCGCCTTGTGCGGCGCCCTGCTGGTCAGCGGCTGCGCCAACCAGATGTCGCAACGCAGTGAGCACGAGGAGCGAGTCGAGCGTAAGTTGCTCGACCACAGCCTGCAGATCGATGTAGGCGAACCCAAAGTGCTGGAGCTGCCGCAACGCCGGGTACGCATTCACGAGCAAAAGACCTTCGAGGTCACTGAGTTCGAAGTCACCCGTCGCTACGATCGCTACACCCCTTACCAACCCTGGCGCAAACTCTATGAGATGCCCTTGGGCGCGGTCGCTTTGGTGGCGGGCGCGGGCGCCAACGTGGTGAACATCTTCGCCCTCGGCAACCTGCCGACCAGCATGACCCACGACTGGCTGACCTACGGTGTGGACGGTCTCAACCCGTTCATGAACGTGCAATCCCACGGCCGTGCGCAACAGAACCTGGCGGGCATCGATGAAGTCCAGCGCGACAAGCGTGTGGAGTATTCGAGCCTGCCCTGGAGCGAACGCCCGGTACAGGTCACTGCCGGCAAGCAAGTGCATGAGCTGACCACCGACCGCAACGGCGTGCTGCGCCTGAACCTGTTGGACAGCCCGTTTGCCGAGCAGGACTTGAACCGCGTCACGACCTTGAAGATCAGCGTGGAAGATGGCCAGGACGATGTGCATTCGGACTCGACCCTGGCGATCAGCAACACCCTGCGCGGCAAGTTGCTGGAAGCCCATGGCCTGATCTACGACGATCTGGAAGACGACGAAGTCAGCCAGTGGGTGCACCGCGTCAAGCGCCTGTCGGAGCTGGGCCTGGAAGAGGAAGCCAGCGAGCTGGAACAAAGCCTGATCGAACTGACCCGCAATGATCCCGAGTTGCAGCAGGAATTCCTGCAGGCACTGACCAAGGATGCGGGGCGGCTAGTCGCAGACCCTGGAGCACGCTGAGACGCTCGAAGTGTTGCAGAACAAATGTGGGAGGGGGCGTGCCCCCTTCCACATTTTGGTTCCGGGTTCCTACCAGGAGAACTCGAGCTGTTCGTTGCCGTTGCTCAGGTCCAGCAACCGCACACCAATCCCCAACAACCGCACCGGCTTCCCGCCACGATTGAACGCCTGGGTCAGCAGTTGCTGATAACTCTCCAGGTCCCGCCCGGCCCCCGCCTGTTCCAGGGTTGTCTGGGTAAAGTCATGAAACTTCACCTTAACGAACGGCTTGCCCGCACGGTAACTGCTGTCGATGCGCGCCATGCGTCCGGCCAGGGTTTCCATCAATTCGGGGAGTTTGGCCAGGCAGCTTGAGAGGTCAGGCAGGTCCACGTCGTAGGTATTTTCTACACTGATAGACTGCCGGCGACTGTCGTTCTGCACGACACGATCATCGATCCCACGGGCCAGGCTCCACAGCCGCTCGCCAAAACTGCCGAATTCGCGCACCAGCGCCAGCTTGTTCCATTCACGCAACTGCAAGCAGTCTTCTATGCCCAGGCGCGCGAGCTTGTCGGCGGTGACCTTGCCCACACCGTGCAACTTGCTCACTCGCAACTGCGAGACAAAGTCTTCGACCTGGTCCGGGGTAATCACGAACAACCCGTTGGGTTTCTTCCAGTCACTGGCGATCTTGGCCAGGAACTTGTTCGGCGCCACGCCTGCGGACACGGTGATGTGCAATTGGTTGGAGACGCGGCGGCGAATGTCCTGGGCGATACGCGTGGCGCTGCCGCCAAAATGCGGGCTGTCGGACACGTCCAGGTAGGCTTCATCCAGCGACAGCGGTTCGATCAGGTCGGTGTAATCGCGAAAGATCGTCTGGATTTCCTTCGACGCTTCCTTATAAGCATCCATGCGCGGCTTGACGATGGTCAGGTCCGGACACAGCTTCAAGGCATGGCGTGACGACATCGCTGAGCGCACCCCGTAGGCGCGTGCCTCGTAGTTGCAGGTAGCGATCACCCCGCGCCGGTCCGCCGAGCCGCCCACCGCCAACGGCTTTTGCGCCAGGCTCGGGTCATCGCGCATCTCGATGGCGGCGTAGAAGCAATCACAGTCGACGTGGATGATTTTGCGCTGCGTCATATAAACGGGGTGTGAACCTACGGGGCGCCAGTATCGCATTCACACCTGTATATAGCACCAGTAGTTTGAATCTTCCGCTTGAGCGGTAGGAAAATTCCAAGATGAATTTATTTTCTCAATCGAATTTCGCATCCCAATAGAGCTGAAACCCTCGGCCCGACTGGCCCAGAGCCTCATCCGGCGTCAGCGTGGAGAGCTAACCACTTGAACCACAAGCGCTTTTCTTCAATTCACAGGTTGACACACACGCGTTCCTCTGTAGAATGCCGACACACAGACGCGGGATGGAGCAGTCTGGTAGCTCGTCGGGCTCATAACCCGAAGGTCGTCGGTTCAAATCCGGCTCCCGCAACCAAACATCAAAAAAGGCTACTCGAAAGAGTGGCCTTTTTTGTGCGTGCTTTTTTTGTATCTGCTTTTTTGTAGTGAGCGGGCTTGCCCCGCGCTGGGGGGCAAGCCGCCCCAAACCAGGCGACTTGGTTTATCAGGCGCTCGGCGGTGTCTTTGTTGGGGCGGCTTCGCCACCCAGCGCGGGGCAAGCCCGCTCACTACAAAAGCGTTTTCTATCGCGTACTTAGGGTGACTGGCAGGTCAAATTACACTTATTTGACCCATCGGCCCATTAACGGTTGACACCTCGCCGCTGGGCTGTAGAATGCCGCCCACAGACGCGGGATGGAGCAGTCTGGTAGCTCGTCGGGCTCATAACCCGAAGGTCGTCGGTTCAAATCCGGCTCCCGCAACCAAACATCAAAAAAGGCTACTCGAAAGAGTGGCCTTTTTTGTATCCGGTAAAAAAGTTCTTCTGAAACAATGGCATGGCATCTTTCATGAAACCCCACACGGGTTGTAGAGTCCATGTCATTGCAAGCTATGCTGAATGCTCAAGCACTACCCTCTACGACCAATGGCCGCTGTCGCCGCCCCCGGTGATACGCGTTAATATTTGTAATTATTTTGTCCATAGGGATTGGTAACTTGGCTGGATACCTCCATCCTGTCGCGCACAATCCACGAGGTGATTGATGCGCGCCAACTCGTCTGAACCACAAGACACCGTCACAGCAGAACAACCGATCCCGCCAACGCGTTTGCGTTGGCTGGACCTGGTGAGCAAGTACCGGCAACCCATCGGGCTGGCCGTCACGTTGCTGCTGTTCGCCATCGCCTTGATCGCTTGCCGACACCTGCTGCTGGAGCTGGACCTTTACGCCCTCCACGACTCGATCCTGGAAGTGCCCAAGCCCGCCCTGCTCGGCGCATTTGCCGCGGCCGTCGCCGGCTTTGTGATCCTATTGGGCTACGAGTTTTCCGGTGCGCGCTATGCAGGGGTGAAGCTACCCGCCAAGACCCTGGCCCTGGGCGGCTTTACCGCGTTTGCCATTGGCAATGCGATTGGCCTGTCGATGCTCTCGGGCGGCTCGGTGCGTTACCGTTTATATGCACGCCATGGTATCGGGGCGTCGGAAGTTGCCCACATGACGGTGTTCGCCAGCCTGGCCCTGGGCTGCGCACTGCCGCCCCTTGCTGCACTGGCCACCTTGAGCAACCTGCCGGCGGCATCCACCTATCTGCATCTGCCGCAAAGCCTGCTCGGCGGCATCGCCGGCGCGGTGCTGCTGTTGTCGGTGGTGTTGTGCATCGGCATTTATCGCCGTCGCCTGCCGGAACAGCCCTACCCGGACAACCTGCTGGTCAAAGCCGGCCGTCGTACCCTGCGCCTGCCGGGTCGCCGCCTGACCTTCCTGCAACTGATCATCACCGCACTGGACGTCGCCGCTGCCGCCACCGTCCTTTATATGCTGCTGCCGGAAGCGCCGCCCTTCGGGCCCTTCCTGCTCGTGTACCTGCTGGCCCTGGCCGCCGGCGTGCTCAGCCATGTACCGGGCGGCGTGGGGGTATTCGAAGCGATCCTGCTGGCGGCCTTCGCCGATAAACTCGGTGCCGCGCCATTGGCTGCTGCCCTGCTGCTGTACCGCATGATCTATGTGGTGCTGCCGCTGCTGATCGCCTGCGTGTTCCTGCTGGTCAACGAAGCCCAGCGCCTGTTCCAGACCCAGCAAAGCCTGCGGGTCGCCTCGGGGCTGGCGGCGCCAGTACTGGCCGTACTGGTTTTTTTGTCCGGCGTGGTCCTGCTGTTTTCCGGCGCCACGCCCGAAATCGACTCACGCCTGGAAAACATCGGCTTCCTGATTCCCCACCGCCTGATTGACGCCTCGCACTTCGGCGCCAGCCTGATCGGCGTGCTCTGCCTGCTGCTGGCCCAGGGCCTGCGTCGACGCTTGTCAGCCGCCTGGATGCTGACCATGGTGCTGCTGCTGGTGGGCGCCCTGCTCTCGCTGCTCAAAGGCTTCGATTGGGAAGAAGCCAGCCTGATGACCATGACCGCCATCCTGCTGGCAATCTTCCGCCGCTCGTTCTACCGCGCCAGCCGCCTCACCGAGCTGCCCTTCTCGCCGCTGTACCTGGTCGCCAGTGTCTGCGTGCTGGGAGCCTCGATCTGGCTGCTGCTGTTCGCTTACCAAGACGTCCCTTACAGCCACCAGCTGTGGTGGCAGTTCACCCTGGACGCCAACGCCCCACGCGGCTTGCGCTCGCTGCTGGGCGCCGCCGTGCTGCTGGTGATCGTGTCGCTCACCTGGCTGCTGCGCACCGCGCGCCCGGTGATCCACCTGCCGACCCCCGACGAACTGGAGCGCGCCAGCAAGATCCTGATGGCCTCGTCCCAGCCCGACGGCGGCCTGGCGCTGACCGGTGACAAGGCGCTGCTGTTCCATCCCAATGATGAAGCTTTCCTCATGTACGCCCGTCGCGGGCGCAGCCTGGTAGCCTTGTACGACCCAATCGGCCCGACCCAGCCCCGCGCCGAAATGATCTGGCAGTTCCGCGACCTGTGCGACATCCACCACGCGCGCCCGGTGTTCTACCAGGTCCGCGCGGAGAACCTGCCGTACTACATGGACATCGGCCTCACCGCGATCAAGCTGGGCGAAGAAGCCCGCGTCGACCTGAAACGCTTTGACCTGGAAGCCAAGGGCAAAGAGATGAAGGACCTGCGCTACACCTGGAACCGCGGCACCCGGGACGGTCTGTCCCTGGAGATCTTTGAACCGGGCACGGCGCCGATGGATGAGCTCAAGGTCATCTCCGATGCCTGGCTGACCGGCAAGAACGTGCGGGAAAAAGGCTTTTCCCTGGGGCGTTTCAGCGACGACTACCTCAAGCACTTCCGCATTGCGATCATTCGCTTCGAAGGGCGCCCGGTGGCCTTCGCCAACCTGCTCGAGACCTACAACCATGACCTGGCCAGTCTCGACCTGATGCGCGCCCACCCGGACGCGCCCAAGCTGACCATGGAGTTCATGATGGTCGGCCTGATTCAACACTATAAGAGTCACGGCTACGCGCGCTTCAGCCTCGGCATGGTGCCGTTGTCGGGCCTGCAACCACGCCGCGGCGCCCCGCTGACCCAACGCCTGGGCTCGATGGTGTTCCGACGTGGCGAGCAACTGTATAACTTCCAAGGTTTGCGCCGCTTCAAAGACAAGTTCCAGCCTGACTGGGAACCCCGTTACATGGCCGTGCCCGCAGGACTTGATCCGCTGGTGGCACTGGCCGATACCGCCGCCCTGATCGCGGGCGGCTTGACTGGATTGGTGAAACGCTGATGATTCGACGTTCCTGGCGGTATGTATTGGCCTTTGTAGTGCTGCTCGCCCTGATCCTGGGTGGCGGCTATTGGTACTGGAACCGCCCTGCCCCGCAGCCGACCCTGGAGCAACTGCCCCAGGCCGACGGTTCGGTGATGACCCGCGTGACCCCGTACGGCACGCCCAAGGCCCGTGTGGCCGTGGCCGTGATGGCCGATGAAACCCTGACGGACAGCCAACTGATTGCCTTGAGCCAAGGCGGCAAGGCGCAGATTGTCCAGGTGATCCTGCCCAAGGACGATTGCAAGCTGCAGGAACAAGCCCTGCAAAGCGCCCTGGGCCAGCTCAAGGGCCCGGCGACGCTGGTCAGCGGCATCGGCCCTGGCGCAAGCCTGGCCTGGCGCTGGCTGGCGGCACAGAGCGACGACAAGGCCAACGCCATCTCCGTCGGTTTCGCCATGACCCAGCCAGGCTGCAACGACCCTTTGCCAAAAACCTCAGCCCACGGCAATTGGCTGGTGGCCTGGAACGACAACCCTGAGGATGATGCCGCCAGTTTCGTACGCGATACCCCACGTGCCACGACCAGCATCAGCGACTACGACATTCATTACCCGCAAGTGCTGAACAACGAGCTGCGCAAGCAACTGGTGGGCTCGGACAACGGCGGCCTGGCGATTCCAGTGGTTGAAGTCCCGGCGGGCCAAGCCAAGGACACCGTCACCCTGTTCCTCTCCGGCGACGGCGGCTGGCGTGACCTGGACCGCGACGTGGCCGGTGAAATGGCCAAGATCGGCTACCCGGTGGTGGGCATCGACACCCTGCGCTACTACTGGCAGCACAAGAGCCCGGAACAAAGCGCCAAGGACCTCACCGAGCTGATGCAGCACTACCGGCAGAAGTGGGGCACCAAGCGCTTCGTGCTGACCGGTTACTCGTTCGGCGCCGATGTACTGCCGGCCATCTACAACCGCCTGCCGGAAAACGAGCAACAGCGCGTGGACGCGATCATCCTGCTGGCATTTGCGCGCACTGGCAGCTTCGAGATTGAAGTGGAAGGTTGGCTGGGCAACGCAGGCAAAGAAGCCGCCACCGGCCCGGAAATGGCCAAGCTGCCGCCTGAGAAAGTGGTGTGCATCTACGGTGCGGAAGAAGTCGACGAGAGCGGCTGCACGGACAAGACCGCCGTGGGTGAAGCCTTGAAGTTGCCAGGTGGGCATCACTTCGACGAGAACTACCCGGCGCTGGCCAAGCGTTTGGTGGACATCATTGTGAAGCACCAGGCCAAGGACAAAGCCGAGTAATTTCTGCCATACGCAAAACCAAATGTGGGAGGGGGCTTGCTCCCGATAGCGGTGGGTCAGCCAAAGATCAGTTGGCTGGTCTACTGCCATCGGGAGCAAGCCCCCTCCCACATTGGCTTTGTGGTGTTGCTTAGATCTAGCGTGGCTCGATGTGCGCGATCATCAGTTGCACGGTTTCATTCCCGCGAAACTCGTTCACATCCAGCTTATAGGCCAGCTCCACCCAACGCACCGTCGGGTTCGGCCAGACCTCACGGTCCACCCCAAACGCAATGCCGTCGAGCTTCACCGACCCGCATTCGCTCTTGAGCACCACTTTCAGGTGCCGCTCGCCCACCACGCGCTGTTCCACCAACTGAAACACCCCGTGAAACAACGGCTCGGGAAAGTGTTGCCCCCAAGGGCCCGCGTGCCGCAATGCGCGGGCCAGTTCCAGGTGAAACTCTTCCACTGCCAGAGTACCGTCGGACAGCAGGCGCCCGGTCAGGTCTTCTTCGCGCAGCTGCCGACGCACTTCGGCATCAAAGGCCTCGGCAAACAGCGGGAAGTTTTCCTCGGGCAGCGTCAAACCGGCCGCCATGGCATGGCCGCCGTATTTGGCGATCAGGTGGGGATGCTGGCTGGCGACCACCGCCAGCGCATCGCGGATATGAAACCCCGGCACAGAGCGCCCTGAGCCCTTGAGCAGGCCATCTCCGGCATCAGCGAAGGCGATGGTCGGGCGGAAATAGCGCTCTTTCATGCGCGAGGCGAGAA
Organism: Pseudomonas sp. QC2; assembly: GCF_002859085.1. Classification (NCBI taxonomy): domain Bacteria; kingdom Pseudomonadati; phylum Pseudomonadota; class Gammaproteobacteria; order Pseudomonadales; family Pseudomonadaceae; genus Pseudomonas; species Pseudomonas sp. QC2. The sequence goes on from NZ_PKKS01000011.1 coordinate 55,360, forward strand.
TGCCGATCACGCCTTGGTGCCATTCCGGGTCGAACAGGCACAGCCCGTAGGGCATCGACTCCACCGGCAAGTCCTTGAGCTGGGCCAGGGCCTCGCGCTGCATGCCTTGCTCGATGGATTTACGGTCCTGGTTCATGCCGTCCAGTTGCGCGGCCATTTCACGCGCGGCGGAAACGTCGGTGGTGAGCAGGCATTCGATGCCCAGGCTCATGTCATCCAGGCGCCCGGCGGCATTCAGGCGCGGCCCGAGGATAAAGCCCAGGTCGGTGGAGGTGATACGTGCCGCGTCGCGCTTGGCCACTTCAAGGATCGCCTTGATCCCCGGCCGTGCGCGACCGGCGCGGATGCGCTCCAGGCCCTGATGCACCAGGATGCGGTTGTTGGCGTCCAAGGGCACTACGTCGGCCACACTGCCCAGGGCCACCAGGTCGAGCAGTTCGCCGATGTTGGGTTGAGGCTTATGCTCGTACCAGCCCAAGCTGCGCAGGCGCGCCCGCAGGGCCATCAGCACGTAGAAGATCACGCCCACACCGGCCAGCGCCTTGCTCGGGAACTCACAGCCCGGCTGGTTCGGGTTGACAATGGCATCCGCCGCCGGCAATTCATCGCCAGGCAAATGGTGGTCAGTCACCAGCACCTTCAGCCCGGCCGCTTTCGCCGCCGCCACGCCTTCGACGCTGGAGATACCGTTGTCCACAGTGATCAGCAACTGCGGCTCGCGCTGCAGCGCGACTGCGACGATTTCCGGGGTCAGGCCGTAGCCATACTCGAAGCGGTTGGGCACCAGGTAATCGACATGGGCGGCGCCGAGCAAGCGCAGACCCAAGGTGCCTACGGTGCTGGCAGTGGCGCCGTCGGCGTCGAAGTCGCCGACGATGAGGATACGCTGGCGCTGTTCCAACGCGGTCACCAGCAAGTCCACCGCTGCGTCGATGCCCTTGAGCCGCTGATAGGGAATCAACCGCGCCAGGCTTTTGTCCAGCTCGGCTTCGGACTGCACCCCGCGCGCGGCGTAGAGACGGGTCAACAGCGGTGGCAAGTCACCGAGAAACGGCAGGACGGCAGGCAACGGGCGAGGATCGATACGCATGGGGCGACGGGAGCTTCTCTTTGATAAAACGGTTAAACAACAAGGCTACAAACGACACAGGTCATTGTGGGAGGGGGCTTGCTCCCGATTACGGTGTATCAGTCAATGGGGTGCTGACTGAACGCCGCGATCGGGAGCAAGCCCCCTCCCACCGTTTCAACCGCGTTCGCCGACCAGCCATTGCAGTTGGACTTCATGCTGGCCACGGTCGTCGGTGACGAAAATCGTGCCTTCGCTGATCATCACGTCCCACTTGATAACGCGAGGCATGTCCTTGGCCAGCGTCTCGAGGACTTCCTGGGGCACGGCGGCGATGTGCACGTTTTTCAGGTTATTCGCCACAGGCACCACCTTGCCTTCCCACACCCGCAGGCTGCCGTAGGCCAGCAGGCTGGTGCGTTCGGTGCGGCGCGAGCACCAGGTGAGGCGGTCGGCATCCGGCTGGCCGACTTCAATCCAGTGCAAAACCCGGTCATCCAGGCTTTTTTCCCACAGGGCTGGCTCGTCTACATCTGACAGGCCACGACCGAATGCCAACTGCTCGTTGTACCAGAGGGCGTAGGCCAGCAGACGTACGGTCATGCGCTCTTCGGTTTCCGAAGGGTGGCGGGCGATGGTCTGTTTAACGCTCTCGTACACCGAGCGGTCAAGGTCGGTGAGGTTGAGTTCGAATTTGTAGGTCGTGGACGGCTGGGCCATGAACGGACTTCTAGAGACAGGGAAAGGCGGCCAGTCTAACCGATGGCGAGGCCATTCAACGAATCCTGCGCTGCATCATCCTTATCCCTGGGCCGCTCGCCTATGTTAAAAGGCATCACACCACCGCCCCGCGCAGACAAGGATCCTCATGTCGTTTAATGCCAAACCGCTTGCCGGCCTGAAAGTCATCGAACTCGGCACCCTGATCGCCGGCCCGTTCGCCTCACGTATCTGCGCGGAATTCGGCGCCGAGGTGATCAAGGTCGAATCGCCGGACGGCGGCGACCCGCTGCGCAAATGGCGCAAGCTGTACGAAGGCACGTCGCTGTGGTGGTTTGTACAGGCGCGCAACAAGCAATCGCTGACGCTGAACCTCAAGCATCCGGACGGCCTGGCCATCCTCAAACAGCTGTTGGCCAACGCCGACATCCTGATCGAGAACTTCCGCCCCGGCGTGCTGGAGAAACTCGGCCTGAGTTGGGAAACCCTGCACGCCCTCAACCCCAAGCTGGTGATGGTGCGCCTCTCCGGCTTTGGCCAGACCGGGCCAATGAAAGACCAGCCAGGGTTTGGTGCGGTGGGTGAATCCATGGGCGGCTTGCGCTATATCACCGGGTTCGAAGACCGCCCGCCGGTGCGTACCGGCATTTCTATCGGCGATTCGATTGCCGCGTTGTGGGCGGTGATCGGCGCGCTGATGGCGCTGCGTCATCGCGAAGTCAACGGTGGCCTGGGCCAGGTGGTCGATGTGGCGCTGTATGAAGCCATCTTCGCCATGATGGAAAGCATGATCCCGGAGTTCGACGTGTTCGGCTTTATTCGCGAACGCACCGGCAACATCATGCCCGGTATTACGCCCTCCTCGATCCACACCAGCGCCGACGGCAAGCATGTGCAGATTGGCGCCAACGGGGACGCGATCTTCAAGCGCTTCATGTCAGCCATTGGCCGTGAGGACTTGGCCAACGATCCCTCGCTTGCCAGCAATGACGGACGCGACAGCCGTCGCGATGAGCTGTATGGGGTGATTGATCGCTGGGTGAACTCACTGCCGCTGGATCAGGTGGTGGAGCGGCTGAATAAAGCCGAAGTGCCTGCCAGCCGCATCTACAGTGCCGAGGACATGCTGGGCGACCCACAATTCCTTGCCAGGGAGATGTTCCTCAAGGCCCAGCTTCCCGACGGCAAGGCGTTCAAGATGCCGGGCATCGTGCCCAAGCTGTCGGACACGCCGGGCAGCTGTGAATGGGTGGGGCCACAGTTGGGTGAACATAACAGCACGGTGCTGGGCAGCCTGGGTTATGACGCGGCCGCGATTGTGCGTTTACGCGAGGACGGCGCGATCTGATGGCTCGTCGGCTTATTCAGCTAGGCCTCAGCGTCATGCTCGCCTGCGGCTGGCCCCTGCCGGCCAGCGCTGAAGACACGCTGATCTGGCTAGTGCGTGACTTGCCACCTTTGACCATTTTCGAAGGCCCGCGCAAAGGCCAGGGCGCGCTGGATCAACTATTGCCGATACTGATCGAGCGCCTGCCGGAATACCGGCATCAGGTGCTGCACGTCAACCGCGCTCGGGGCACGCAAATGTTGAGTGAACCCTCATTCACCTGCGATCCATCGCTGCTGTGGACGCCGGAACGGGCCAAGTACGTGGTGTTTTCTCGCCAGGCGTTCGTTACCCCCAGCAATGGCATCGCGATACGGCGCAGCCAACAGGACGCCATGGCGCCGTTCATCGTGGACGGCGAGTTCGACCTGCAGGCTTTTCTCGACGCCCGTGGAACGCGGGTGGGTGCCACGGCGGAGCGCAGCTACGGCCCGGTGATCGATGAGCAGCTTAAACACGCCGATGTACACACAGTGGCGCTTCATTACGGCAACGACGCCCTTGGCAGCTTGTTGCAAATGCAGCGCCGGGGACGGCTGGAAGCGGTGTTGGGGTATTGGCCGGAAATCCGCTATCACGCGCTGCAACAGAGGATTGCTTCGGACGACCTGAGCTTTTATCCGATCAAAGGCTCAATGCCCTACCAACGTACGCATATCGCCTGTTCGGATACCGCCCAGGGGCGTCGTGCCATTGAACGAATCGACCAGGTGCTGCGCGACATACCACAGGAACAGGTGCAGCAGTCCTATGCTGCTTGGCTGGATCCGGTCATGCGCGAACAATACCTGCGCGACAACCCGCGCTTTTTCCAGGACTCACCCGAACCGTGACAAATCGCAGGCAAAAAGAAACCCCGAAGGGTGGGGAGACACCTCGGGGTTAAACGTGGCCTACAAAGACCAGTACAGCAAGGCACAAACACCGGAGCACAATGTTTGCTCTTGCTGTTACGAAATCTGACCGGCCACGTTGTAGGAAGTTTCCACAGTTAAACAATTCTTCATGCGACGGCGGGGCTGCGCGTCTGGGCAGCATTGCGCAAGGCTGCAATGACCGACGGTTCCAGGCGCCCTTCGGCAATCTTGAGGTCGCGCAACAGGCAATCCACCACATCCACCAGCACGCGCTTGTCCATCAGTTGCGCACGATCGACTTCACGCTCGACCACGATAGCGCCAGCAGGATTCTTCACCGTCACCAGGCACTCGCCCTGCACACCAGAGGTGGTCAGCGTAACCTGATAAGGGCTCAGTGCTTCTTCGAGCAATAGGCTGATACTTTCCATCTCGATCACCACTCAATAGTTCGGGAACAATCGTTTCAACGGGAGCTGCATCTATCCTAAGTGACTGTTTGTGACGTAGGAAAGTTCGCTTTATCGTCTTTATGGGGCCGTCAGGGGGTGACGGATTCCAGCATGCGCTTGCAACATGACAACCAAAAAACGGACGCACACAAGTGCTTACGCAATGGTGGGCCGTTTTGAGGTTTGCCGAAGGCTCGGACCAGAGGTGAATCCTATACTCGGTGAGCGCCGGTGGCTCCGCCACGCAGATAAACGCGCAGGTCAGAAGGCCCTTGTTGATTGCGAAGGATAAAGACGATGCTGGAACACGATAAAGAGCAAGCTGCGTTAGAGAAGATTCACGCCGACATATCACGCATTTATGCGGAGCAACGCAAACTCACTGCTGAGACACACAAGATAACCCGTGAGAATTTCTGGTATCCCTTAGGGGTCGTCATGGCCATGTTTACAGCGTTCAGCACCGTATTGGCCATCGTGCAGAAACTGCTCACCTAGTCGCTTGCGCCAAGTGGGGCCTGCCAAAACAAAAAACGCCGCTGACCCAAGGAAGGGAAAGCGGCGTTTTTGTCTACGCGGTGTGCGTTACAGCGGCTTACCCCGGTTGCCGTGCTGGCTCACAAACGCCTGCACAGCCTTCAGGTCATTGGCCAATACGGTGCAACGCTCTTCACGCTCGAACAGGTTTGCCAGGTGCACCGGCAATTCCAGTGCCTTGGCAACCCCGGCCTTCTCCACCGCTTCCGGGAATTTCACCGGGTGCGCGGTGCCGAGTATCACCATCGGGATGTCCAGGCTGCGACGGCATTCGCGCGCGGCCTTCACACCGATGGCGGTGTGCGGGTCGAGCAGCTCGCCGGTCTGGGCGTAGACTTCAGCGATGGTTTCGCAGGTCTGTGCGTCGTCCACGGCCAGCGAGTCGAACAGCTTGCGGGTTTCTGTCCAGCGCTCTTCGTCAACGCTGAAACCGCCACCGCTCTTGAAGGTGTCCATCAAGCCGGCAATCGCCGCGCCGTTGCGGCCGTGCATGTCGAACAGCAGGCGCTCGAAGTTCGAAGAAACCATGATGTCCATCGACGGCGACAGGGTCGCGTGCAGGGTTTCCTTGACGTACTGGTTGCCGCTCATGAAGCGGTGCAGGATGTCATTGCGGTTGGTGGCGACGATCAACTGGTTGATCGGCAGGCCCATGTTGCGCGCCAGGTAACCGGCGAAGATGTCGCCGAAGTTGCCGGTTGGCACCGAGAACGACACCGAACGCGCCGGCCCGCCCAACTGCAGGGAGGCATGGAAGTAGTAGACGATCTGGGCCATGATCCGCGCCCAGTTGATCGAGTTCACCGCCACCAGGCGCGTGCCTTTCAGGAAGCTCTGGTCGGCGAAGCTGTTCTTGACCATTTCCTGGCAGTCATCGAAGTTGCCTTCGATGGCGATGTTGTGGATGTTCTCGCCAAAAATGGTGGTCATCTGGCGACGCTGCACTTCCGACACGCGCTTGTGCGGGTGCAAGATGAAGATGTCGACGTTTTCGCAGTGCTTGCAGCCTTCGATGGCGGCCGAACCAGTGTCACCGGAGGTGGCGCCAATGATCACCACGCGCTCACCGCGCTTCTCCAGCACATAATCCAGCAAACGACCGAGCAGTTGCAGGGCGAAGTCCTTGAACGCCAGGGTCGGACCGTGGAACAGTTCAAGCACCCACTCGTTGCCATTCAGCTGGCGCAGAGGCGCGATGGCGCTGTGGGAAAACACGCCGTAGGTCTCTTCCAGAATCTTTTTAAAGTCCGCATCGGGAATGCTGCCGGTGACGAACGGGCGCATCACCCGGAAGGCCAGCTCGTGGTATGGCAGGCCGGCCCACGAAGCGATTTCTTCCTGGGTGAAGCGTGGCAGGTTTTCCGGCACATACAGGCCGCCGTCAGTGGCAAGGCCTGCCAGCAAGACATCTTCGAAATTCAGGGCCGGTGCCTGGCCGCGGGTGCTGATATAACGCATGACTGGCTCCTCTAGAGCATTCTTGAACAAGGGCCGCCGAACCTGCGGGGCCCTTGCAACAAAACCATTAGTTCAGGTGTTCGACGCGAATCCGCACCACCGGCCCGACGACGCCCTGCAGGGCTTCCAGCGCGGCGATAGCATCGTTGATGTGCTGTTCGAGCACGCGGTGAGTCAGCAGGATCATCGGCACCTGGCCGTTTTGCTCCTCGACTTCCTTCTGCATGATCGACTCGATGTTGATGCCGCGCTCCGACAGGATGCTGGCGACCTGGGCCAACACGCCCGGATGGTCTTGGGCCTGGATGCGCAGGTAGTAGGCGCTTTCGCAGGCTTCGATCGGCAGGATCGGGTGGGCCGACAGCGAATCCGGCTGGAAGGCCAGGTGCGGCACGCGGTTTTCCGGGTCGCTGGTCATGGCGCGGACCACGTCCACCAGGTCGGCGATCACCGACGAAGCGGTCGGCTCCATGCCGGCACCGGCGCCGTAGAACAGCGTCGAACCCGCGGCATCACCGTTGACCATCACCGCGTTCATCACGCCATTGACGTTGGCGATCAGGCGGTCGGCCGGGATCAGCGTCGGGTGTACACGCAACTCGATACCGGCCGGTGTGCTGCGCGCCACGCCCAGGTGCTTGATGCGATAACCCAAGGCTTCGGCGTAGTTCACGTCGGCGGTGGTCAGCTTGGTGATGCCTTCGGTGTAGGCCTTGTCGAACTGCAGCGGGATACCAAAGGCAATGGACGCCAGGATGGTCAGTTTGTGCGCCGCGTCGATGCCTTCCACGTCAAACGTCGGGTCGGCTTCGGCATAACCCAGGGCCTGGGCTTCGGCCAGCACGTCTTCGAAGGTACGGCCCTTCTCGCGCATTTCGGTGAGGATGAAGTTACCGGTGCCGTTGATGATGCCGGCGACCCAGTTGATACGGTTGGCGGACAGGCCTTCACGGATCGCCTTGATCACCGGGATGCCACCGGCCACGGCGGCTTCGAACGCCACGATCACGCCCTTCTCGCGCGCCTTGGCGAAGATCTCGTTACCGTGCACGGCGATCAGCGCCTTGTTGGCGGTGACCACGTGCTTGCCGTTCTCGATGGCCTTGAGCACCAGCTCGCGGGCCACGGTGTAGCCACCGACCAGCTCGATGACGATATCGATTTCAGGGTTGGTGGCAACGGCGAAGACATCGTTGGTAATCGCAATACCGGTCGTTTGGAACTGAGGCTTTGGCGAACGCGTGGCAATTTGCGCCACTTCAATCCCGCGGCCTGCGCGACGGGAAATTTCTTCAGCATTACGCTGAAGTACGTTGAAGGTGCCGCCACCGACGGTCCCTAACCCACAGATGCCTACTTTGACCGGTTTCACTGAAGAACTCCCCATGAAACGGCCGACGCTAGGTCGGCCGTGGAAAACAGCCGCACAACTGCGGCTTTCAATTAATGGCCCGTCGACTTAGCCACGGGCCATGATCGTCAAAGGTTCGACGATGCTGGTTTATTTGGCACTCAGCGCCAGTTTGGCAACTTGTGGTGCCGGCTGGTAGCCCGGAATCACCTGGCCGTCAGCCAAAACGATGGCCGGTGTACCGTTCACGCCAATGGACTGGCCCAGGGCGAACTGCTTGGAAACCGGGTTGGCGCATTTGGCCGCCTTGATTTCCTTGCCGTCGACCATCTTGTCCATGGCCGCCTTCTTGTCGGCTGAGCACCATACGGCTTGCAACTGCTCGTCACCCGGCGAACCCAGGCCCTGGCGCGGGAACGCTACATAGCGTACTTCCACGCCCAGCTTGTTCAGCGCAGGCACTTCGGCGTGAAGCTTGTGGCAGTACGGGCAGGTGGTGTCGGTGAACACGGTGATGTGCGTCTTGGTCTCGCCGATGGCCGGGTACACCACGGTTTCAGCCACCGGGATGCCGTTGATCAGCTTGGACACGCCCAGGCGCTCGGCCTTCTCGGTCAGGTTGACCGGCTTGCCGTCCTTCAACTGGAACAGGTAGCCCTGCACGATGTACTGGCCGTCGGCACTGGCGTACAGCACGCGGCTGCCCTTGAGCTTGACTTCGTACAGGCCGGCCATCGGGCTGGCGCTGATGCTTTCGATCGGCGTGTCGAGCTCCAAGTTGGCCAGGCTCTTGCGAATGGTCTGCTCGGCCGCGTCATCGGCGACAACAAAGGTGGAAACCAACGCAATGGCTGCGGCGGCAATAATCTGGGTCAAGCGCATGGGAACTCCTGAAGGCAGATGCAAGGACGGGTGCAGGTACGCCGATATGAAACCCGGGTGTGGGCCGTCCCCTTTGCTAACCGGCAAAGCCTACCACAGTTGGGCCGCAGGGCAGCCCGTGGCGGGATAAAATGGCGGTTTTCACCCCCGCGGGTGGTGCTTGGCGTGCATATCCTGCAAGCGCGCGCGCGCCACGTGGGTGTAGATCTGGGTTGTGGATAAGTCGCTGTGCCCGAGGAGCATTTGCACCACCCGCAAATCGGCGCCGTGGTTGAGCAAATGGGTGGCGAATGCATGCCGCAGGGTATGGGGCGACAGGGCCTTGCCGATTCCAGCGACCTTGGCCTGGTGCTTGATGCGATGCCAGAAGGTCTGGCGAGTCATCTGCTCGCCGCGCAAGCTGGGGAACAGCACATCACTGGGGCGCCCGCCCAGCAGTTCGCCACGCGCATCGCGCATATAGCGCTCCACCCACACAATCGCCTCCTCACCCATCGGCACCAGCCGCTCCTTGCTGCCCTTGCCCATTACTCGCAGCACGCCCTGGCGCAGGTTCACTTGCTCCAGGGTCAGGCTGATCAGCTCGGTCACCCGCAGCCCGCAGGCATACAACACTTCGAGCATGGCGCGGTCACGCTGGCCGATGGCTTCGCTCAGGTCAGGGGCGGCGAGCAAGGCATCCACGTCGGCTTCCGACAGGGACTTGGGCAATGGCCTACCGAGTTGCGGCATCTCGACTTGCAGGGTGGGGTCGAGGGCGATCAGTTTTTCTCGCAGCAGATAGCGATAAAACCCACGCACACCCGAGAGGAATCGCGCCGTGGAGCGCGGCTTGTAGTTCTGCTCCAGGCGCCAGGCCAGGTGATCGAGGATCAGCTCGCGGCCGGCGTTGATCAGTTCGAGGTTTTTCTCCTGCAACCAGCCATTGAACAGCGCCAGGTCGCTGCGATAAGCCTGGCGAGTGTTGTCCGACAGGCCTTTTTCCAGCCAGAGGGCGTCGAGGAAGCGGTCGATCAGGGGGTGGTCAATGGCGGGCATGGGGGCTCAGGCAAAATTATGTGGCGTCTGTCAGATCCTATCGCAGGCAAGCCCGCTCCCACAGTGGATCATCGTCGGTCACAACATGGGGGGCAGGCAACACAGCCTGCGATAGCCGTAGGTAGATACACAACACTGTAGTGAGCGGGCTTGCCCCGCGCCGTGCTGCGAAGCGGCCCCAATAAAAGCACTGCCGCGCTCCAGATAGAGCCAATTCGCCTGGTTTGGGGCCGCTTCGCAGCCCAGCGCGGGGCAAGCCCGCTCACTACAAAGAGGTGTAGCCATCCAGGCTGTGTCAGCGGCGAATAGTTAACAAATTTCAGGCACAAAAAAGCAGCCCGTAGGCTGCTTTTTTCTGCATCGGGAAGCTGGACTTAAGCCAGTTTTTCCTTGATGCGAGCTGCTTTACCGGACAGGTCACGCAGGTAGTACAGCTTGGCTTTACGTACGTCACCGCGACGCTTGACGGCCATGCTGTCGATTTGCGGGCTGTAGGTCTGGAAAGTACGCTCTACGCCAACACCGTTGGAGATTTTACGAACAGTGAAAGCACTGTTCACACCACGGTTACGCTTGGCGATTACCACGCCTTCGAACGCTTGCAGACGCGAACGGTCGCCTTCCTTCACTTTCACCTGAACGACAATAGTGTCGCCCGGGGCAAAGGTAGGGATCTCTTTGGTCATCTGCTCTGCTTCGAGTGCAAGGATGATTTTGTTAGTCATGCTGTGCTCCTAAGGTAAGTCAATGGACCTACCATCGATACGTTGTTAACTATCGTCCCGCGCGAGGATGTATTCCTCGAGCAGCTTCTTCTCTTCTCCAGAAAGCGAGCGGCTTTCCAGAAGATCGGCGCGTCGTTCATAGGTCCGACCAAGGGACTGCTGTAAACGCCAACGCCGGATGTGTGCGTGATTGCCACTTAGCAATACGTCGGGAACACGCTGATCCGCATACACCTCCGGACGGGTGTAGTGCGGGCAATCCAGCAAACCATCCGTGAAGGAATCTTCCTCCGCGGAGTCCGCATGCCCTAAAGCTCCAGGCAGCAGTCGTGTAACCGCATCTATCAGGACCATCGCCGGCAGCTCACCGCCAGACAGGACATAGTCCCCAATCGACCACTCTTCATCGACATGAGCCTCAATAAAGCGCTCGTCAATGCCTTCATAGCGACCGGCAATCAGGATCAGTGCTTCCTCATTCGCCAGTTCGCGCACCCCAGCCTGTTTCAGCTGGCGGCCTTGAGGGGACAGGTAAATTACCTTCGCCTTCTCCCCGGCGGCGGCCTTGGCCTGAGCCAACGCGTCTTCCAGGGGCTTGATCTTCATCACCATGCCCGGGCCACCGCCAAATGGGCGATCGTCCACAGTGTGATGTCGATCCGTCGTGTAGTCTCGCGGGTTCCAACAGGTAAGCTGCAACAGCCCCTGTTTCACCGCCCGACTGGTGATGCCGTACTCGCTGATGGCGGAGAACATCTCGGGAAACAAACTGATCACTTCAATGCGCAAATTAGCCACGCTTAGAAGTCCGCGTCCCATTCCACCTTCATCTCGCCTGCTTCCAGGTCGACAGCAAACACGCATTGCTTCGTATAAGGCAACAGGCGTTCGCGATCATCCAGGCTGCCAGCGCAAGGCTTGACCACCATTACATCATTGGCGCCGGTTTCCAGAAGATGATCGATTTTCCCGAACAATTGCCCGAGTTGATCAATAACCTTCAGACCTTCCAGCTGGTACCAGTAGTACTCGCCGTCGGTCAATTCAGGGAACAGGTTGCGCGGCACGCAGATCTCATAACCGGCCAGAAGACGAGCTTCTTCACGGTCATCAAGACCCTTGAGCTTTGCGACCAGGAACTTATCGCTCCCGCGTCCACTGACCAGCTCGACCTGTTTCACACTACCTTCGCGCTTGAGCGTCCAGGTCTTGTACTGCAACAGGTTTTCAGTCGGATCAGTAAAGGAATACACCTTCACTTCGCCGCGAACGCCATGAACAGAGTAAATCTTGCCGATAACGATCAAATCATCAGCAACAGCTGGCGTCGCGTTCATATTGCTCAGGCTGCGGCCTTAGCCGAGTCCTTCAACAGTTTTGCAACGCGCTCGGATGGCTGTGCACCCACGCTCAGCCAGTAGGCTACGCGCTCTTGGTTCACGGACAGACGAACTTCTTGACCACGAGCAACAGGGTTGAAGAAACCAACCTGTTCCTTGTGCGAACCGTCGCGCGGGTTGCGGCTGTCGGTTACGGTCAAGTGGTAAAACGGGCGCTTTTTGGAGCCGCCAAGGGCAAGACGGATTGTTAGCATGTGAACATCGTTCCTGTAGTCGGTGCTGCAAATCTAAATGCACAGCGGGCATAGGTGCCCGAAAGGCCGCATATTCTAAGGAATATCCGGACTTTTGCAAATGTCTTTTTCTGGCGCCTATCAGCGTGCCATTCAGATCTGCTATAGAGCCGTCGATTAAAACGGCGAGTCAGCGCCCGCCAACGGCGGGTTTGCTGGAGATCCCACATCCCTGTGGGTCGGAGCAGGAGCCGGGCTCCCGCTCGAATACTTTACATTTTAGGCATGCCACCGCCGGGCAACATACCGCCCATGCCGCGCATCATCTTGGCCATTCCGCCTTTTGCGGAGAACTTCTTCATCATCTTCTGCATCTGCTTGTGCTGCTTGATCAAGCGACCGATGTCCTGCACCTGCGTGCCGGAACCCATGGCGATCCGACGTTTGCGCGAACCGCTGATCAGCTCAGGGTCGCGGCGCTCGGCCGGGGTCATGGAGTTGATGATGGCTTCCATCTGCTTGAACTGCTTCTCTGCCGCGCCCTGGGCATTGCCCATTTGCGCCAGGTTCACACCGCCGATGTTCGGCAGTTTGTCCATCAAGCCGCCGAGGCCGCCCATGTTCTTCATTTGTTGCAGCTGGTCGCGGAAGTCTTCGAGGTCGAAGCCCTTGCCCTTCTTCAGCTTCTTGGCCAGCTTATCGGCCTTGTCCTTGTCGAGGGTCGCTTCGGCCTGTTCGATCAGGCTGAGCACGTCGCCCATGCCGAGGATGCGCGAGGCGATACGCTCCGGGTGGAACGGCTCGAGCGCGTCGCTCTTCTCGCCCATACCGATGAACTTGATCGGCTTGCCGGTGATGGCACGCACCGACAGCGCGGCACCGCCACGAGCATCGCCGTCGACCTTGGTCAGGATCACGCCGGTCAGTGGCAGTGCGTCGCCGAAGGCCTTGGCGGTGTTGGCCGCATCCTGGCCGGTCATGGCGTCGACCACGAACAGCGTCTCGACCGGGTTGATCGCGGCATGCAGCGCCTTGATCTCGCCCATCATCTCTTCGTCGATGTGCAGGCGACCGGCGGTATCGACGATGACCACGTCGATGAACTTGAGCTTGGCTTCTTTAATAGCGGCGTTGGCGATGTCGACCGGCTTCTGGCTCAGGTCGGACGGGAAGAAGGTCACGCCCACTTCGCCCGCGAGCATTTCCAACTGCTTGATGGCCGCTGGACGGTAGACGTCGGCCGACACCACCATCACGGACTTTTTCTTGCGCTCTTTAAGGAAGCGCGCCAGCTTGCCGGCGGTGGTGGTCTTACCCGCACCCTGCAGACCCGCCATCAGCACGACGGCCGGTGGCACGGCGCTGAGGTTCAAGTCTTCGTTGGCCGCGCCCATCAGGCTTTCGAGTTCGGCCTGGACGATCTTCACAAACGCCTGGCCCGGGGTCAGGCTGCGGGACACTTCGGTGCCCACTGCGCGCTCTTTGACCGAGTTGACGAAGTCCTTTACCACCGGCAAGGCGACGTCGGCTTCCAGCAACGCCATGCGCACTTCGCGCAGGGTGTCTTTAATATTGTCCTCGGTCAGCTTGGCCTTGCCGGTTACGTGGCGCAGCGTCTGCGAGAGACGGTCAGTCAAGTTTTCAAACATGCGCGATCCTTTCAGGCCCTATTCATCGAAATGCATTGGTAGACCGAGGTAATGGCGGCCCAGGCTGCGGTAAATCGCTATTAAAAACAGCGCTCGGCGAGCCTGCGGCGTGGGCAGGTCGCGGATTATAGCGAAGACTGCGCCCATGCACACCCGCTGTCTGGTCCGGGAGTCTTTCGTGTTACGCAGGGGTATGCCAAACTCAGCGCCTTTCGGGCCTGCTTAACAGGATTTATGCTCCCTTTGTCACCCAGTTTGCTACCCAGCCTCGCCGCCGCCATTTTGTATGCCGCTGCGACTTTCTATCAGGGCACTCGTCTGGCCCAAGGCACCAAGGCGGACAAACGCCTGCTGGTGGGCCTTGGCGTCCTCGCCCTGCTGGCTCACGCTGCCAGTTTGTTTACCCACCTGATGACGCCCGTCGGCCTGGGCCTGGATTTTTTCAGCGCCGCCAGCCTGATTGCCGCCGCCGTCATCGCACTGACCCTGATGGCCTGCTATCGGATTCCCGTCGAGAACCTGCTGGTGCTGTTATTCCCGCTGGGCGTGCTGACGGTGCTGCTGGCGCAATTCGCGCCCACCGGCACGGTGCAGGTGATTGATGAAGAACCGGGCATCCTCGCGCACATCCTGCTGTCGATCCTGGCCTACGGCATGTTCACCATCGCGGTGTTCCAGGCCCTGCTCCTGCTGTTGCAGGACCACCAGCTCAAGCACAAGCACCCCTCCGGGCTGATCAAGAACTTCCCGCCGTTGCAAACCATGGAAAGCCTGCTGTTCGGCTTCCTGTGGGCCGGCTGGACGCTGCTGTCGTTGTCGTTGATCTCCGGCTGGCTGTTTGTCGAAAACCTGTTCGCCCAGCACCTTGTGCACAAAACCCTGCTGGCGTGCCTGGCCTGGGTGGTGTTCAGCGTCTTGCTGTGGGGCCGCAACCGCCTCGGCTGGCGCGGGCACAAGGCGATCCGCTGGACGCTGGCCGGTTTCTGCCTGCTGATGCTGGCCTATTTCGGCAGCAAGCTGGTTCGCGAATACATCCTGCATATCTGACGGGCAGCAAAAATGGACAACTTGCCCCTGGGGCCGATGCTCGCGGTAATTGCCTTGCTGCTGTTATGGGCGGCACTGTTTACCGCCATCGAGGCCGCGCAACAACACCTGCTGGCCCTGCGCCCCGGAACGCGCCAGGGTGACAAGGCCGCCGCTCGCCTGAACTTCCCGCGCCATAGCCTGATCCTGTGCAACAGCCTGTGCCGCGCGGCGGTGGTGATCCTCTGCACGCTGCTGGCGATCTACGCCTGGGCGCAGAATGGCCCGTGGCTCGGCTGGCTGATCTCCTGTGCCCTGCTGCTGATCCTCGCCGACTACTTGCCGCGCACTCTGGCCACTCGCCACCCTCAAGCGGTGCTGGGCTTTGGCAATACGCTGCTGGGCGTCCCGCTGAAAATCCTCTACCCCCTGGCCTGGCTGCTCAATGGCATCAGCCTGTTGCTGCTGCGCCCGTTCGCACGCACATCCGGCGTGGTGAAAAAGAGCGACGAACCGCAGCCCGACCACGACGATGAACCGGAACCGGAGGCCGACGAAAACCGTACCCCCGGCATGCCAGGCATCCACGCCCTGGACAACATCACGGTCAACGACATCCTGGTGCCCCGCAGCGAAGTGGACGGCATCAACCTGGATGACTCGGTCGAAGAGATCATCGAGCAACTGCGCACCTCCGAGCGCACCCGCCTGCCGGTGTTCCACAGTGATATCAACCAAGTCCAGGCCGTACTCAACACGCGGCAGATCCAGCACCTGCTGCCTGACGCCAGCCTGACCAAAGAAGCGTTGCTGGCGGCTTGCCACGAACCCTACTTCGTCCCCGAAAGCACGCCCCTGCAACTGCAATTGCTGAATTTCCACAAGCAACAGCGACGCCTGGGCATGGTGGTGGACGAGTACGGCGAAGTGCTGGGCATTGTCACCCTGGAAGATATCCTCGAAGAAATCGTCGGCGAATTCGAAAGCGAGCAGAGTGCAGACAACCCGCATATCGAAGCGCAACCGGATGGCCGCTATATCATCGACGGCGCCGCCTCGATCCGCGAACTGAACAAGAGCCTGAACTGGCACCTGCCCAGTGATGGCCCCAAGACCCTCAACGGCCTGGTCACCGAAGCCCTGGAGACCATCCCGGACTGCGCGGTGTGCCTGAAAATCGGCCGCTACCGCCTGGAAATCCTCGAGACCGAAGACAACCGGGTGAGCAAGGTGCTGATCTGGCACACCAGCAAAATGCCCGTCGCCGCTTAGTTTCCAGACAAAACACAATCAAATGTGGGAGGGGGCTTGCCCCCGATGGCCGAGTGTCAGTCACTGCATCAGGTGACTGATACTCTGCTATCGGGGGCAAGCCGAATCGTCTCACTGCTCCCCACATTTTGACTTGTTGTCTGTTCAAACCCCTTCCTATAATCCCTGCGGCTTATCCAAGCCCCGCCCGACCGCGTGCTACCCGCACCCAACGCGTCCAGGCACCGCTTTATCGTGTCTGACCGGTGTTCGCTCCCATCCCGAGCCACCCCGCGTACACCCCTGATCCATGGGTGTTCGACCAATAATAATCCGCGTCCAAACGCGCAATGACCGTCAGGGATATCGCCATGAGCACCACCTACAACGAGGCCGCGACCGCCGCCCCGACCAACTCGACTGCACGGGTCGCCACGGCGAGCATCGTCGGCACCGCCATCGAGTTCTACGATTTCTATATCTACGCCACGGCAGCTGCGCTGGTGATCGGCCCGGTGTTCTTCCCGCAGACCTCCGGCACCGCGCAGATGCTGGCGTCGTTCCTGACCTTCGGTATCGCCTTCATCGCCCGCCCATTGGGCTCGGCGCTGTTCGGCCACTTCGGTGATCGCATCGGGCGTAAATCGACGCTGGTGGCTTCGCTGCTGCTGATGGGTGTGTGTACCACGCTGATTGGCTTGCTGCCGGGTTATGACAGCATCGGGGCCTGGGCGCCGATCCTGTTATGCATACTGCGGTTTGGCCAGGGCTTGGGGCTCGGTGGGGAATGGGGCGGCGCGGCACTGCTGGCGACCGAGAATGCGCCCAAAGGCAAGCGCGCCTGGTTCGGGATGTTCCCGCAACTGGGCCCTTCGATTGGCTTCCTGGCGGCCAATGGCTTGTTCCTGATCCTGGCGATGAGCCTGAACGACGAGCAGTTCCGCAGCTGGGGCTGGCGCATCCCGTTCATCCTCAGCGCTGCGTTGGTGATGGTGGGCCTGTATGCGCGCTTGAAGCTGCATGAAACGCCAGTCTTCGCCAATGCCGTCGCCAAAGAAGCGCCGGTAAAAGTGCCGTTGGTGGACCTGTTCAGCCAGCATTGGCTGCCCGTATTGCTGGGCGCCGCGTCGATGGTGGTGTGTTATGCGTTGTTCTACATCACCACCGCGTTTTCACTGAGCTACGGCGTTTCGACCTTGGGCTATAGCCGCGAGACCTTCCTTGGCTTGTTGTGCTTTGCCGTGCTGTTCATGGGCCTGGCCACGCCGCTGGCGGCCTTGGCCAGTGACCGTTACGGGCGCAGGCCTGTGCTGATCGTCGGTGCGATCCTGGCGATCCTGTCGGGCTTTACCATGGAGCCATTGCTGACCCACGGTTCGACCTGGGCGGTGGCGCTGTTCCTGGCCTTGGAGCTGTTCCTGATGGGCGTGACCTTCGCGCCCATGGGCGCCATGCTGCCGGAATTGTTCCCCACGCGTGTGCGTTATACCGGCGCGTCGGCGGCGTATAACCTAGGTGGGATCGTGGGGGCTTCAGCGGCACCGTTCTTCGCGACCAAGCTGGTGGCGATGGGTGGGCTGAGTTATGTCGGCGGGTATGTGTCGGCGGCGGCGTTGCTCAGCTTGATTGCTGTGCTGTGCCTGAAAGAGACGCGGGATAATGATTTGAACAAGGTTGCCTGATAGACCGTCTTCGCGAGCAAGCCCCCACACATTTGATCGGGTTCACACATTTTGACTTGTGAACTCATTCAAGTGTGGGAGCCGGGCTTGCCCGCGATGGGCGCGACGCGGTTTAAAGCTCTACGACAACAGCCTTGGAAGCACGAGTAGCCTTCGCCCGAGCCGCTTCAATCGACTCATCCCGCGCCAGTGCCACACCCATGCGACGCTGGCCATTCACTTCCGGCTTGCCAAACAGGCGCAACGCCGTGTCCGGCTCGCTCAACGCGGCGCCCAAGTTGGCGAACGCGGTCTGGGTCGACTGCCCTTCCACCAGAATCACCGCCGAAGCCGAAGGCCCGAACTGACGGATCAACGGGATCGGCAGGCCCAGGATGGCGCGAGCGTGCAAGGCGAACTGCGACAGGTCTTGGGAAATCAGGGTCACCAGGCCGGTGTCATGCGGGCGCGGCGACACTTCACTGAACCACACCTGATCACCCTTGATGAACAGCTCCACGCCAAACAGGCCACGACCGCCCAGGGCCTCGGTCACCGCTTTGGCAACGCGCTCGGACTCGGCCAGGGCAATCGGGCTCATGGCCTGCGGCTGCCAGGATTCCTGGTAGTCGCCCTTCTCCTGACGGTGACCGACTGGCGCGCAGAAGGTGGTGCCACCGATGTGACGCACGGTCAGCAGGGTGATTTCGTAGTCGAAGTCGATAAAGCCTTCGATGATCACGCGGCCTTTACCGGCACGACCGCCTTCCTGGGCGTAATCCCAGGCCTTCTGCACATCGTCTGTGCTGCGCAGCAGGCTCTGGCCCTTGCCCGACGAACTCATCACCGGCTTGACCACGCACGGGAAGCCCAGGTCCTGGACGGCCTTGCTGTAGTCTTCGAAGGTATCGGCGAAGTGGTACGGCGAGGTCGGCAGGTCCAGCTCTTCGGCGGCCAGGCGGCGGATGCCTTCGCGGTTCATGGTCAGCGAGGTAGCACGCGCGGTCGGGATCACGGTGAAGCCTTCAGCTTCCAGTTCCACCAGGGTGGCGGTGGCAATGGCTTCGATTTCCGGCACGATGAAGTGCGGTTTTTCCGCCTCGATCACCGCACGCAGGGCGGCGCCGTCGAGCATGTTGATCACGTGGCTACGGTGCGCCACCTGCATGGCCGGCGCGTTGGCGTAGCGATCCACGGCAATCACTTCAACGCCCAGGCGTTGCAGTTCGATTACCACTTCCTTGCCCAGCTCACCGCAGCCACACAGCAAAACGCGGGTCGCGGTTGGCGACAATGGAGTTCCGATTCGGGTCATCTCAGGTCCTCAGGGGAGCGGATCATGGGGAGAAAGGCGGGCATTTTACATGAACTGTAAAAATTGGCCTCAGTTGGCGACGGCCCGCTTGCGGATTCGCCAAGCCATGATCAGCCACACCACCGTGACCCCGGCGAATTTCGATACCAGCGCGGTGCCCGCCACGGCCGGGGTGAGCGCGCCGATCAGGCCGAAGAAGATAAACGTGTCGAGGGGAATGCTCAGTGCTGAACTTATCCACAGGCGATCGTGCAGCGGGCGCTTGGTGATACTGAACACCAGCCAGTCGATGCACTCGGACACTGCGAACGCCGTGGCGCTGGCCAGGGCAATGGCCGGGTCGGACGTGACATACGACAGCACCAGCGCTGCCAGCATGGCAATGATTGCACCGTGGCCGAAGCGGGTTTGCACCATGTCGCGCAAGATAAAGACCAGGCCACCCCAGGCGGACCAGATGACGTCCAGGTGCGGGGCGGTGGAGAAGGCGAAGTTGATCAGCACGACGCTGCTGATGTAGGCGATCAGGAAGAGCATGGAGGACGGACCTGTGGGTGATGCCGCACAGGGTACTTCACAGCAACCCTTGTAGCGAGCGGACCTCTTGTGGTGAACGGGCTTGCTGTGGTGAGCAGGCTTCTTGTGGTGAGCGGGCTTCTTGTGGTGAGCGGGCTTGCCCCGCGCTGGGTGGCGAAGCCGCCCCATTTCAGGCACTGAGTTTTCCCAGTTAGAACTGAGTGCCTGGGTTTGGGGCGGCTTCGCCACCCAGCGCGGGGCAAGCCCGCTCACTACAAATCAGGCACCGGATTCCCCGGAGACCATAAACACCAACCCACTCGCCACCGCCCGCTCATGGCACAACCCCAACACCACCCGCCGCTCGGCATTGTCCATGCGGCTCCAACGTGTGATCTCATCCACCGTACGCTGGCAGCCGGTGCATATGTCGTCATCGTCCAGCGCGCAAATGCTCACGCACGGCGAGGCGACGGGGCGTTCAATGGGGCTCATGCTTCCTGCTCAACCAGGTCACGCGCATAACGCTGCGAGTTGTGCACATAGTGCGCAGCGCTGGCTTCGAGCATGCGTTTTTGCGCGTCGGTCAGTTCACGCACCACCTTGCCCGGCGAGCCCATCACCAGCGAACCATCCGGGATTTCCTTGCCTTCGCCGATCAGCGAGTTGGCGCCGATGATGCAATGTTTGCCGATCTTCGCGCCGTTGAGGATCACAGCATTAATGCCGATCAGGCTGTAATCGTCGACAGTGCAACCATGCAACATGGCGTTATGACCAATGGTCACGCCAGTGCCCAGGGTCAGCGGGTAGCCCATGTCGGTGTGCATCACGCTACCGTCCTGCACGTTACTGTTCTTGCCGATCAGGATCAGTTCGTTGTCGCCACGCAACACCGCGTTGAACCAGACGTTGGCGCCCTCCTCCAGCTTGACCTTGCCCACCAGTGTGGCATTCGGTGCCACCCAGCTCTGTGGATGAGTCTCGACACGGGCGTCGCCCAGGCGGTATTTCATGGTTTTCCCTCACGGCATTGCCATTCAAGCGATGGCTTAGGTATTGATGAAGCTCTTGGGCGGCTGATGCAGGCTGATCTGAGCGTCGTCATAGAGCAGATTGATCAGCTCGACGATCATGATTGCCGTCAGCCCCCAAATCTTGTATTCGCCGAACCGATAGCTGGGCACGTACCAACTGCGACCCTGGTAATCAATCCGATGGGTATGTTCGCGCGGGTCCTGTCGGAAGAAGTCCAACGGCACGCTGAAAACGGCGGCAATCTCGGCATCGTTGGCCAGGTATTCGACGTAATCGGGGATAACGCCCACATACGGCGTGACGCGAATGCCATGCAGGGAGATCAACGGGCTCAGGGGGCCGATCACTTCGACCAGCCCAGGCGGCAGGCCAATTTCTTCTTCGGCCTCGCGCAGCGCGGTGAAGATCAGGTCCGGGTCTTCAGGGTCGCGGCGCCCGCCGGGGAAGGCCACTTCGCCACCATGGGTCGACAGGCCGCTGGCGCGCAGGGTCAGGATCAGCTCAGGTTCGTCACTGCGGGTAATCGGCACCAATACAGCGGCCTCGGGGAAACGTCCGTCCGTTTCCAGCGTATGCGGCGTGTGATTGCTTACCCGGCGAAGTAGCTCGTCCAGCATGAGTCATCTCGGTCTGTTGGCTACCTTGCATCATGCACCAAAGCGTGCGGGTGCCCAACCCCAAAACCCGCGCAGTGTCGCTAAACGACAACTTGCAGCGCCCTGCCCGTCACGCCAAGATAGACGCACTTTCCAGGAACCCCAGCATGAATTTCTGCAGCCAGTGCGGTAAACCGGTTACCCAACGCATCCCCGAAGGCGACGGCCGCCTGCGCTTTGTGTGTGATCACTGCTCGACCATCCACTACCAGAACCCCAATATCGTCGCCGGCACCGTACCGGTGTGGGGCGATAAAGTGCTGCTGTGCCGCCGCGCCATCGAGCCGCGCCTGGGTTACTGGACCCTGCCCGCAGGGTTTATGGAGAACGGCGAGACGGTGCAACAGGCCGCCGCCCGCGAAACCCTGGAAGAAGCCTGCGCCCGTGTGCACAACCTGAGCCTCTACACGCTGATCGACGTGCCGCACATCAACCAGGTGCATATCTTCTACCGCGCCGAGCTGGTGGACCTGGACTATGCCGCCGGCCCCGAAAGCCTTGAAGTGCAGTTGTTCGACGAAGCCGACATCCCTTGGTCCGAGCTGGCTTTCCGCACCGTGGGCCGTACCCTAGAATACTTTTTCGCTGACCGTCGGCAACAGTCGTTCCCGGTGCGCAGCGAGGCCGTGCCGCCAATGGGCAAGCCCACCCCATAACACTCTGGCAGATGGCCTTTAAAGGGATACCGTTTCAATGCGTTGGTTGCTTGCTCTTATCTGCCTGTCGTTCGTTACCCTGTCATCGGCCTCCACCGTGGAAACCCTGGGCGGTAAAACCGTCGAAAAAGTCCTGGTGCTCAAGTCCGCCCACCAACTGCAGTTGATCAACGACGGCAAGCCCTTCAAGACCTACCGTATTTCCCTGGGCAAAAACCCCAAGGGCCACAAGTTGATCGAGGGCGACCGCCGCACGCCGGAGGGCCTGTACTGGATCGACTGGCGCAAGACCAGCGAGCGCTTCAACCTGGCCATGCACATCTCCTACCCGAATATCAGCGACGCCGCCCGCGCCCGCCGCGAAGGCGTGAAGCCGGGCAGCATGATCATGATCCACGGCACCCCCGACACCGAGGATTACCCGGAGCAGTGGTTCCACACCCTGGACTGGACCGACGGCTGCATCGGCATGCGCAATGTGGATATGCGTGAAGTCTGGACCCTGGTCAAAGACGGCACCCTGATCGAGATTCGGCCGTAATCTCGTACCGTTCGTAAAATAATCTGAAAATAATTCCTGCCCCTGGCAGCGCCTGCCGGTGAATACCAG
Source organism: Pseudomonas sp. QC2 (assembly GCF_002859085.1). Taxonomy (NCBI): domain Bacteria; kingdom Pseudomonadati; phylum Pseudomonadota; class Gammaproteobacteria; order Pseudomonadales; family Pseudomonadaceae; genus Pseudomonas; species Pseudomonas sp. QC2. The sequence goes on from NZ_PKKS01000011.1 coordinate 77,787, forward strand.
TTCACCGGGCGGGCTGCGCACTTCTGCGCGCGATAAAGACCTCTCTAATACCACTTGATACCAGGCACCAATAGAGCGCCCTAAAACCGGTGCTTGCACCGTTTTGGCAGCATTGACATGGTATTTAAGTGGTATTAATTTCCGACCCATACCGGGCGACAACACTCCAATAACCGCATCGGAAACCTCACAGATGAACCCCATCCTGACGCTGCGTCCCGACGACAAACAATCCACGCCGCTGTACCTGCAACTGGCGCGCAACCTCGAAGCGGCGATCCATGCCGGCCAGTGGAAATCCGAACAGGCACTGCCGTCGGAGCGCGCCCTCAGCGAGCAGTTGAGTATTTCGCGAGTGACTGCGCGTAAAGCGCTGGAAGTGCTGTTTGCCCAAGGCCTCATCCGCCGCAGCCAAGGCTCCGGCACGTTTATCACGCCGCGCCTGGAACAACCGCTGTCACGCCTGTCGGGCTTCAGCGAGATGCTGCGGCTGAAGGGTTTTGTCCCCACCTCCCAGTGGCTGGAGCGCGATATCACCCCGCCGACCCACGAAGAGCTGATCCGCCTGGGCCTGTCGCCCACCGCCAAAGTGGCGCGCCTCAAACGCCTGCGCAAAGCCGATGACACGGTCATGGCGATTGAAATGACCGCCATGCCCGCTTCAGTGCTGCCCCACCCGCAAGCCATCGGCAATTCGCTGTACGAATACCTGGAAAGCATCGGTAAGCCTGTGGTGCGTGCCCTGCAGCACATCCAGGCCATTAATGCCTCGGATGAGTTCGCCAAGTTGGTAGGCATTGCTCCCGGCACCGCCATGCTGCTGATGACCCGGGTCGGCTACACCGCCGACAACACGCCGATTGAAATCACCGACACCTACTGCCGCAACGACTACTACGACTTCGTCGCAGAACTGCGCCGCCATGACTATTCCGCTGAACTGCGAATTTAGAGAACTGCCCATGTCCGAAGACAACATCCTCACGCCCAGCGGCTGGATTCGCGGCCGCCTGGTGCACGAGCACGGCAAGGTCGTCGCCATCGAAGGCGCGCCGTGCGACCCGGCTGACAACGACTTGCCCTACTTGCTGCCCGGCTTTATCGACCTGCATGTGCACGGCGGTGGCGGCAAGGACATCATGGAAGGCGTTGAAGCCTTCGAGACCATCACCCGCACCCATGTGCGTTTCGGCACCACCTCGCTGCTGGCCACCACCATGACGGCACCGGTGGATGAAATCTCCCGCGTGCTCGGCCAGCTCGGCAACTTCTGCGAGCAACGTCCTACAGGCAGCGCCCGTGTGCTCGGCGTGCACTTGGAAGGTCCCTACATCAATCCAGGCAAACTCGGCGCCCAACCTAACTTCGCCCACACCGCGTTGATGGCCGAAGTGGAAGCCTACCTGCGCCTGGCGCCGATCCGGGTGATCACCATCGCGCCGGAAATCGCCGGCCACGATGCGCTGATCCGCGCCCTCAGCGAACGCGGCGTGCGCATGCAGATCGGCCACACCCTGGGCAGCTATGAAGAAGGCGTCGCCGCCCTCGCCGCCGGTGCCACCAGCTTCACCCATTTGTACAACGCCATGAGCCCGCTGCATCACCGCGAGCCGGGCATCGTCGGCGCCGCGCTGGCGCACGCCCAGTACGCCGAATTGATCCCCGACCTGCTGCACGTCCACCCCGGCGCCATGCGTGTGGCACTGCGCGCGATCCCCTGCCTGTACTGCGTCACCGACTCCACCGCCGCCGCCGGCATGCCCGATGGCGAATACAAGCTGGGCAGCCACACCGTGACCAAATGCCTGGGCGGTGTGCGCCTGGCCGACGGCACCCTGGCCGGCAGCACGCTGACCATGGACCAGGCGCTGCGCAACCTGGTGAAGATCGGCCTGCCCATCAGCGAAGCCTCACAACGCCTGTCGCAATTTCCTGCGGACTACTTGGGCCTGGAAGAACGCGGCCGCCTGCAACCCGGCAGTTTTGCCGACTGCGTGCGCCTGGACCGCTCCCTGACACTCACCGACGTAATGGTCGAAGGAGAAACCATTGACTTCAAAAATGCTTGAAGAGGCCCTGGCCTCCTGCGACGCCGTCGCGGCGCAGCTGCAACGCCTGGACCCGTTGCTGGAGGAAGTCGCCGGCTGCCTGCGCCGCCAGCCGCCGCAAGTGGCGATGACCATCGCCCGTGGCAGCTCGGACCATGCCGCCAGCTACTTCGCGTACTTGGCCATGCAGCATGTGGGCATTCCGGTGGCGTCATTGCCCATGTCCGTGGTGACCTTGTTGCAAGCGCCAATGAAAGTCAGCGGCCAGGTGGCATTTGGGTTCTCCCAATCGGGCCAGAGCCCGGACCTGGTCAACAGCCTGCGCCTGCTGCGTAAACGTGGCGCCCTGAGCGTTTCGCTGGTCAACGCCGAAGATTCGCCCTTGGAAGCTGCCTGCGAATTCCACGTGCCGCTGTGCGCCGGGCCGGAACACAGCGTGGCCGCCACCAAAAGCTTTATCGCCACCCTCAGCGCCAGCGCGTTGTTGATCGGCCACTGGAACCAGGAAGCCGATTTGCTCGAAGCCTGCCGCGCCCTGCCCGACGAGCTGCGTACAGCCGCCAAGCAGGATTGGAGCACAGCCATCGACGCCCTGCGCGATTGCCAGCAATTGATGGTCATCGGCCGAGGCGCCGGTTTTGCCATCGCCCAGGAAGCCGCGCTCAAGCTCAAGGAAACCTCGGCGATCCAGGCCGAAGCGTTCAGCAGCGCCGAAGTGCGCCACGGGCCGATGGCGTTGATCGGTGACAACTACCCATTGCTGGTCTTCGCCCCACGCGGCGCCGAGCAAGCCGGCCTGCTGAGCCTGGCCGCCGACATGCGCCAACGCGGCGCCCGCGTGTTGCTGGCCGCGCCGGACGATATCGCCGAACGCGACCTGACTTTGAGCCGCGCCGAACACCCGAGCCTGGACCCGATCCTGGCGATCCAGAGTTTCTACGTGATGGCCGCAGGCCTGGCGGTCGCCCGGGGCATGGACCCGGACCAACCGCGCCACCTGAGCAAAGTCACTCGTACTCACTGAGTCGAGTGCCGTGTTTTCCTGATGAGTACCGTGCCCATGTCCAACAACAATAATGATCTGACCCTCTGCGCGCCCCTCAGCGGGCCGGTACTGACCCTGGGCAATGTTCCCGACGACGTGTTCGCCAGTGGCGCCATGGGCGACGGCATTGCCATCGACCCGCTGAATGATTGCCTGCACGCGCCGTTTGACGGGGAAATCATCCACGTCGCGCGCACCGGGCACGCCCTGACGATCCGCGCCAAGAACGGTGCCGAGGTGTTGATGCATGTGGGCATCGATACGGTGGAACTGAATGGCGAGGGGTTTGCCTTGCTGGTGAAGAACGGCGCGCGGGTGAGCCAGGGCCAAGCCCTGGTTCAGTTTGACCTGGACCGCATTGCGCGCCAGTGCAAGAGCCTGGTCAGCCTGATCATCCTGACCAATGGCGAGCGCTTTGAATTGCGTGCGCTTGCCGGGCGAACGGTCAAGGTCGGCGAGCCGTTGTTGCAGATCGCGGCGCGTTCGGCGGCGTCGGCTGAAGCGCCTGTGGATAACTCGGCAGGTGAAGCCAGCGCCAGCGTACGCATTACCCATCGGGGCGGATTGCATGCGCGTCCGGCGGCATTAGTGCGCAAGGCCGCGCAGGGTTTCAGCAGCCAGGCGCAACTGCATTTTGGCGACAAGTCGGCGTCGTGCGACAGCCTGATTGGCTTGATGGGCCTGGGCATTGGTGAAGGTGATGAGGTCCGCGTGAGCTGTCGTGGCAAGGACGCTGAGGCGGCGCTGCAGGCGCTGGTCGCGGCCTTGTCCGCCGCCATTAAAGAAGAACACCACGCCCCCGCCGCAGCCCCCGCTCCGCGCCGGGCGAATACCGAAGTCGGTGTGTTGCAAGGCGTGTGTGCTGCGCCGGGCCTGGTGTGCGGGCCGCTGTTCCGCCTGACCGGCATCGAACTGCCTGCCGACACCGGCAACCACTCTGCCGATGAGCAACTGCAGCGTCTGGACGCGGCTCTGGAGCAAGTGCGCAGCGAAATCCGCAGCACCCTCGACCACGCCCGCCAGCGCAAGAACGCCGAGGAAGAGGACATCTTCGCCGCCCACCTCGCGCTGCTGGAAGACCCTAATTTGCTCGAAGCTGCGACCGGCTCGATTGAACAAGGCAGCGCGGCTACCCACGCCTGGCGCGATGCAATCCAGGCGCAATGCGCAGTGCTGCTGGCCCTGGGCAAACCGCTGTTCGCCGAGCGCGCCAATGACCTGCGTGACCTGCAACAACGGGTACTGCGCGCATTACTGGGTGAAGCCTGGCACTTCGAATTGCCGGCCGGGGCGATTGTCAGCGCCCATGAACTGACGCCGTCTGACCTGCTGCAACTGAGTGCGCAACACGCCGTCGGCCTCTGCATGGCCGAAGGCGGCGCCACTTCTCACGTAGCCATTTTGGCTCGGGGTAAAGGCCTGCCTTGCGTAGTGGCGTTGGGCGCCGACGTACTCGACGTGCCCCAGGGCCAACGCGTGGTGCTGGACGCCGCCAACGGTCGCCTGGAACTGGCCCCCAGCGATGCGCGCCACGCTGAAGTGCACCAGATTCGCGACGCGCAAAAGTTGCGGCGCCAGCAGCAACAGGCGCAAGCCCAACAACCCGCTCACACCACCGACGGTGTGAGCATCGAGATCGCCGCGAATGTCGCCTCCAGCGCCGAAGCCCAGGTGGCGTTCGAAAACGGTGCCGATGGCGTCGGCCTGCTGCGCACCGAATTTCTCTTCGTCGACCGCCGCACCGCGCCCGATGAACAGGAACAACGCCACGCCTACCAAGCCGTGCTGGATGCCATGGGTGACAAGTCAGTGATCATCCGCACCATTGACGTGGGTGGCGACAAGCAACTCGACTACCTGCCGTTGCCCGTCGAAGCCAACCCGGTACTGGGCCTGCGTGGCATTCGCCTGGCCCAGGTGCGCCCTGACGTGCTCGACCAGCAACTGCGTGCCCTGCTGCAAGTCAGTCCGCTGGCGCGCTGCCGGATCCTGCTGCCGATGGTCAGCGAGGTCGATGAACTGCTGCACATCCGCCAACGCCTGGATGAGCTGTGCGTGGAGTTGGAACTGACCCAGCGCCCAGAACTGGGCGTGATGATCGAAGTGCCCGCCGCTGCACTGATGGCCGAGCAGCTTGCGCGGTATGCAGACTTCCTGTCCATCGGCACCAATGACCTGTCCCAGTACACCCTGGCGATGGACCGCGACCACGCCGGCCTCGCCGCCCGCGTCGATGCGTTGCACCCGGCGCTGCTGCGGCTGATCGCCCAAACCTGCGCGGGCGCTGCGAAACACGGGCGTTGGGTCGGCGTGTGTGGCGCCCTGGCATCCGACCCGCTGGCCACACCGGTGCTGGTCGGCCTGGGGGTCAGCGAGCTGTCCGTCAGTCCGCTGCAGATCGGCGAAATCAAGGACCGCGTCCGCCACCTGGATGCGGCGCAATGCCGGCAACTGAGCCAGGGCATGCTCGACCTGAGCAGCGCCAAGGCCGTTCGCCAAGCCTGTCAACACCACTGGCCGCTGAGCTGACAACAACAAGAAAAAAGGAGACACGCCATGTACCAACATTTTATTGAAGGCCTGCAACGCCTCGGCCGCGCGCTGATGCTGCCGATCGCAATCCTGCCGATCGCCGGCCTGCTGCTGCGCCTGGGCGACACCGACCTGCTGAACATCGCGGTGATGCACGACGCCGGGCAGGCGATCTTCGCCAACCTGGCGTTGATCTTCGCCATCGGCATTGCCGTGGGCTTTGCCCGCGACAACAACGGCACGGCCGGACTGGCCGGGGCCATTGGTTACCTGGTGATGGTCTCCACGCTCAAGGTGATGGACACCACCATCAACATGGGCATGCTCGCCGGGATCGCCAGCGGCTTGATGGCGGGCGGGCTGTATAACCGCTTCAAGGACATCAAGCTGCCGGAGTACCTGGCGTTCTTCGGTGGGCGACGGTTTGTGCCGATTGTCACCGGGTTTTCGGCGGTCGGCTTGGGCGTTATTTTTGGTTTGATCTGGCCGCCGATCCAGCATGGCATCAACAGCTTCGGCGTCTTGCTGATGGAAAGCGGCAGCCTGGGGGCGTTTGTGTTTGGCGTGTTCAACCGCCTGCTGATCGTTACCGGCCTGCACCATATCCTCAACAACATGGCGTGGTTTGTGTTTGGCACCTTTACCGACCCGGTGACCGGGGCGGTCGTGACCGGTGACCTGACCCGCTACTTTGCTGGCGACCCCAAAGGCGGTCAGTTCATGACCGGCATGTTCCCAGTGATGCTGTTCGGCCTGCCGGCTGCGTGCCTGGCGATGTACCGCAATGCATTGCCGGAGCGCCGCAAAGTGATGGGCGGGATTTTCCTGTCGATGGCGCTGACCTCGTTCTTGACCGGGGTGACTGAGCCGATTGAATTTGCGTTTATGTTTCTTGCGCCGTTTTTGTACCTGATTCACGCCGTGCTGACGGGCCTGTCGATGGCTGTCACCAATATGCTGAATATCCACCTGGGCTTTACCTTCTCCGGTGGGTTTATCGACATGGTGCTGGGTTGGGGCAAGTCCACCAATGGCTGGCTGGTGTTCCCGGTGGGGTTGGCCTACGCGGTGGTCTACTACAGCGTGTTCAACTACTGCATTCGTCGCTTCAACCTGAAAACGCCGGGCCGGGAAGATATCCAGGTGGTGCAGGCTGAGGTGATGACGGATAACCAGCGGGCCACGGCATACATCCAAGCCCTGGGCGGCGCGGAGAACCTGCTGAGCGTTGGCGCCTGCACCACACGCCTGCGGTTGGACATGGTGGATCGCAACAAGGCGGTGGATGCGGAGTTGAAAGCGCTGGGCGCCATGGCCGTGGTTCGGCCGGGGAACGGCGGGAGCTTGCAGGTGGTGGTTGGGCCGATGGCGGATAGCATTGCTGATGAGATTCGCTTGGCGATGCCTTCGTTTGTTGCCAGTACACCTGTGACGGTTGCGCCTGTGGATAAGCCGCTGGCGGTGAATGTACAGGAAGCCGAGAAATGGCTGAGCGCCTTGGGTGGCCGTGGGAATGTGCGGCAGCTGGAAGCCGTGGCGATGACCCGGTTGCGGGTGGAGTTGGGGGATGATTCGGGGTTGTCTGAAGCTGATCTCACTGCACTGGGTTGCCAAGGGGTGAGCCAGCTGGAAAGCGGTGCTTGGCACCTGTTGATTGGTGACAAGGCATCCGGGTTGAGTGAGGCGCTGGAGCGGTTGGTGACCCGCCCAATCAACGCCTGATCACCCTGTGGCGAGGGAGCTTGCTCCCGCTGGGCTGCGTAGCAGCCCCTTGTTCAGAACACCCATTTTTTCAGACAGAACGCTGTGGCAGGTTTTGGGGGCGCTTCGCACCCCAACGGGAGCAAGCTCCCTCGCCACAGAGTGGGTGTGGTCAGTTGCTGATCGGCACTTCCTGTAGGTCCAACACCCGATCGACCATCAACTGGATACCTTCCACCATTCGATGAATCCCCAGCACCGCATCACGCTGGGGGCCGTCGACGTCAAACGCCAGATTGCCCGCCAGTGCCTGGACTGATGCCAGGTCTTGGGAAGCATTGGCGAGCAGGGTTTCGCTGTTCAAGTTGGGTAGTACAGTGAAGAGTTGGTCGGCGGGCTGAGAATCAGATGGAGGATTTGGACTGTTTTTGATCATGGTAAAACTCCTAACAAAAAGTGGGAGCTACCGACATCACTTGCAGATGATGGGTGGCAGCTGTGTACGGGTCTGCAAGACCGAGTTGTTAGGAACCTCGGCAGACCCGAGGGTCTCCCGCACACAGCCACCATGAATCAATAACCGCTTTATGAAAGCGGCATGATTATAGGTGCGCTGTTCAGCACTAACAAATTATCGGCGGGCTTGCAGTCCCGGTCACTGAATTGGCAGCGACGGGAAAAGGTTAGTGAGGTGAGTTCCGAGGGACAACCTGAAAGGCTTGTAGGAAATCTCTGAGGCGCCTGTACCGACGCCATCGCAGGCAACGAAAACCCGGCCAAAGCCGGGCGCTTTAATCTCGGTTACTCAATCCGAGCAAACCGCTCAATAACAGGCTGTTCTCTATGCTCTGCCTGCCACAGGTCATAACTGCTCTGCATTGAGAGCCACATCTGGGCCTTGCTGATGCCCGCGCGCTCAAGCCGCACAGCTAGATCAGGGCTAACAGGCGCATGCCCATGAAGAATTCTTGAAAAGGTTTCCCTAGCGAAACCCAGGCGGCGAGCAACTTCAGTGATCGTCATTCCCAGCCCGGGAATGACATCCTCAAGCAGTATTTCCCCTGGGTGAGGAGGATTGTGCATACCCATAAACAGACCCCTTCTCAGTGGTAATCCAGATAGTCGACCAGCTCGACTTGATCGTCATACATGCGAAAAATGATGCGCCAGTTACCACTGATGCTCACTGACCAGTAGTCGACAAGATCCCCCTTCAAGCGATGGAAGCGCCAACCTGGCAGTTCCAGATCGCTCCAATGAATCGCGCTGTCTAAAATCAGCAAGACACGGCGCAAGCGATTCACGTGGTTGGCATTGATCCCTTTCGTTGAGCCCGTTTCATAAAAGATGCGAAGGCCTTTATGTTTCCAACTAACGATCATGGCGCAATTGTGATGTGATACATCACGCCATGCAATAGCCGCATATCAGTTCTGGTCGTCAGACTCATAACATTCCACCACTGAGAAAATGCAAAGCAGGGAGGCTAGGGAGATGGGTTCCGAGGGACAACCTGAAAGGCCTGTGGGAAAGATCTGACGCGCCTGTCCCAACGCCTTCGCGAGCAAGCCCGCTCCCACATTCGACTGCATTCCTTCAGGATAAACGCGGTCGAATGTGGGAGCTGGCTTGCCTGCGATTGGCCCTTACAGCCAACAAAAAACCCGCTGACCAAACTGGCCCAGCGGGTTTCTTGTTTCTACAGCCAACAGATCAAAAATCCGCCAGCTGCCACACCTCATACGCCGGTGTCTCATACGGATGGCTAAGCTTGAGTGCAGCCACGACAGCCACAATCAACTCATCCGCCACCACCAGTTCAACCTTCCATTCCTCAACCACTTCAACCTGGCCAACTTGCCCAATAAACGGCTGGCTGCCGTCCAACGCGCGGAATTGGCCCTGGCCCAGCACTTGCCAGGCGCAGCTGTCGTAGTTGCCGATGCGCCCGCCGCCAGCTGCGAAGACGGCGGTTTTCACCGTCTCCACGTGGCTGTCGGGCACGAAGAAGCTGAGCTTGTACACGGCCTTAGTTCACCCACACGCGGGCGTTGCGGAACATGCGCATCCAGGCGCCGTCCTCGTCCCACTCTTCCGGGCGCCACGAGTTCTGCACGGCGCGGAATACACGCTCCGGGTGCGGCATCATGATGGTCACGCGGCCGTCGCGGCTGGTGAGGCCAGTGATCCCGCGCGGCGAGCCGTTCGGGTTGGCCGGGTAGGTCTCGGTGACCTTGCCGTGGTTGTCGACGAAACGCAGGGCAACGGTACCGGACAGGTCAGCCTCAAGCAGGGCTTCTTCGCTGGCGAACTCGGCATGGCCTTCACCGTGGGCGATGGCGATTGGCATGCGCGAACCGGCCATGCCTTGCAGGAAGATCGAGTTGGACTCCTGCACCTGCACCATGGCGACACGGGCTTCGAACTGCTCGGAACGGTTGCGCACAAAGTGCGGCCAGAACTCGCTGCCTGGGATCAGTTCGCTAAGGTTGGACATCATCTGGCAACCGTTGCACACACCCAGGGTGAAGCTGTCGTTGCGTTCGAAGAAACCCTGGAACGCATCACGGGCACGGCTGTTGAACAGGGCCGATTTGGCCCAGCCTTCACCGGCACCCAGCACGTCGCCGTAGGAGAAACCGCCGCAGGCGACGAGGCCTTTGAACTCATTGAGGTCAACGCGACCGGCGAGGATGTCGCTCATGTGCACGTCGATCGCATTGAAGCCGGCGCGGTCGAACGCGGCCGCCATTTCCACCTGGCCATTGACGCCCTGCTCACGCAGTACGGCAACTTGTGGGCGAATGCCTTTCTTGATGTAAGGCGCGGCGATGTCCTGGTTGACGTCGAAGCTGAGCTTGGTGCTCAGGCCCGGGTTGTCTTCTTCCAGGATCACGTCGAATTCCTGCTCGGCGCAGTCGGCGTTGTCGCGCAGGCGTTGGATCTGGTAGCTGGTCTCGGCCCACTGGCGTTGCAGCAAGCGGCGCTGGCCGGCAAACACGGTGTCGCCGTTGAACGAGATGTTGATCTCGCCGTTGTTGATCGGCTGGCCGATCACCGCGACGCAGTCGTCCAGGCCGGCGGCGCTGAATTGTGCAAGCACGTCCGGGGTGGCGTCCTGGCGAACCTGGATCACTGCGCCCAACTCTTCGTTGAACAGGATGCCGTTGATTTCGGAGGCATCCTCGGCAACGCTGTCGAGCACGATGTTCAGGCCGCAGTGACCGGCGAAGGCCATCTCGACGACGCTGGTCAGCAAGCCGCCATCGGAACGGTCGTGGTAGGCCAGCAAGTGACCGTCGGCGTTGAGGCCTTGGATCACGGCGAAGAAGGCTTTGAGGTCTTCGGCGTCATCGACGTCCGGCGCGTGTTTGCCGAGCTTGCCATGGGTCTGTGCCAGGATCGAGGCGCCCATGCGGTTCTGGCCACGGCCCAGGTCGATCAGGATCAGGTCGGTGGTGCCCTTGTCCATGCGCAATTGCGGGGTCAGGGTCTGGCGGATGTCGGTGACCGGTGCGAAACCGGTGACGATCAGCGACAGCGGCGAAGTGACGCTCTTGTCGGTGCCGTCTTCGTTCCAACGGGTGGCCATGGACATGGAGTCCTTGCCCACCGGAATGGTGATACCCAGCTCAGGGCACAATTCCATGCCGACCGCTTTGACGGTGTCATACAGGCGTGCATCTTCGCCTGGGTGACCGGCTGCCGACATCCAGTTGGCCGACAGTTTGATGTCGGACAATTTACCAATGCGCGACGCGGCGATGTTGGTGAGGGTTTCACCAATGGCCATCCGGCCCGACGCCGGAGCGTCCAGCAGGGCCAGCGGCGTGCGCTCGCCCATGGCCATGGCTTCACCGGTGTAGACGTCGAAGCTGGTGGCGGTGACGGCAACGTCAGCCACGGGAACCTGCCACGGGCCGACCATTTGGTCACGGGCCACCAGGCCGGTGATGGTGCGGTCGCCGATGGTGATCAGGAAGCTTTTGCTCGCCACGGCCGGGTGGTGCAGCACACGTTCGATGCTGTCGGCCAATTCCAGCGTGCTTGGGTCGAAGTCATCGCCCAGTTCGGCTTCACGTACCGCCGAACGGTGCATGCGTGGGGCTTTGCCCAGCAGCACTTCGAGCGGCATGTCCACCGGGCTGTTGCCGAAGTGGCTGTCGGTAACGGTCAACTGCGGCTCGGCAGTGGCTTCGCCGACCACGGCAAACGGGCAGCGCTCGCGTTCGCAGATGGCCTGGAAGCGCGCGAAGTCTTCAGGGCCGACGGCCAGTACGTAGCGTTCTTGGGATTCGTTGCTCCAGATTTCGTGCGGGGCCATGCCCGGCTCGTCGTTAGGAATGTTGCGCAGTTCGAAACGGCCACCACGGTCGCCATCGTTGACCAGTTCCGGGAAGGCGTTGGACAAACCACCGGCGCCGACGTCGTGGATGAAGCTGATCGGGTTCTTGTCACCCAACTGCCAGCAGCGGTCGATGACTTCCTGGCAGCGACGCTCCATCTCAGGGTTTTCGCGCTGTACGGACGCGAAGTCCAGGTCTGCCGAGCTGGTGCCGGTGGCCATGGAGGAAGCTGCGCCGCCGCCCAGGCCGATCAACATCGCCGGGCCGCCGAGTACGATCAGCTTGGAGCCGACCAGGATCTCGCCTTTCTTGACGTGTTCTTCGCGGATGTTGCCCATGCCGCCGGCCAACATGATTGGCTTGTGGTAGCCGCGCACTTCATCGCCACGCGGGGTGGTGATGGACTGTTCGAAGGTACGGAAGTAACCAGTCAGCGCCGGACGCCCGAACTCGTTGTTGAACGCGGCGCCGCCCAGTGGGCCTTCGATCATGATGTCCAGCGCGGTCACAATGCGCTCAGGCTTGCCGTACGGCACTTCCCACGGCTGTTCGAAGCCTGGGATCTGCAGGTTGGACACGGTGAAACCGGTGAGGCCCGCCTTGGGCTTGGCGCCACGGCCGGTTGCACCTTCGTCACGGATTTCGCCGCCGGAACCGGTGGCTGCGCCTGGGAATGGGGCAATCGCGGTCGGGTGGTTGTGGGTTTCAACCTTCATCAGGATGTGCACCGGCTCCTGCACCGCGCCGTACTGGCGGGTTTCAGGGTCCGGGAAGAAACGGCCGGCGACGGAGCCGACGATCACCGAAGCGTTGTCCTTATAAGCAGACAGAACGCCTTCGCTGTGCATCACGTAGGTGTTCTTGATCATGCCGAACAGGCTTTTTTCCTGGCTTTCGCCGTCGATGTCCCAACTGGCGTTGAAGATCTTGTGACGGCAGTGCTCGGAGTTGGCCTGGGCAAACATCATCAGTTCGATGTCGTGCGGGTTGCGCTTCAAGCCGTTAAAGGCGTTGACCAGGTAGTCGATCTCGTCTTCGGCCAAGGCCAGGCCCAGCTCGGTATTGGCCTTCTCGAGGGCGGCGCGGCCACCGCCGAGCACGTCAATCGCGGTCAGCGGCTTGGGCTCGGCGTGGCTGAACAGGCCGGCAGCCTGTTCCAACTGGCTGACGATGATCTGGGTCATGCGGTCGTGCAGGCTGCTGGCGATCAGCTCGGCTTCGGCATCGCTGAACTGGCCGGCGACGTAGAAAGCGATACCACGCTCCAGGCGCTGGATTTTGTCCAGGCCGCAGTTGCGGGCGATATCGCTGGCCTTGCTCGACCAGGGCGAGATGGTGCCGAACCGCGGCAATACCAGGAACAAGCGGCCGTTAGGCTCTTGAACCGGAACGCTTGGGCCGTACTTCAGAAGGCGCGCCAGCACTTGCTGTTCGTCGGCGGTCAACACGCCGGTAACGTCGGCGAAGTGAGCAAATTCAGCATACAGGCCTGTAACCGCTGGAACCTTCTGGCTCAGTTGCTCAAGGAGTTTGCTGTGGCGAAAGGCAGAAAGGGCAGGAGCGCCGCGCAGGATCAACATCTTCGGGACAGCCTCGGGAAGGGGGTGTGCTTTGAGGCCGTGCATTCTAGCGTAAACCGTCGCCAACGGCACCCGAAACGCTACCGGTGGCTGGCGCCGAACGTCAGTTGGCCGGATTACAGCCCTTTCGAGGGGTCATAGTGGGCATTCGGCGCAGTTATTTTAACCGTCACAATCCCCTGCCAAGCCACGTTTCTGCGGGCTACAGCACAGTTTTGCGGGCGCTAGCAGACAAGTCCCGCGCTGTCGAGATATGGCGCCGTGGGCCGTTTGCGTATACTGCGCAGATGTTCTCCCCAACTGCTTTGCGCCCGCGATGCGCCAAATGGCTCATCGCAACCGGACTCTTCCTGATGCTCAGCGCCTGTGTTGATAAGCCCAGCACGCTCGAGCGAATCAAGGAGGATGGCGTATTGCGGGTGGTTACCCGGAACAGCCCGGCGACTTATTTCCAGGACCGCAACGGTGAAACCGGTTTCGAATACGAACTGGTCAAGCGCTTTGCCGACGACCTGGGCGTGAAGCTGGAGATCGAGACCGCCGACAACCTCGACGATCTGTTCGGCCAGTTGGGCAAGCCCAACGGCCCGGTCCTCGCGGCGGCCGGCCTGGTCAGCAGTGAACAGCGCCAGGCGCAGGTACGTTTCTCCCACCCTTACCTTGAAGTCACCCCGCAGATCATCTATCGCAATGGCCAGTCCCGCCCGACCAATGCGGCGGACCTGGTGGGCAAGAAGATCATGGTGCTCAAGGGCAGCACCCACGCCGAGCAACTGGCGGCGCTTAAAAAGCAGAACCCTGCCATTGAATACGAAGAATCAGACGCCGTTGAGGTCGTCGACTTGCTGCGCATGGTGGACGAGGGCCAAATCGACCTGACCCTGGTGGACTCCAACGAAGTGGCGATGAACCAGGTGTACTTCCCCAACGTGCGCGTCGCGTTCGACCTCGGCAATGCCAGCAACCAGAGCTGGGCCGTCGCCGCCGGTGACGACAACAGCCTGCTCAACGAGATCAACAGTTACCTGGATAAAGTCGAGAAAAACGGCACGTTGCAGCGTCTGAAAGACCGCTACTACGGGCATGTCGATGTACTCGGCTATGTGGGCGCCTACACCTTCGCCCAACATCTGCAGCAGCGTTTGCCCAAGTACGAAAAACACTTCCGCGCCTATGCCAAGGAAGAAAAGGTCGATTGGCGCCTGTTGGCAGCCATTGGCTATCAGGAATCGCTGTGGCAGCCGGCCGTCACGTCCAAGACCGGCGTGCGCGGCCTGATGATGCTGACCCAGAACACCGCCCAGGCGATGGGCGTGTCCAACCGCCTGGACCCCAAGCAAAGCATCATGGGCGGTGCCAAGTACTTGGCCAAGATCAAGGATGAACTGGACGACAGCATCGCCGAGCCGGATCGCACCTGGTTCGCCCTCGCCGCCTACAACGTCGGCACCGGCCACTTGGAAGATGCCCGCACCTTGGCCAAGCGCGAAGGCCTGAACCCGAACAAGTGGCTGGACGTGAAGAAGATGCTGCCGCGCCTGTCGCAGAAGCAGTGGTACAGCAAGACCCGCTATGGGTATGCGCGCGGTGGGGAGCCGGTGCATTTTGTGGCGAACATCCGGCGTTACTACGACATCCTCACCTGGGTGACCCAGCCGCAGTTGGAAGGCAACCAGGTGGTCGAAGGTAACTTGCATGTGCCGGGCGTGGACAAGACCAAGCCGCCGGAAGATAACCCGCAGTTGTAAACACACTCTCCCAAACACCACAAAACCCTGTGGGAGCCGGGCTTGTGTGGTGAGCGGGCTTGCCCCGCTCACCACACAAGCCCCCTTCACATCTTGACCTTCAGTTGGCTTAGAGGCCGGTGAGCAGATGCACTACTCCGCCCTCCAACACCATCACATCCAGAACACCCGCAGCCTTTAACACCGCAGCATCCACCTTCGCAGCATCCTGCAACTGCACCCTCACCCGCGTCAGCGCCACCCGCTGCTGCGACTTGAGGTTATCTGCCCCACCTAACGCGTTCATCACCTCGGTCGACAGCAGACTCTGCGTTGGCGCAACGACCGTCTCGGCAATCAAATCCGGCGTCAGCGCCTTCCAGAACGCCCGCTGTAATTTCTCGAACATGCTCAGTGCTCCACGACAGGTGAGGTTTCAACGGTAGCCGCGTGATATTGGCGCAGGGCCTCACGCACTTGGGAGGCTTCTTCCAGGCCCAACACCTGGCGGGCGATGATCTGGCAGTCAGCCAGGTCCAGCTCGCGCACGGTGGCCTTGATGGTGGGGATCAACGGCACACTGACCGACAACTCGTCCACGCCCAGCCCGATCAGCACCGGCACGGCCAGCGCTTCGGACGCCAACGCGCCACACACACCGACCCACTTGCCATGGGCATGCGCGGCCTTGACCGTGGTGGCGATCAAGCGCAGCACCGCCGGGTGGAAGCTGTCGGCCTGGCTGGCCAATCGCGGGTGGTCGCGGTCCATGGCCAGCGTGTATTGGGTCAGGTCATTGGTGCCGATGGAGAAGAAGTCCACATGGGGGGCGAACACGTCCGCCATCAGCGCCGCCGACGGCACTTCAATCATGATGCCCAGCTTCGGCAACTCGGTGAGCTTCAGCGCCAGCGCTTCCTCTTCAAGGATCTTGCGCGCCAGGTGCAGCTCCGACAGCAGGCTGACCATCGGCAACATGATGTGCAGCCGCGCAAAACCGGCACTGGCGAGGATCGCGCGGAACTGTTCGCGCAGCAGCTCAGGACGTTCCAGGCACAAGCGAATGCCGCGCAGGCCAAGAAAGGGATTGGTCTCAGCGTCCATGGGCACATAGGCCAACGGTTTGTCGCCGCCAACATCCAGGGTGCGCACTACCAGGTTGCGCTCGGAGCCCAGGGCGCGGGCGATCGCGGTGTAGGTGCCGGCTTGCTCCTCGGGGCTCGGCGCGCGGTGGCGATCCAGGTAGAGGAACTCCGAACGCAACAGGCCGACACCTTCGCCGCCGAGGGTCAGGGCGTGCTCCACTTCTTGCAACGAGGCCACGTTGGCGGTGACTTCGACGTGATGGCCGTCGCGGGTGGTGGCCGGTAACGACGCCTGCGCCACGTCGCGCTGATGGCGCAGCGCCTGCTGTTTGCGCGCGGCCTCCAGGTGTTCGATCTCGGCCAGGTTCGGCTCCAGGTGCAGGTCGCCTTTGTCGGCGTCGAGCAGCACCTGTTTGCCATTGGCCAACCCCAGCACGTCGGCCGAAACACCGCAAATGGCCGGCAGGCCAAGGGCACGGGCGAGGATCGCGACATGGCTGGTCGCGCCGCCGCCGACGGTGACGAACCCCAGCACTTTGCGGGTATCCAGGCTGGCAGTCTGCGAAGGCGTCAGTTGCTCGGCGATCAGGATTGCACGTTCCGGCAAGTCCCAGGCGCTGTCCTGAATCCCCAGGATCAGCTTCAGTACACGCTGGCCGACGTCCGCCAAGTCTGCCGCACGTTCGGCCAACAGGGCATTGCCTGAACCCTGGAACAGCTTGGCTGTGGCGAGCGTGGCACGGTTCCAGGCAAAGGCGGCGCTCTTGCCGTCAGCCAGCAGACTGTGGGCTTGTTCGAGCAAGGTCGGGTCCTCGAGCAATTCCTGATGAGCGCGGAAAATCTCCGCCTGGGCACTGCCGCAAGCCTTGTCTTGCAACGTTCGCAGGGCCTCGGTGGCAGCCAGCAAGCCACGCGCCAGGGCGGCACGCTCCGTCGCTTCATCCGTACCGTGTTCAGGAATGGCCAGTTCGGGCTCGATCACCTGAACCACCTGGCCAAATGCCGAACCCGGTGAGGCGCACACGCCTTTAAGCAACGTCGCCGACAATACCGTCGCGGCCGGTTCGGCAACGGTCGCCACCGCCTCGCCACAGCCTTGCGCCAACAAGGCCACCAGTGCCTTGATCGCCGCCTCGGCATCCTCGCCCGCCGCGCTCACTTGCAGGGTGTCGCCCTTCACCGTTTGCAACGCCATGATCGCCACCAACGACTTGGCGTTGGCGCTCTGGGTTTGCTTGTGCAGGTAGATGCTGGCCTTGAAACCCTTCGCCGCCTGGGCGAATACCGCCGCTGGGCGAGCGTGCAGGCCGTTGGCGTTGGGTAAGGTCAGCGGCTTGGAAAACAGTGCCTCGCCCTCCTCCTCGTCCATCACGTCAATGGCTTCACTTGGGGATAACTGCAACAGTGGCTGGCCGGACGCCACAAGACCGCTTGCCAATACGCTAAACGGCTCGCCGCTGACCACCAGCATCAAGGTCAGCAAACTGCGTGCGTTGAGTGCCACGTAGTCGGCATCGAATTCGATCAGCGCCTGCCCGGCCTCCACCCGCTGGCCTTCCTGCACCCGCCGGGTGAAGCCCTGGCCTGCCAGGTTGACGGTGTCCAGACCGATATGCAGCAGCACTTGGACGCCGTTGTCGTCGGTGATGCTGACGGCATGCCCGCTGTCCTGGATATTGCTGATCACCCCAGCCAACGGGGCACACAAGGTCTGCGAGGTCGGGTCGATGCACAGGCCGTCGCCGATCACGCGACTGGAGAATACCGGGTCGGGGACCTTGTCCAGTGCCAGCAGCACACCGGATAGGGGCGCCAGCAGTTCCAGGGGTTTAGATGGGGTCATGACTTCACCTGCTGTTTTGTTCTGTAAAAATCATTGGGTGATGCAACCCCAAGATGACGACGATCCAATGTGGGAGCTGGCTTGCCTGCGATAGCATCGCCTCGGTTTTACTGAAAGACCGAGTCGCCCGCATCGCAGGCAAGCCAGCTCCCACACAAAGCGCATTCACATGAGTTCGCGCTATTTCCACCAGTATTCGACTTGCACACCCACGTTCGACCCATGCCGCGCCGTGCCATAGGAACCGGTATCAGATAACGCCGACCCCGCCGCCAATTCATTCGCCGCGCGCTTGGCCGCCTCGTTCCAGGTTGCATAGGTGTAGTACAAGCGCACCTCCGGCCGCGCCCAGAATTCCGGGCCTTTAGGGGACCAGGTCGGGGCGAAGGTGAATTTGCTCAGTTTGCGTGTGCCGCCAGTGGCGTCGACCTGATCATGCCCAAGCTCGGTGACCAGTTTGAACTGCTCGCTGATCGCGTACGCCGGGCGCACACCGATGGACATCCAGGTCTGGTCCTGGCTGCCGGGACGAATATCCTTCTGGTACACCGCCTCGACCTGTCCACCAAAACGCGGGGTCACCTGCCAGTCGAAAAACTCCACGGCGCGGTAACTTTTGCTACTGTTGTCCAGGAACGTATTGCCGGTGTAGCCCAGGCCGGTGCCGGGCCCTTCGCCGTACTGCAAGGCGAACTTGTTCTTGCCACCCAGGAAAGGTTTTTGCACATGCTGCGCAGTGATCGCCCAGCCGCTGTTGGTGTCACGCCCGCCGGCTTTTTCGATGTAGCTCAGGCCCAGTTCCAGCTCGCCGCCGGGGTTGGTCTTGAAGCCCGCGACGTTGAAGTCGTGACGGGTGGCGTATGCCTTCTGGTACAGGTTGTCCTTGCGCGAAATGGCGTAGCTGTATTTGAGGTCGCCGATCAGCACGTCCTCAATCCCGCCGCCCGTAGCGCTCTGGTTCCAGTAGTAGAAGTCGGAGATATGGATGTCGTTACGTTTGTAGTAACGCCGACCGGCCCACAGCGAGCCACCATTGAGGCTGGGCAGGTTGGACCATTGTGCATACAGCTGCGGCATGCGCGCGGTGCCGTTGTTTTCGCCCTGGAATTTCAGCTCACGATCGTACTTGTTGTAGAGCGACGCCATTGCATCGACGCTGAGCACCGAACCGTCATCAAGGGTGAGCAGGTCCTGGCGCAGTTCCAGCTCGGCGTATTGCTCGCATTCGTTACCCAGACGGTACTTGGTTTGTGCCCCCGGCAGTTGGAAACATTGCTGTGGGCCGCTGCCCGTTGAAGTGCCCGCGCCGCTGCGCAAGTAACCGGCGAATTCCAACGCCTGAGCGCCAAACGGCAGGCTCAGACAAGACGCAACGAGGCCCAGCTTTATTGTTGTTTTCATGCAGCACTCCGATATTTTTATTATGTTTTTTTCAACGCGCCCCGTGCTCCCACACGGGGTTACAACGGGCCTCAGTCCTTGAGGTGCAACACAAACGATTCGTACGGGCGCAGCGCTACCGTGCCCGTACGCACCGGGCAGTCCGGGTAGTTGCTGATCAGCAGGCGTTGTTCGCTGGCCGGGTTGATGACGCCGTCCGGCAGTTGGATTTCGCAGGGCGTGCCGTAGAAGTTGTTCAGCACCAGCAGCCGCTCGCCATGGCCTTCGCGCAGGTAGGCCCAGACCTGCAGATGGTCTTGCAGCAACTGGCGATAAACACCGGCCTGGATCAGCGGCTCGTGACGGCGCAAGGCGATCAGCGCACGGTAGTGATGCAGCACTGAATCCGGGTCATCCAGCTGGCGCTCGACGTTGATCTGCGCCGCATTGGCCGGGATGCCGATCCACGGCTCGCCGCTGCTGAAGCCGGCGTTCGCCTGGGCATTCCACTGCATCGGCGTGCGGCCGTTGTCGCGGGACTTCTGCATGATCGCGGCCATGCTCGACGCCTCGGACTCGCCCGCATCGCGCTTGAGCCGGAAGATGTTGAGGGTCTCCACATCGCGGTACTGCTCGACCCTGTCGAAGCCCGGATTGGTCATGCCCAGCTCTTCGCCCTGGTACACAAATGGCGTGCCTTGAAGGAAGTGCAGCGCGGTCGCCAGCATCTTGGCCGAGACCACACGGTGCTCACCGTCATGGCCGAACCGCGAGACCACCCGTGGCTGGTCGTGGTTACACCAGAACAGCGCGTTCCAGCCGCCACCGGCCTGCATGCCCAGTTGCCAATCCGAGAGGATCTGCTTGAGCTGCAGGAAGTCGAAGTCGGCCTTCACCCACTTCTGAAGGTTCGGGTAATCGACTTTCAGGTGATGAAAGTTGAAGGTCATCGACAGCTCTTTCGACTCTGGTCGTGAGTAGCGGATGCAGTGTTCGAGGCTGGTGGACGACATCTCGCCGACGTTGATCAGGTCGTGCCCTTCGAAGACTTCGCGGTGCATTTCCTGCAGGTAGTCGTGCACGTTCGGGCCGTCGGTGTAGAAGCGACGGCCGTCGCTGCTGTCTTCGGGGAAATCGGCGGGCTTGGAGATCAGGTTGATCACGTCCAGGCGGAAACCGCCCACGCCTTTGTCGCGCCAGAAGCGCATCAGCTTGAACACCTCGGCGCGCACCTTGGGGTTGTCCCAATTCAGGTCGGCCTGGGTGTGGTCAAACAAGTGCAGGAAGTACTGCCCGGTTTGCGCCTCGTATTCCCAGGCCGAGCCACCGAACTTGGATTCCCAGTTGTTCGGCTGGTCGCGCCAGATGTAGAAGTCGCGGTACGGGTTGTCGAGGCTGCTGCGCGCCTGCTGGAACCACTCGTGTTCGATGGACGTGTGGTTGACCACGATATCGAGCATCAGCTTGATGCCACGCTTGGCCGCTTCGCTGATCAGCAGGTCGCAGTCGGCCATGGTCCCGTAGCTGGGGTCGATGGCGTAGTAGTCGCTGATGTCGTAGCCGTTGTCGCGCTGTGGCGAGCGCAGGAACGGCGTGATCCACAGGCAGTCGACACCCAGCCATTTGAGGTAGTCGAGTTTGTCCACGATGCCCAGCAGGTCACCGGTGGCGTTACCCGCGTGGCTGTGGAAGCTTTTGGGGTAGATCTGGTAGATCACCGAGTGTTGCCAGTTTTGCATGGTGGGTTCCTTCAGTTGATTTTTGTGCAGGCCTTTCGGGCCTCATCGGGGGCAAGCCCCCTCCCACATTTGAAATGCGTTTCAATGTGGGAGGGGGCTTGCCCCCGATTGCGGTAGATCAAGCAACCCTGTACCCAGGCCGAACAATCTTCATGCTCAACGCACAGGTCAAAACAAAC
Organism: Pseudomonas sp. QC2; assembly: GCF_002859085.1. Classification (NCBI taxonomy): domain Bacteria; kingdom Pseudomonadati; phylum Pseudomonadota; class Gammaproteobacteria; order Pseudomonadales; family Pseudomonadaceae; genus Pseudomonas; species Pseudomonas sp. QC2. The sequence goes on from NZ_PKKS01000011.1 coordinate 98,992, forward strand.
GGCACGACCATCGCGATGACCATGCCGATCACAAACACCGCGATGGATTGCGGCACGATCGAAATAAACCCGGGCAAGCCCCCCACGCCGATGGCCGACGCCTGCACCTTGTTCAGCGACAGGAAAATGCTGCCCAGCGCCGAGCCCACCAGGGCCGCATAAAACGGAAACTTGAAGCGCAGGTTCACCCCGAACATCGCCGGTTCAGTGATGCCGAAGTACGCGGAAATCGCCGAGGTCGACGCCATGCTTTTGTCCCGCGCATTGCGGGTGGTGTAGAACACCGCGAGCGCGGCGCTGCCTTGGGCCAGGTTGGACATGACGATCATCGGCCAGATAAAGGTGCCGCCCTGGGTGGAGATAAGCTGCAGGTCCACGGCGAGGAACATGTGGTGCATGCCGGTGATCACCAGCGGCGCATACAGCAGGCCGAAAATCGCCCCGCCGACCATCGGCGCCAGGTCAAACAGGGTGACCACGCCTTCGGTGATCAGGATGCCAAGGTGACGGGTCACCGGGCCGATGATGGCCAGGGCCAGCACACCGGTCACGACAATGGTGGTGATCGGCACGACGAGGAGTTGAATTGCATTGGGCACCCGCGCACGTAGCCATTTCTCGATCACACTCATCACATAAGCCGCCATCAGGATCGGCAGGATCTGCCCTTGGTAGCCCACCTTCTCGATCTGGAACCAACCGAAAATATCGAAGTACGGCAGGCTTTGACCGTCGAGCCCGGCCACTGCCTTGCCATAGTTCCAGGCGTTGAGCAGGTCCGGGTGCACCAGCATCAGGCCGAGCACGATGCCAAGGATTTCACTGCCGCCAAAGCGCTTGGCCGCCGACCAACCGACCAGCGCCGGCAGGAACACGAACGAGGTGTTGGCCATCAGGTTGATCAGGCTCCACAGGCCATCCAGGTTCGGATACGCCTCCAGCAGCGTCTTGCCCTCGATGAACATGCCCTTGGCGCCCATCAGGTTATTCACGCCCATCAACAGGCCGGCGATGATCAGTGCGGGCAGGATCGGCATGAACACATCGGAGAACACCCTTACCAGGCGCTGCATGGCATTGGTCTTGTCGGCGCCCTTCTTCTTCACATCGGCGATGGTGGCGGCGGCGAGGCCGGTCTGTTCGCGCAGGGCGGCGTAGACCTTTTCCACTTCACCGGGGCCGATCACCACTTGGAACAGGCCACCGGTAAAGAACGAACCCTTGACCAGATCGACCTGGTTCAGCGCGCTGCTGTTGACCAGGCTCGGGTCCTTGAGCGCCAGGCGCAGGCGGGTCACACAGTGGGCAGCTTGCTCAAGGTTGTCGCTGCCCCCGAGGTTTTCGAGGATCTCGCGGGCAATGTTCGAATAGTCGTGGCTCATGCTTGTTTTCCACTTTGATTTTTTTATTTGAGGGGCAGTCATTGGCAGCACGCCGAGGGCAAAAGTACTCGTCTGTACGAGTTAAAGCAACAACTCGTCTGTACGAGTTTAATTTTGTTTATTTCCTGTAGGCCGCCGCATCGCTGCAAGCCGCATAAATCCAAGGGTCTAATGGACAAACCCCCTCTCTGCCACTAAGGTTCCTGCCTTGACCGCAACCCCGGCAAAGAGCCATCCCCATGAGCAAATACAACCAGATCTATACGGATCTGCTTGCCAGCATCACCACTGAACGCCTGCAGCGCGGCACGCGCCTTCCCTCCGAAACCGAATTGATGGACAGCTACCAGGCCAGCCGAGGCACCGTGCGTCGGGCCATCGAGCAGTTGCAGGAGCGTGGGTTTGCGCAAAAGATCCACGGCAAGGGCACCTTCGTGTTGTCGCCCAACCCGATCGAGTTCCAACTGGGCGGCATCGTCAGCTTCCACGAAACCCACGCCGACCTGGGCGATGACGTACGCACCGAAGTGGTCGAATTCACCCAGTTCCCACTGGAAGGTTCACTGCTGCAACACATCGAAGCCGAACCGGGCGCCCTGATCACCCGCATCAAACGGGTACGGCGCATCGGCGGCAAACGGGTGATCCTCGACATCAACCACTTCGTGGCCGACGTGATCCCCGGCCTGGACCGCGCGATTGCCGAGCAGTCGATCTACGCGTTTATCGAACAGACGCTGCAGCTGCAAATTGCCTATGCCCAACGCACCATCGAGGCCCTGCCGCGCGGCAAAGACGACCAGACGCACCTCGACCTCGAGGGCCAAAGCCACGTGATCGTGGTGAGCAACCAGACGTTTTTGCAGGACGGGCGGCAGTTCGAGTACACCGAGTCGCGGCATACGTTGGATAAGTTTTACTTTTCGGATATTGCGCGGCGTTGAGCATAAGTTGGGAAGATCATTGCACTGTGATGCTCTTCGCCAGTCCTGCTGCCCAGGCAGCGGTCATCTTCTCTCCTACCGCCGCGAACTCTGGGTAAGTGCTTCGCCGATATACAACCGATCCCTTTGACTAATCATGGAAGCTCACTGATTTCAATTCATCGAGGGTTTTGCGCCGACGTTTTGGTATGGCGGTCAATTCGTACCCCAAGCCCTCGAGGATCGCTGCGACTTTGCGAGTTCCCACTTCGGAGATCGTGTTGTTCTCGATCCCCGAAATGGTGGAGCGGCTCATGCCATGACGGTGCGCAAGCTGACTTTGTGAAAGGCCAGCTGTTTTACGGAGGCTACGGATCAATTTGCCTAACTCTTCCATATCAAAATGCACCCCATACACTGCATGAATAGATAAATCTGAATTTATGCACCCTATACGATGCATTCCATTCTGAATATTGTTTATCTGATACAGTTTTTGACCAAAAGCTTACATGCCATAAACACAAAACCCCGGCACATGGCCGGGGTTTTGTTATTCAGCACTCACCTGCTACCGCAGGATCACTCCCACTCAATCGTCGCCGGCGGCTTGCTCGACACGTCATACGTCACGCGCGAAATACCTTCGATCTCGTTGATGATACGGCCGCTGACAGTCTCCAGCAGTTCGTACGGCAGGTGCGCCCAACGCGCGGTCATGAAGTCGATGGTTTCTACGGCACGCAGGGCCACAACCCATGCGTAACGACGGCCATCGCCTACTACGCCAACCGACTTAACTGGCTGGAAGACCACGAAGGCCTGGCTGACTTTGTGGTACCAGTCGGCCTTGCGCAGTTCTTCGATGAAGATGTGGTCGGCACGACGCAGCAGGTCGGCGTATTCCTTTTTCACTTCACCGAGGATGCGTACGCCCAGGCCTGGGCCTGGGAATGGGTGGCGGTAGACCATGTCGTACGGCAGGCCGAGTTCCAGGCCCAGACGGCGGACTTCGTCCTTGAACAGTTCGCGCAGCGGTTCTACCAGCTTGAGGTTCATTTCCTCAGGCAGGCCACCCACGTTGTGGTGGGACTTGATCACGTGGGCCTTGCCACTCTTGGCGCCGGCCGACTCGATCACGTCAGGGTAGATGGTGCCTTGGGCGAGGTACTTGATGTTGTCCAGTTTGTTGGACTGGGCATCGAAGACGTCGATGAAGGTGCGGCCGATGATCTTGCGCTTCTTCTCGGGGTCGGACTCGCCGGCCAGGTTGTTGAGGAACTGGTCCTCGGCGTTGGCGCGGATCACTTTGACGCCCATGTTCTCGGCGAACATGGCCATCACTTGCTCGCCTTCGTGCAGGCGCAGCAGGCCGTTGTCGACGAAGACGCAGGTCAGTTGGTCGCCGATGGCTTTGTGCAGCAGCGCGGCGACCACGGAGGAGTCAACGCCGCCGGACAGGCCGAGCAATACGTTGTCGGTGCCGACCTGGGCACGAACCTGGGCGATGGCGTCTTCAGCGATTTTCGACGGGGTCCACAGGGCTTCACACTCGCAGATGTCGAGAATGAAGCGCGACAGGATGCGGCCGCCTTGTTTGGTGTGGGTCACTTCCGGGTGGAACTGCACGCCGTAGTAGCGACGCTCGTCGCTGAACATGCCGGCGATCGGGCAGCTCGGGGTGCTGGCCAGGATGTGGAAGTCTTCCGGCATCTTGGTGACTTTGTCACCGTGGCTCATCCACACGTCGAGGCCGAACAGGCCGTCGGCGTCGATGTGGTCTTCGATACCGTCCAGCAGGCGGCTCTTGCCGACCACGTCCACACGGGCATAACCGAATTCACGCAGCTCGGAACCTTCAACCTTGCCGCCCAGTTGCTCGGCCATGGTCTGCATGCCGTAGCAAATGCCGAAGACCGGTACGCCCAGGTCGAATACGGCTTGCGGGCAGCGCGGGCTGTTGGCTTCGTGCACGGACTCGGGGCCACCGGCGAGGATGACGCCTTTCGGTGCGAATTCGCGGATCGCTTCGTCATCCATGTCGAACGGGTGCAGTTCGCAGTACACGCCGATTTCACGCACGCGGCGGGCAATCAGCTGGGTGTACTGGGAACCGAAGTCGAGGATCAGGATGCGGTGGGCGTGAATGTCGAGGGCCATGAAGTCAGTCTCGTCTAATGAATCAGAAACAACTCGGGGCTGAAGAACAGCCCCGGTTACTTAACATTTTGCTGGAAGCCTCAACCTACGCGGTAGTTTGGCGCTTCCTTGGTGATCTGCACGTCGTGGACATGGGATTCAGCCATGCCGGCGCCGGTGATCCGTACGAACTCTGGCTTGGTGCGCATTTCTTCGATGTCGGCGCTGCCGGTGTAGCCCATCGAGGAACGCAGGCCGCCCATCAGTTGATGGATGATCGCGCTCAGGGTGCCTTTGTACGGCACACGGCCTTCGATGCCTTCCGGGACGAGCTTCTCGGCGCCTGCCGAGGAGTCCTGGAAGTAACGGTCGGAAGAGCCTTGCGCCTGGGACATGGCGCCCAGCGAACCCATGCCGCGGTAAGCCTTGTAGGAACGGCCCTGGAACAGTTCGATCTCGCCCGGTGCTTCTTCAGTACCGGCGAACATCGAGCCCATCATCACGCAGGAAGCACCGGCCACGATGGCCTTGGACAGGTCACCGGAGAAACGGATACCGCCGTCGGCGATCAACGGGACGCCAGTGCCTTCAAGGGCAGCGGCGACATTGGCGATGGCGCTGATTTGCGGCACGCCGACACCGGCGACGATACGCGTGGTGCAGATCGAGCCAGGGCCGATACCGACCTTGACCGCGTCAGCGCCGGCTTCGGCAAGCGCCTTGGCCGCTGCGCCGGTGGCGATGTTGCCGCCGATCACTTGTACGTCAGGGAAATTCTGTTTGACCCAGCGCACGCGGTCGATCACGCCTTTGGAGTGACCGTGGGCAGTGTCGACCACCACCACGTCAACACCGGCAGCAACCAGCGCCGAAACGCGGTCGCCGGTGTCTTTACCGGTACCGACTGCTGCGCCGACGCGCAGACGACCTTGGTCATCCTTGCTGGCGAGCGGGTAAGCCTTGGCTTTTTCGATGTCGTTGACGGTCATCATGCCTTTGAGGGCGAATTTGTCGTCGACGATCAGCACGCGCTCGATGCGGTGCTTGTGCAGCAGTTCGCGCACATCGTTCTTGTCGGCGCCTTCCTTGACCGTGACCAGACGCTCTTTAGGCGTCATCACTTCGCGGACGGTGACTTCAAGACGGTTCTCAAAACGCACGTCACGGGAAGTGACGATGCCGACCAGGTCGCCATCGTGCAGCACCGGAACGCCGGAGATGTTGTGCAGGCGGGTCAGTTCGAACAGGTCACGCACGGTGGCGTCGGCTTCGATGGTGATTGGATCTTTCACCACACCGGCTTCGTAACGCTTGACCTTGCGCACTTCGGCAGCTTGCTGCTCGATGGTCATGTTCTTGTGGATGATGCCGATGCCGCCTTCCTGAGCCATGGCAATTGCCAAACGGGCTTCGGTGACGGTGTCCATGGCAGCGGAAACCAGGGGAATATTCAGCTCGATGCCACGGGTTAGGCGGGTCTTGAGACTGACTTCGTTAGGAAGCACCTCGGAATAACCGGGCACTAGGAGAATGTCGTCGAATGTCAGAGCTTCTTGGCTGATACGCAGCATCGCGGGGGCTCCCGAGCGGGAAAATGGAAGCGCGCCATTATATACATGCACCCTGCCGGGCTCAATGTAAAACTCTGACAAACTTGGTAATACTGATAGATGGGTTAAAGCTCGACTTTGACCCAACTCATCTTCTGGTCCAGCCAATCGGCGAATTCGTCGATAAAGCTCTGCTTGAACCCCGCCTCCGCCCAGTTGTTGAAGATGAATCCCAGGTTGGAAAAACCGCATTCCTGCAGGAACAGGAACCCGTTGATGTCGTCTTCATGCCCACACAGCGGGCAGGTGAAGTTGTCGGTGTGGCCGGGCATCCAGTCTTCCAGGCTTTCGAACAGGGCTTCGCCGACTTCCTTGAGGCATTCCGGGCAACCGGCTTCCTCGAGAAAGCCTTTGGCCGGGGTGTAGATGCAGCGTTTGTAGATGATTTCCAGCCCGTTGATGGGCTCGTTGAACGGCAACGCCTCGGGGTGCAGCACCACGGCGCGGGCGCCATCGGCCAGGGCGTAGGCCATGCGGTTGCCGGTGCGACCGCAGGTGGTCAGCTCTTCCTTGATGATGTTCTTGCGCACCAGCCAACGCACGATCGCCCGGGCGCGGGGTTCGTGGACGGGCAAGGTGGAGATTTTCGGGACAAGGATGCTTTGGGAATTCATGGGAGTCCTGCGGTGTGGCGTCTGGCGTCATCGGGGGCAAGCCCCCTCCCACATTTTTGAAGGGTGAATACCTTCAAAGGTGGGGGGTTTGCCCGCGAAGAGGCCCTGAAGGCTGGCAGCTTAATCCCTGCCCCACACAGGTCAAGTACTCAAATACCGTCCAATCAACGCAATTCCACTGGCGAGCACCAACCATGTCACCAACCGCACAAACGCCTCACGCGACATCCGCATCGTCAACCTGCGCCCACACCACAGCCCGAGCGCCATCGCTGGCAACAGGCACAGCGCCAACATCAGCAACGGCAGATCCCCATACACCCCGGCAATCAAAAACAGGCTCAAGCGCACCACCGTGCTGCAACTGATCAACGCACTTTGGGTGGCACGCGCCGCGTCCTTGGGCAGGCGGCTGTTCAAGTAGATCGCATATAAAAAGCCGCCACTGCCAAACAACGCGCCGAATAAGCCGCCCACCGTCCCCATTGGAATCGACCACCCCGCCGCCAGCTGCGCGGGCCGCGCCTTGACCATCAGGCTGTAGAGCGCATAGGCGCTGATAAACAGGCCCATCAACAGCAGCAACACGTCGGAATGCAGATTGAGCAAAAACACCACACCCAGCGTGCAACCGATGGCCATGCATGGCAGCAATCGCAGCAGCTCCGGCGTGTTCACGTCCCGCCGCGATTGCAGCAAGTTGCCAAACGCCGCGACAAAGTCCAACAGCACCAGCAACGGGATGATTTTCGACAGCGGCATAAATAGAATCAGGACCGGGCCCGCGACCAGCGCAGTGCCGAAACCCGCGATGCCAAACACGATGTAGGCCACCACCACACCCACGCCGATCAGCAGCCAATCCGCACCACCAAACGACCACTGACTCATCAGCTCAACCGGGCTCATGGGGAATTCCTTGTTAGAGACAGTCATCACTTTAGCCATCGGCGAGCGATGCGACTAATATCTTCAAAGCCCTCCACTCATCTCGAAAAGGCATGACGTGTGATTTCCACCCGCCAACTGCGCTACTTCGTCGAAATCGCTGACAGCGGCAGTTTCAGTGCCGCCGCCGAGCGCCTGTTCGTCGCGCAATCGGCCCTGAGTCGACAGATCAAAGCGCTGGAGACCCAGCTGCACACCCCGCTGTTCGAACGCACCGCACGCCAACCGCGACTCACGGCTGCGGGTGAGGCCTTCTATCCGCGTGCACGCAACCTGCTGAGTGAATTACTCAAGGCCAGCGAGATGGCAACCCAAGTGGGCAATGGCGAACTCGGCACGCTGCGCCTGAGCCATTCGAGCACCGTGCCGATCAGCGGCCCGCTGCTGCAAGGTATCAGCACCTGGCTGGAGCGCTGCCCTGGGGTGTCGATGGATATCGTCAAACTGTCCTCCGAAGCGCAGCTGGAAGAAATCGCCGACGGTCGCCTGGAAGTCGGCGTGCTGCGCTTGCCCGTGCTGCGCCAGCGTGAGGGGGTGCGGGTGGTGCCTTTATACAGCGAACAACTGCTGCTGGCGGTGCCGCCCAATCATGCGCTGGCGCGCAGTCCTGCGCCCATCGAGCTGGAGCAATTGCGGGACGAAGCGTTTATCTCGATCCCCCACCCACAACGGGGCGGCCTGAGTTATCTGTCAGCCGAGTTATGCATGCGCGCGGGATTTTTCCCCAAGGCCGCGCGAGTGATGTCGCGCAAGACCACCCAGCTGCAGCTGATCCAGGCCGGCTTCGGCATTGCCTTGTTACCAAAATCCATGCAGGACATTGCCCCGGCCAACGTGCATTTTTTGCCCCTGGCCGACCCGGACTGCCTCAGCACCGTGGCGCTGGCCTGCGCACAGACGCCGAGCGCGCTCGTGGAGCAATTCTGCCAAACCTTGCGCGAATGCCTATAAACTGCCGCCCATGATTAAAGATCGCTCCTCATGATTAAAGACCCGTTTGCCCGACTGGGCCTGGACCGCGAAGTCCTGACTGTCAGCCAGCTCAACGGCCGCGCGCGGGTGTTGCTGGAAGACGTGTTCACCAATATCTGGGTAGAAGGCGAGATCTCCAACCTCGCCCGCCCGGCCTCCGGCCACGTGTATTTCACCCTCAAGGACAGTGGCGCCCAAGTGCGTTGCGCGCTGTTCCGCAATAACGCTGCACGGGTGCGCCAGGCATTGAAAGATGGCCTGGCCGTGAAAGTGCGCGGCAAGGTCTCGCTGTTCGAGGGCCGTGGCGACTACCAGTTGATCCTCGATACCGTCGAGCCAGCCGGTGATGGGGCGTTGCGCCTGGCGTTCGATGCGTTGAAGGAAAAGCTCAGCGCCGAAGGCTTGTTCAGTGCCGAGCGCAAGGTACCGTTGCCTGCGCACCCTCGGCGCATTGGTATTATCAGCTCGCCGACTGGCGCGGTGATTCGCGACATCATCAGCGTGTTCCGCCGTCGGGCGCCGAACATTGAATTGACGCTGATCCCCACCGCCGTGCAAGGCCGCGAAGCCATCCCTCAGATTGTGCGCGCGTTGAAACTGGCGGATGCCCGTGGCTTCGACGCGCTGATCCTGGCCCGTGGCGGCGGCTCACTGGAAGACCTCTGGTGCTTCAACGAGGAAGCGGTGGCCCGTGCTGTGGACGCCTGTATCACGCCCATCGTCAGCGCTGTCGGGCATGAGACCGATGTGTCCATCAGCGATTTCGTGGCGGACGTGCGCGCCCCTACCCCCTCCGCCGCGGCTGAACTGCTCGCGCCAGACGCCAGCCACCTGGTGCGCCAGGTCGAAAACCTGCACCGCCGCCTGGTGATGTTGATGCGCAACCGCCTGAGCCATGACCGCCTGCGCCTGGAAGGCATGGCCCGGCGCCTGCGTCACCCCGGCGAACGCCTGCGCCAACAGGCCCAGCGCCTGGACGACCTGGACATGCGCCTGCGTCGCGCGTTTGAGCGCAGCCTCAATACCCGGCGCGAACGGCTGATCCGCCTGGAAACCCGCCTCGCCGGCCAACACCCAGGCCGTCAACTGGCCCTGCTGCGCCAACGCCTGGAGAGCCTCGCCGAACGCCTGCCTCGCGCCATGCGCGAAGGCCTCAAGGCGCGTCGCCTGCAGCTGCAAAGCCAGGTGCAGACGCTGCACGCGGTCAGCCCGCTGGCGACCCTGGGCCGTGGCTACAGCATCCTGCTGGACGAGCGTGGCCAGGCCATTCGCACTGCCGCGCAGACCCACACCGGACAGCGCCTGACCGCACGCCTCGGTGAGGGCCAATTGCAAGTGCGGGTGGAAGACAACCACCTGACACCCGTCACCCTTTCGTTATTGGATTGATTGATGCCACGTCTATTTAGCCTGTTGATGCTGCTGTGCCTCACGTTTAACGCCCATGCCGACAGCTACATCACCCGCACCCTGAACAAACCGGTGCCAGGGGGTGTGGCCGTGGTCGAGCTGGGCCCTTCGGCCGCCGCACCGAAAGCCACGTACCAAGGCAAGCCGGTGCTGGTGGTGAAAGAGGCGGACAACTGGCTGGCGATTGTCGGCATCCCTCTGACCGTCAAGCCGGGCAACGAGCGCATCAGCAGTGGTGGGCGCAGCCTGCCGTTTATCGTCGGCTACAAGCAGTACCCGGAACAACGCATCACCCTGAAAAACAAAAGCCAGGTGAACCCCGACCCGGCGCAGCTCAAACGCATCGAGGCGGAGCTGGCAGTGCAGATCAAAGCCTACCGCAGCTTCAGCCCGAACCTGCCGAGCAACCTGGTGCTGGACAAACCGGTGAACGGGCCGCTGTCGAGCAAGTTTGGCGTGCGCCGCTTCTTCAACGGTGAAGAGCGCAACCCCCACTCGGGCCTGGACTTTGCCGTGCCCGCCGGTACGCCGATCAAGACGCCGGCGAACGGTAAAGTGATTCTGGTGGGCAACTACTTCTTCAACGGCAACACGGTGTTCGTCGACCATGGCCAGGGCTTTATCAGCATGTTCTGCCACATGTCGAAGATCGACGTGAAAGTGGGCCAGCAACTGGCACGCGGCGCAGTGGTGGGCAAGGTCGGTTCGACGGGCCGCGCGACGGGGCCCCACATGCACTGGAATGTCAGCCTGAACGACGCACGGGTTGACCCGGCGATCTTTATCGGCGCGTTCCAACCCTGAAACGCTCAATTGCGCGCCCGATAATGGGCGCGCAATTAAAACCAGCCTGCCACTCATCCCCAAGCATAAAATCTCGTTTCCTACGCAGATAGAAGAACTTCTCTCAATTTTTAGCGACTGCTTGCCATCTTTCACCCCGGCGGTTAGGGTTGAGCTTATGAAAACCTCTCACACCCTCATTCAGCTCCGCCAGCACCGCAGCCTGTGCCTTGTCAGCGCACGACTGCCAGGCTGAATCGATCTGCCTCGTCCTTACGTTTTATCCCTAAAAACAGTTCTACGGCAGGCCGCCTTTTCTCGGCCCCTACTACAAAGGATTTCCCGATGAGCATGCTCAAAGACCCGTCTTCGAAGTACCGCGCTTTCCCGACCATCGATATCCCGGACCGCACCTGGCCATCGAAGACCATCACCGAAGCGCCGATCTGGTGCAGCTCCGACCTGCGTGATGGCAACCAGTCGTTGATCGAGCCGATGGATGCCGTGAAAAAGCTGCGGTTCTGGAAGACCCTGGTCGCCGTTGGCGTGAAGGAAATCGAAGCGTCGTTCCCGGCCGCCTCGCAAACCGACTTCGACTTCGTACGCACCCTGATCGAAGACAACCACATCCCCGAGGACACCACCATCCAGGTGCTGACCCAGGGCCGTGAAGATTTGATCGCACGGACCTTCGAATCCCTGCGCGGTGCCAAGAAAGCCATCGTGCACTTGTACAACGCCACGTCGCCGTCGTTCCGCCGCATCGTATTCAACCAGGATAAGGAAGGCATCAAGGCCATTGCGGTCAACGCGGCCAAGCTGTTCGTCAAATACGCCGCCCAGCAGCCGGAAACCCAGTGGACCTTCGAATACTCCCCGGAAACCTTCAGCGCCACCGAGCTGGAATTTGCCAAGGAAGTCTGTGACGCGGTGATCGAGGTGTGGAACCCGACGCCTGAGCACAAGATGATCCTCAACCTGCCGGCCACCGTGGAATGCGCCACGCCGAACATCTATGCCGACCAGATCGAATGGTTCGGTCGCCATATCAACCGTCGTGACAGCGTGATCATCAGCCTGCACACCCACAACGACCGTGGCACCGGCGTGGCCGCCACCGAACTGGGCCTGATGGCCGGCGCCGACCGTGTCGAAGGCTGCCTGTTCGGCAACGGCGAGCGTACCGGTAACGTCGACCTCGTCACCGTCGCGCTGAATATGTACACCCAGGGCCTCGACCCGCAACTGGACTTTTCCGACATCGATGGCGTGCGCAAAGTCGTCGAGGAGTGCAACCAGATCCAGGTTCACCCGCGTCACCCATACGTCGGTGACCTGGTGCATACCGCGTTCTCCGGTTCGCACCAGGACGCGATCCGCAAGGGCTTCACACAGCAGAAAGACGACGCGCTGTGGGAAGTGCCGTACTTGCCGATCGACCCAGCCGACATTGGCCGCAGCTACGAAGCGGTGATTCGCGTGAACAGCCAGTCGGGCAAAGGCGGCATCGCCTACCTGCTGGAGCAGGAATACGACATCAGCCTGCCGCGTCGCATGCAGATCGAGTTCAGCCAGGTAGTACAGGCCGAAACCGACCGCGTCGGCCTGGAAATGACCGCACCGCAGATCTACGCCTTGCTGCAGCGTGAATACCTGCAAGCCAACACCCCGTATGCGCTGGTCAGCCATCGCCTGCAGGAAGAGAACGGCAACAGCTTTGTCGAGGTGGAAGTTTCGGGCAAAGGCCAGGGCGAAACCAACCTGCACTGGAAAGGCAAAGGCAACGGCGCGCTGGAAGCGCTGGTGGCGGGCCTGCCGATTGGCGTGGAGATCATGGACTACAACGAACACGCAATCGGTGCGGGCACCAACGCTAAAGCGGCGGCGTACATCGAACTGCGCGTGAACGGCGAGCGCCCGGTGCATGGCGTGGGTATTGATGAAAACATCACCACGGCCAGCTTCAAGGCCCTGTTCAGTGCGCTTAATCGCTCGTTGAGCCAGCAGGAAGCCAAAGCGGCTTAAGCAGTCTGCTTAAATGTGAAAGGCCCCTGGATATGAGTCCAGGGGCCTTTTTTTGGTTTTGTGATGTCTGTGAGGGCCTCATCGGGGGCAAGCTCCCTCCCACATTTTGAATGTATTCACAGATCAACGTGTGGGAGGGGGCTTGCCCCCGATAGCGGTCTGTCAGACAAACTGGAAAGTATCGGCATCCAGGTTCGCCGGAAACCGCGTGCGATACGCCGCCAATTCCGCCGCATCCAGGTTCACCTGGAACACCCCATCCGCCTCCCCCGCACTCAGCAAGGTCTCACCCTGGAAGTCCAACACCTGACTGTCCCCGGTGTAGGCAAACCCCTTCCCGTCCGTCCCCACCCGATTCACCGCCGCCACGTAGCACAGGTTCTCGATGGCCCGCGCCGGCAGCAGGCGGTTCCAGTGCGAGCGCCGCGCTCCGGGCCAGTTGGCGGTGTATAGCAGCAAGTCAGTGTCCTGGGCATCGCGGCTCCACACCGGAAAACGCAGGTCGTAGCAAATCAACGGCCGAATGCGCCAGCCCTTCAATTCGAACTGCACCTGGCGCTCGCCGGGGGTGTAATGGTCGTGCTCGCCGGCCATGCGGAACAGGTGGCGCTTGTCGTAATGCAGCACCTCGCCATCCGGCCGCGCCCACAGCAGGCGGTTGCGGTGGCTGCCGTCGGCGGCCTGGATGATCACACTGCCGGTGATGACCGCGTTGTACTTGGACGCCTGGTTTCGTAACCAGCGATGGGTCGGACCGTTTTCCGGCTCGGCGAGCGTCTCGGATTCCATGGAAAAACCGGTGGTGAACATCTCTGGCAGCACGATCAGGTCGGCGCCTTTGGCTTGCTCCAGCAACAATTCGAAGTGCTCAAGGTTAGCCTGGCGGTCGTGCCAGGCCAGAGTGGTCTGGACCAGGGCGATGTTCAGGTTCGGCAACGCATTCAGATCACGCATAGTTTTTCGGCTGCTTGTTGCAGCGTTTCCTCGCGTTTGGCAAAGCACAGGCGCACCAGGCGCTGGCCTTGGGGTGGGTTCTGGTAGAACACCGAGACCGGGATGGTGGCCACGCCGTGTTCACGTGTCATCCACAGCGACATGGCGACGTCGTCCAAGTCCGGACGGATCTGTGAGTAATCCACCAGTTGGAAGTAGGTGCCGGTGACGCGGGTAAAGCTGAAACGCGATGGCGCCAGTAAGTCACAGAACAGGTCGCGCTTGGCTTGGTAAAAAGCCGGCAGCTCCTCGACATGCTCCGGATGTTCGGCCATGAAGTCGGCCAACGCGTACTGCAACGGGGTGACGCCGCAGAAGTTAACGTATTGGTGGACCTTGCGCAGTTCGGCTGTCAGGGCCGGTGGCGCGACGACGTAGCCGGTTTTCCAGCCGGTGACGTGGTAGGTCTTGCCGAAGGAACTGACCACGAAGGCGCGCTGATAAAGCTCCTCGTGGGCCAGTACGCTGACGTGGGGCACGCCGTCAAATACCAGGTGCTCGTAAACCTCGTCGCTGACCAGGTAGATATCGCGGTCGCGGATCAATGCCGCTAACAGATCAAGCTCGGCGCGACTGATCAGCGCGCCCGTCGGGTTGTGCGGTGTGTTGAGGATGATCATGCGCGTACGCGGCGACAGCGCCGCCTGGATCCTCTCGAAGTCGAGGGCAAAGCCATCCAGGCTCAGTTGCACGTGCACGCAACGGCCACCGGCCAGCTCGACCGAGGGCTCGTAGCTGTCGTAGCACGGGTCAAACACGATGACCTCATCGCCATGACGAATCACCGCTTGAATTGCGCAGAAGATCGCCTCGGTGGCCCCAGGGGTGATGGTCACTTCACTGTCGGCATTGACCGTGGCGCCATAACTGCGGGCGATCTTGGCGGCCACCTGCTGACGCAGCACCGGCAGGCCGGTCATGGGTGCATATTGGTTGTGACCGAGGGCGATATGCTTGCCGACCGCGTCAAGCAAACCCTGAGGGCCATTGAAGTCCGGGAAGCCTTGGGACAGGTTGAGCGCACCGGTTTCGGCGGCGAGTTGCGACATCGTGGTGAAAATCGTCGTGCCGACATTCGGCAGCTTGCTGGTGATCATCGGAGGCCCCTGCAGGTGAGCCCCAAGTTTTAAGCTGCCAGCCGCATCGGGTCAAGGCACAAACCTGCGGGCACAAAAAAGGGCTCATCAAGAGCCCTTTTTGCGAGGTCGGAATCAGCGCTTGTCGCGGCGCTTCTTGTCGGCCTTCTTGTGGTGAGTCATCAAACGACGCTTCTTGTTCACCTGACGGTCCGTCAGTGTGTTCTTGTTGCCTTCGTACGGGTTCTCGCCACCCTTGAACTCGATACGGATCGGCGTACCGACCAGTTTCAAGACACGGCGGTAGGTGTTTTCCAGGTAACGCACGTAGGACTTCGGCACCTTCTCGATCTGGTTACCGTGGATCACGATAATCGGCGGGTTGGCACCGCCCAAGTGGGCGTAACGCAGTTTGATCCGGCGGTTGTTGACCATCGGCGGCGCGTGCTCGCCAACGGCGTCTTCCAGGATCTGGGTGAGGCGGTTGGTCGGCCAGCGGGTAACCGCGGACTTGAACGAGTTCTGCACGGACGCGTAGAGGTTGCCCACGCCGGTACCATGCAGTGCCGAGATAAAGTGAATATCGGCGAACTCGACAAAAAACAGTCGGCGCTGCAGCTCGATCTTGACGAAATCGCGCTCGCTCGGCGTCATGCCGTCCCACTTGTTGATCGCGATGACCAACGCTCGACCGGCTTCCAGGGCAAAGCCCAGCAGGTTGAGGTCGTGGTCCACCACGCCTTCGCGGGCATCCATCACGAAGATCACCACGTTGGCGTCTTTGATCGCTTGCAGGGTTTTGACCACCGAGAACTTTTCAACTTCCTCGTGGATCTTGCCGCGCTTGCGCACACCGGCGGTGTCGATCAGCGTGTACTTCTCGTCGTTACGCTCGAACGGGATGTAGATGCTGTCGCGGGTAGTGCCGGGCTCGTCGTAGACGATGACCCGGTCTTCACCGAGCATGCGGTTGACCAGGGTCGACTTGCCGACGTTAGGGCGACCGATGATGGCGATCTTGATACCGTCTTTTTCACTCGGGCCAGGAATGCGCTTGGCTTCCTCACCTTCGGCGACGATCTCTTCTTCACCCTCTTCCTCCTCATCGTCATCCTTCGGGAAGGTGCTGAGGGCAATTTCCAGCATCTGGGTGATGCCGCGACCGTGGGCACCGGCGACCGGGATCGCGTCGCCCAGGCCCATCGGGCTGAATTCGGCACGGGCCTGCTCAGGATCGATGTTGTCGATCTTGTTGGCGACCAGATAGGAACGCTTGTTGCGCTTGCGCAGGTGCTCGCCGATCATCTGGTCGGCAGCGGTGTAGCCCGCACGGGCATCCACCAGGAACAACACGACATCGGCTTCTTCAATGGCCAGCAGCGACTGCTCGGCCATCTTTTCATCCATGCCATGCTCGTCACCGGAGATACCACCGGTGTCGACAATAATGTAGGAGCGCCCTTGCCACTTTGCCTCACCGTATTGGCGATCACGGGTCAGACCGGACAAGTCGCCGACGATGGCGTCGCGAGTCCTGGTCAGGCGGTTGAACAAGGTGGACTTGCCGACGTTAGGTCGGCCCACCAGGGCGATTACGGGAACCATGCGGCTCTCCACTTCGTTATTTCAGAAAATACAAAAGCCGCTGCAAGGCAGCGGCTGGTGCTCGGGGCAGCATAATCAAATGCCGCATGCCCCGCCGAAGCGGGGCCGCCTGGGTGTTACCCCAAGCATAGTTCTTACTTGATGGTCAGGGCTTCCAGCTTGCCGCTGTTGCCAAACACATAAAGCATGTTACCCACCACCAGCGGACGGGCACGCAGGCCGTCGCTGTCGATACGCTCGCGACCGACGAAGCGACCGTCCACCTGGCTCAGCAGGTGCAGGTAGCCTTCGAAGTCACCTACCGCTACATAGCTGGAGAACACTTCCGGTGCCGACAGTTGACGGCGAGCCAGGGAATCGTTGCTCCACAGTGCAGTGGTGGAACGCTCGTCGACACTTTCAACGGTGCCGGACGCCAGGCTTACGTAGACGCTGCCAAAGCCTTGGGCGACACCGGCGTAGCTGGAAGCATCACGCTGCCAGTTGACGCGGCCGCTCTGCAGGTCCAGCGCCGCAACACGGCCCTGGTAAGTCGCGACGTAGAGGGTTTCACCGGACAGCAGCAAGCCGCCGTCGATGTCCACTACGCGGTCCAGCTCGGAACGACCTTGGGGAATGGCCACACGGGTTTCCCAGGCCGGCACGCCGTTCTGGGTATCCAGGGCGACCACTTTACCGGTCGACAGGCCTGCAACGGCCAGATTATTGGTCACAATCGGACCACTGGTACCGCGCAGCGTCAGCACCGCCGGGGTGCTGTCGTACAACCAACGCTGTTCGCCAGTGCTGGCGTCAAGGCCGATCACACGGTCATCCTGGGTCTGCACCACGACGATATCGCCGTTGGTGGCAGGCGGTGCGAGGACTTCACTGGTCACGCGAGCGCGCCATTTCTCTTCACCGGTGCTGGAATCCAGGGCCACGACTTCGCCTTTCAGCGTGCCGAGCATGACCATGCCGTAACCCACGCCTACGGCGCCGGAGACTGGCAATTCGAGGTCTTTCTTCCACTTCACATCGCCGTTCATGCGATCCATGGAGATCACTACGCCGGTGACGTCAGCGGCCACAATGTTTTCACCGTCGATTGCCGGTACCAACATGTTGTAGGTGTCGCCTTGGCCGTCACCGATGGAGCGGCTCCACTGCTTTTGCAGGATCACTTCTTCCTTGAAGCTGGTCAGCTCGGCCGGAGGCAGTTCTTTTTTACTGTTGCTGCTGCAACCCGCGGCCAGAACGGCCAGAGCCAGCAATGCTGCATGTTTCCAACGGATCACGTCACGCATCCCCTTTGGCCAAGTCGTCCAGCTTGATTTGTAAGCCACCGACCGCCGCTTCATCAGACAGCGCCGCCTTGGCTTTTTGGTACGCAGCATTGGCTTCGTCGGTACGACCCAATTGGACCAACAGGTCGCCCTTGAGCTCTTCGCGAGTGGCTACAAATGCCTTGTCAGCATCGCCGTCGAGCAGTTTGAGTGCTTCGTCAGCCTTGTTCTGTGCCGCCAGTACCTGAGCCAGGCGCTGACGTGCGATTTCACCCAGGGTCGGGTTGGTCGGCTTGTCGGCGATGGCCTTCAGTTCAGCGGCTGCGTCATCCAGCTTGCCGGTGTCGACCGCGACTTTCGCGACGAACAGGCTGCCGTATTGGGCGTAGGTGCTACCGCCGAATTCGTTCTTCAGCTTGCCGGCCAGGTCTGCGACCTGCGCAGGATCAGGCTTGCCGTCCGGCGTCAGGGTGGTTTCCAGCAATTGCTGATAGAGGATCGAGGCGCCTTGGGACTGGTTGGCCTGATACTTGGTCCAGGCTTGCCAGCCGAACACCACCACTAAAGCCAGCAGGCCGCCAGTTACCAGGGGCTTGCCGTTACGCTGCCACCAGTCCTTGAACTCGGCCAGTTGCTCATCATCAGTACTCGACACCCCAATACTCCTTAATCGCTAAATTCGGCTGTTCGACAGCTTCAACCCTGCACGACGCAGGTGGCCAAGTGCGCGGCGAGCGCATCAAAGGCAATGTTCTGTTGCTCGCCCTGGCCACGCAGGGGTTTGAAACCTATCACTTGCTGGGCCAGTTCGTCTTCGCCGAGGATCAGTGCATACAGCGCACCGCTCTTGTCGGCCTTCTTGAATTGGCTCTTGAAGCTGCCGGCGCCGGCATTGATCTGCAGGCGCAGGTTCGGCAGTTGGTCGCGGACTTTTTCGCTCAGGGCCAGGGCCGCCAGTTCGGCCGCCTCGCCAAAGGCGCACAGGTACACGTCCACCTGACGGGAGATCTCTTCCGGGACCTGCTCCAGGGTTTCGAGCAGCAGGATCAGCCGCTCGATGCCCATGGCAAAACCTACGCCCGTGGTCGGCTTGCCGCCCATCTGCTCGACCAGGCCGTCATAGCGGCCACCGGCACACACGGTGCCCTGGGCGCCGAGTTTGTCGGTGACCCACTCGAACACGGTCTTGCTGTAGTAGTCGAGGCCACGCACCAATTTCGGGTTGATCACGTAGGGAATACCGGCCGCATCCAGACGAGCCTTGAGGCCCTCGAAGTGCGTACGGGATTCGTCGTCCAGGTAATCGGCCATTTTTGGCGCGTTGACCAGCACGGCCTGGGTGTCGGCGTTCTTGGTATCGAGGACGCGCAACGGGTTGGTCTTCAGACGGCGCTGGCTGTCCTCGTCCAACTTGTCCAGGTGGGCGGACAGGTACTCAACCAGGGCAACGCGGTAGCGGCCCCGGGATTCGCTGGTGCCCAGGCTGTTGAGTTCAAGCTTGACCGCGTCGCGGATGCCCAACAGGCCCCACAGGCGCCAGGTCAGCACGATCAGCTCGGCGTCGATGTCCGGACCGTCGAGGTTGAACACCTCAAGGCCGATCTGGTGAAACTGGCGATAACGACCTTTCTGCGGGCGCTCGTGGCGGAACATCGGGCCGATGTACCACAGTTTCTGCGGCTGGCCGCCACCGGTGAGGCCATGCTCGAGCACGGCGCGTACGCACGCAGCAGTACCTTCCGGACGCAGGGTCAGGGAGTCGCCGTTACGGTCTTCAAAGGTGTACATCTCTTTTTCGACGATGTCGGTCACTTCACCGATGGAGCGTTTGAACAGCTCGGTGAACTCGACGATCGGCATGCGGATCTGCTTGTAACCGTAGTTATCCAGCAGGCGCGCGACCGTGCTCTCGAAGTAGCGCCACAGTGGCGTCTGCTCCGGCAGGATGTCGTTCATGCCACGAATGGCTTGCAGAGACTTGCTCACATCAAATCCTTAAATTCGTTCTTAGCCGCGCGCGATCAGCGCTGCGTCAGCCGCGACCTTCTGGGCCGCTTTCTCGCGGATCAGCCTTTCGAGCTCATCCACCAGATTGTCATTCGTCAACTTCTGCGACGGCTTGCCGTCGATGTAAATCAGGTTCGGTGTGCCGCCGGTCAGGCCTACGTGCGCCTCTTTGGCTTCGCCCGGCCCGTTGACCACGCAACCGATCACTGCAACATCCAACGGCACCAGCAGGTCTTCGAGGCGGACTTCCAGTTCGTTCATGGTTTTCACCACGTCGAAGTTCTGCCGCGAGCAGCTCGGGCAGGCAATGAAGTTGATGCCACGGGAACGCAAATGCAGGGATTTGAGAATGTCGTAACCGACCTTCACTTCCTCTACCGGGTCTGCCGCCAGGGAGATGCGGATAGTATCGCCAATCCCTTCGGCGAGCAGCATACCGAGACCCACCGCAGATTTCACTGTGCCTGAGCGTAAACCACCCGCTTCAGTGATACCCAGGTGCAACGGCTGCACGATTTCCTTGGCCAGCAGGCGGTAGGCTTCTACCGCCATGAACACATCGGAGGCCTTTACGCTGACCTTGAAGTCCTGGAAATTCAGGCGTTCAAGGTGTTCAACGTGGCGCAATGCCGATTCAACCAGCGCCGCCGGGGTGGGCTCGCCGTATTTCTTTTGCAGGTCTTTTTCCAGCGAACCGGCGTTGACGCCGATACGGATTGGAATGCCGCGATCACGGGCTGCATCCACCACGGCGCGCACACGGTCTTCGCGACCGATGTTGCCCGGGTTGATACGCAGGCAGTCCACACCCAGTTCGGCTACGCGCAGAGCGATCTTGTAGTCGAAGTGAATGTCGGCCACCAACGGCACCTTGACCAGTTGCTTGATGCGACCGAAGGCTTCGGCAGCGTCCATGTCCGGTACAGACACCCGCACGATGTCTACGCCGGCGGCTTCCAGACGGTTGATCTGGGCGACCGTAGCGGCGACGTCATTGGTGTCGCTGTTGGTCATGCTCTGTACCGCGATGGGGGCATCGCCACCCACAGGCACCGAGCCGACCCAGATCTTGCGCGATACGCGACGTTTGATTGGAGATTCGCCGTGCATGACTATTGTCCCAACTTCAGGCGAGCGGTCTCGCCGGTGGTGAACGGCGCCACGTCCACAGGCTGGCCGTTGTAGGCCACTTGCGCGCCACGGGCGAAGCCCAGACGCAGCGTCAAAGGAGGCTTGCCGCCCAAGTCGAGCGTATCTCCCTTACGCTTAAGGCCACTGGCCAGCACTTTGCCGTTGCCATCGGTGACTTGCGTCCAGCAGTCAGCGACGAAGGTAATCTGCACGCGCCCATCACCGGCGATCAACGCAGGGGTAGTGGGTGGCGAAATGGCCGGCGCGCTTGGCGTGGCAGTCGCAGGCGCCTGCACGGGAGCGGCCGGTGTATGCGCCTGGGCAACCGGGGCAGCCGGTGTTTGTGCGGGTGCCGCCGGGGTCGTAGGGGCGGTGGCGGAAGCGGCTGTTTCCGGCGCTGGCTGCTCGGTAGCAAGCGGCGCTTCAGGGGCGGCCTGACCTTCGACAACCGCCTGGTCTTCCGGCTCATCCAGCGGATGAATCTGCGTGGTGCCGTCGGCGCTTTCGACTTCGACGTGCTCCATGGCGTTACTGGTCAGGTCCTTGGTGCGCTGGGAGGCCTGGTCTTGCCACCAGACAAAGCCACCGCCAATGACCGCGATCAGCAGCAACAGGCTGACAATTCGCAAAATCGTGTGGGAAACCCGTACCGGTTCTTCAATACGACCCAGGCCATGGACATTACTGCCCTGGGAGTCGGTACCGGTGAACTGGTCGAACTCCTGGACCAGCACGGTCTGGTCAATGCCCAGCAACTTGGCGTAGGCGCGGATATAGCCGCGGGCGAAAGTATGCCCAGGCAGCTTATCGAACGCGCCGGCTTCCAGGTTGCCAAGGGACGTGGTGGTCAAATTGAGCTTGAGGGCCACTTCCGCCAGCGACCAACCATTGCTTTCGCGGGCCTGACGCAAGGTGTCGCCTGGGTTTACGCGATTAGCTGCTACAACTTCCGGGTGCGCCGCTTTCATCATTGCTCCGACAGGTATTGCTGATATTCCGGCGTACCGGGATAGAGTCGTTCGAGTTGCTGGCCAAAACGTGCGGCCGTGTCGCGTTCTTCATGAACCGTCGCCAGGCGCACACCGAGCAATAGACTACGTGCATTTTGCCCACTGAGCAGGCTAAAACGCTCGTAATAGTCACGTGCCGGCACATAATGCCTGTCTTCGTAGGACAACTCAGCCATTTCGAGCAATGCGCGAGGCTGGCGACCGTTCAAGTGCAGGGCTTTTTCCAGCTGTCGGCGGGCGCTGTCGCGCTGGCCGAGGCGCATCGAGGTCACCCCAAGGTTCTCGAATACCCGAGAGCGCTCAGGATAGAGGGTATCGGCGCTGGCTTGCTGGAAATAAAGGGCGGCCTGGTCATACCGTTTTTGCTCGAACAGGAAGCTGCCGTAATTGTTCAGCAGCCGCGGGTCGGCAGGACGGGAGGCCAGGGCCTTGTGAAAATACTGTTCGGCCAGCTCAGGCTCGGCCTGGGCCTGGAACACCAGGGCCAGTGCGGCATTGGCGTCGGCATCGTCGCTGTCCAGCTCAAGGGCCTTTTTCAGCGGAACCTTGGCCTGCTCGCTCATGCCTTGCCGAAGGTAACCCAAGCCCAATTGCACATAGGCAACTCGCGCCTCATCACGGCCTTTACCGGTTTGCAAAGGGCTGTCATGGCCCGATGAAACACAACCGGCCGCAAGGCCGGTAACAAGCAACAGCAGCGCAAGGCGCAAGGGCATAGAGATCCTCTCTCAGATTCGATTCACAGCAATTTGCGGCAGATCGTCGGCGGCGTTCAATTCACGCACGGCGATATAACGCTCGCTGCGGCGGGTGCGGTCCATCACCTGCCCTACCAATTGGCCACAGGCGGCGTCGATGTCTTCACCACGGGTGGTGCGTACGGTGACGTTGTAGCCGGCCTGGTGCAGTTGATCCTGGAAACGGCGGATGGCGTTGTTGCTCGGCCGCTCGTAGCCAGAATGTGGAAACGGGTTAAACGGAATCAGGTTGATCTTGCACGGGGTGTTCTTGAGCAACTCGATCATCTCGACCGCGTGTTCGACCTTGTCGTTGATGTCCTTGAGCATGGTGTACTCAATGGTCAGCACGCGTTTCTCACCCAAGGTCGCCATATAACGCTGGCAAGATTCGAGCAGCATCTTAAGCGGATACTTCTTGTTGATCGGCACCAATTGGTTACGCAATGCGTCATTGGGTGCGTGCAGCGACAACGCCAGGGAGACGTCGATGTGCTTGGCCAGCTCATCGATCATCGGTACCACGCCGGAGGTCGACAGGGTCACACGGCGCTTGGAGATGCCGTAGCCTAGGTCGTCCATCATCAGGTGCATGGCCGCAATCACGTTGTCGAAGTTCAGCAGCGGCTCACCCATGCCCATCATCACCACGTTGGTGATGGCACGGTCGACGGTCGCCGGGACGCTGCCAAAGGATTTGTTGGCAATCCACACTTGGCCGATGACTTCGGCGGCGGTGAGGTTGCTATTGAAGCCTTGCTTGCCGGTGGAGCAGAAACTGCAGTCCAGGGCACAGCCTGCCTGGGACGAAACGCACAAAGTACCGCGCTTGCCCTGGGGAATGTAGACGGTCTCGACGCAGCTGCCGGACGCCACGCGCACCACCCACTTACGGGTGCCATCGCTGGAGATATCCTCGCTGACCACTTCAGGACCACGGACCTCAGCAATGGCCTTGAGCTTGTCGCGCAGGGCCTTGCTGACGTTCGTCATGGCGTCGAAATCGTCGACGCCAAAGTGGTGAATCCACTTCATTACCTGACCGGCACGGAAACGCTTCTCCCCGATTGAGTCGAAGAATTTCTCCATTTCCGGCTGGGTCAGACCCAGCAGGTTGGTTTTAACAGTCGATGTAGTCATGGATTCACCCTCACTCTTTAAGCCGATGCTTAGCGAGCGGTTACTTCAGTAGCGGCGAAGAAGTACGAGATTTCGCGAGCAGCAGCAGCTTCGGAGTCCGAACCGTGTACAGCGTTGGCGTCGATGGACTCAGCGAAGTCAGCACGGATGGTGCCGGCAGCGGCTTCTTTAGGGTTGGTAGCGCCCATCAGTTCGCGGTTCAAAGCGATAGCGTTTTCGCCTTCCAGAACCTGAACAACAACAGGACCGGAGATCATGAAGGCAACCAGGTCGCCGAAGAAGCCACGAGCGCTGTGCTCAGCGTAGAAGCCTTCAGCTTCAGCCTTGGACAGTTGCTTGAGTTTCGAAGCTACAACCTTCAGGCCGGCTTTTTCGAAACGAGTGGTGATCTCGCCGATGACGTTTTTTGCAACAGCGTCAGGCTTGATGATGGAGAAAGTACGTTGAACAGCCATGGTGTAACTCCAGAAACGGTAATTTACGAAAAATTAAACCCGCGAATTATACGCGGGTTATTGGGTATTGCCTAACTGCGTAAGGGAGGCGTCAGTCCTGCTCTTCTTTCCAGGCAGTCTGGATGGCCTCCAGGACCTTTTCACCGCCACGATCCCGCTCATCTTCAAACCCTGGCAACGCCATGACCATGTCACGCAAAGCTACAAAGTTCAGGGAATAAGGATCCAGACCCGGGTTGCCGTCGGCCAACAGGATAGCGATCTCTTGCACATCAACCCATTTAAGACTCATGACACTTCCTTGAATCAATGCGGCGCTTCGGCTGCATGGTTGAGGGAATATTTCGGGATTTCGACGGTGATGTCTTCAGTTCCGACCTTTGCCTGACAGCTTAGACGCGAAGTCGCTTCCAAGCCCCACGCACGGTCAAGAAAGTCCTCTTCCAGCTCATCGGCCTCTTCAAGGCTGTTGAAGCCCTCGCGAATGACGCAATGACAGGTGGTGCAGGCGCACACACCGCCGCAGGCGCTTTCGATTTCGATGTGGTTGTCATGGGCAACTTCGAGGATGGACTTGCCGGTCTCAGCCTCCACGACCATACCATCCGGGCAATGCTCGGCGTGTGGCAGAAAAATGACCTGCGGCATTAATTATTCCTCGAGTTCATTCAGGTTGCGCCCCGCCAGGGCGGCTTTTACCGACTGGTCCATACGGCGGGCAGCAAAAGCATCGGTCACTTGCGACAGACGCTTGGTCTGTTGCTCGATGGCGTAGCCATCGGTGCCTTTTATCAGTTCGGCCAGTTCCTGCATCTGCAGGTCAATAACCATGCGCTCTTCGGCGTCCAGCAGGCGCTCGCCGTCAACATCCAGGGCCCCCTGCACGGCTTCGAGCAGGCGCTGGGCGTCGACTTGCTGCTCACGCAGTACGCGGGCGACCTTGTCGTCACCGGCGTATTGGAACGAATCCTTGAGCATCTTGGCGATTTCGCCGTCGGTAAGGCCGTAGGACGGCTTGACCTGGATGCTGGCTTCAACGCCCGAGGCCAATTCGCGCGCAGCGACACTGAGCAGGCCATCGGCGTCGACCTGGTAGGTCACGCGGATCTTCGCGGCACCGGCCACCATCGCCGGAATGCCGCGCAATTCAAAGCGCGCCAGGGAGCGGCAGTCGCTGATCAGCTCGCGCTCGCCTTGCAGCACATGAATCATCATGGCCGTCTGGCCATCTTTGTACGTGGTGAAATCCTGGGCGCGGGCGACGGGGATGGTGGTGTTGCGTGGAATCACCTTCTCCATCAAGCCACCCATGGTTTCCAGCCCCAGAGACAGCGGAATCACGTCGAGCAACAGCAGTTCGCCACCATCACGCTTGTTACCGGCCAAGGTATCGGCCTGGATGGCGGCACCGATGGCGACCACTTGATCCGGGTCGATTTCAGTCAGCGGCTGGCGACCAAAGGCCTCAGCCACGGCATCACGAACGCGCGGAACGCGGGTGGAACCGCCGACCATGACCACGGCACCGACGTCTTCCAGCTCAACACCGGAATCACGCACGGCACGGCGGCAAGCTTTCAGGCTGCGAGCGACCATCGGTTCGATCAACGCATCGAAGGCTTCGCGAGTCAGCTGGGCCGACCAGGTGCCGTAGGACACTTCAACAGTTGCAGCATCCGTCAGCGCTTCTTTGGCGGCACAGGCGGTTTGCAGCAGATTACGCTGCGCGCCTGGGTCCAGGTCGGCCGACAAGCCGGCACTGCTGATGATCCAGCCCGCGATGGCGTGATCGAAGTCATCGCCACCCAAGGCGCTGTCACCACCGGTGGCCAGCACTTCAAAGACACCGCCGGTCAGGCGCAGGATCGAAATATCAAAGGTACCGCCGCCCAGATCGTAAATCGCGACCAGGCCTTCGGCGTGCTGGTCCAGGCCATAAGCTACTGCAGCAGCGGTCGGCTCGTTGAGCAGGCGCAACACGTTCAGGCCGGCGAGTTTCGCCGCGTCCTTGGTCGCCTGGCGCTGGGCGTCATCGAAATACGCCGGAACGGTGATCACCGCACCCACCAATTCGCCGCCCAGAGTGGTTTCTGCACGCTGGCGCAGCACCTTGAGGATATCGGCCGACACTTCCACCGGGCTTTTCGGGCCCTGGACGGTGTCGATGAACGGCATATGGGATTCACCGCCGACAAAGCGGTACGGCAGTTGGTCGCCCAGTTGCTTGACGTCGGACAGACCACGACCCATCAAGCGCTTGACCGACAGCACGGTATTCAAAGGATCGGCAGAGGCCGCCAACTTGGCCGACTCGCCCACTTCGATGCGATCAGCGTGATAACGCACGGCAGACGGCAGAATCACTTGGCCATCAGCGTCGGGCAGCGGCTCGGACAGGCCGCTGCGCAAGGCAGCAACCAGGGAATTGGTGGTGCCCAGGTCAATCCCCACCGCCAGGCGACGCTGGTGCGGTTGAGGGCTTTGGCCGGGTTCGGCGATTTGCAGTAATGCCATGGTAATCAGGTCTTATCTGTCTATCAGGCGTGCATCACGGGCAGCACACTGGGTTAATCGTCGAGGCGCTCTTCTAGCTGGCGCACTTCGTAGGTGAGCTTGTCGAGGAACTGCATGCGCCGCATCAGGCGTTCGGCCTGTTCGCGTTGCGCTGCATCATTCCAACAAGCTGCGAAGCTTTCGTTGAGCTCATCCTGGGCCGTTTTCAGACGACGCTTGAAGACTGCGACACCCGCCACATCGGCTTCGTCCTGCAAGTCTTCGAGTTCTTCGCGCCACTGCATCTGCTGCATCAGGAAGTCCGGGTCGTGCACCGTGACTTCAATCGGCACCTCGCCACCATTCATTGCGAGCAGATAGCGCGCACGTTTGGGCGGGTTTTTCAGCGTCTGATAGGCCTCATTGAGGCTGGCCGATTTCTCCAGCGCCAGGCGTTGCTCACGCTCGGAAGCGTCAGCGAAGCGGTCCGGATGCACCCCACGCGCCAGTTCTCGGTAGCGCGTGGCAAGCTGCTCGAGGTCCAGCCGAAAGCTCGGCTGCAGCTCGAATAAAGCGAAATGACAAGGAGTACCCACGTATAGCCTCAGATGTTGAAGCTTTCGCCGCAGCCACATTCACCGCGTACGTTGGGGTTGTTGAACTTGAAGCCTTCGTTCAACCCTTCCTTGACGAAATCGAGTTCGGTGCCGTCCAGGTAGGTCAGGCTTTTAGGGTCGATGATCACTTTCTCGCCGTGACTTTCGAACACCTGATCCTCTTCAACCACCTCGTCGACAAACTCCAGCACGTAGGCAAGGCCGGAACAGCCCGTGGTGCGAACACCCAGACGAATCCCCTCACCTTTACCGCGCCCATTCAGGGAGCGGCGAATGTGCTGCGCAGCCGCTTCTGTCATGCTGATAGCCATCGTTGACTCCTTACTCGTCGCCAAATGCTTAGATCAAGCCTTTCTTCTGCTTGTAGTCGCGAACGGCCGCCTTGATGGCGTCTTCAGCGAGTACGGAGCAGTGGATTTTCACTGGCGGCAGGGCCAGTTCTTCGGCCAGCTGGGTGTTGCTGATAGTGACAGCCTCATCCAGGGTCTTGCCTTTCATCCATTCAGTCGCCAGGGAGCTGGAGGCGATGGCCGAACCGCAGCCGTAGGTCTTGAACTTGGCGTCTTCGATAACGCCAGCGTCGTTGACTTTGATCTGCAGGCGCATCACATCGCCGCACGCCGGAGCGCCGACCATGCCGGTGCCGACATCAGGGTCTTCCGCGTTCATCTTGCCGACGTTGCGCGGGTTTTCGTAGTGGTCGATGACCTTTTCGCTGTAAGCCATGGTACTGAATCCTCACTCATCAGGGCCGCTCTGGAACCCTGTAGAAACGCCTGCGTTTTCCGCCACGTTGCTACAGAGCTGGGGTGGCGGCTTCTATAGTTAGTGTGCCGCCCACTCGATCTTGGAAATGTCGACACCGTCTTTGTACATGTCCCACAGCGGCGACAGTACACGCAGCTTGTTGACGGCTTCGCAGACTTTCTGCGCGGCGTAGTCGACTTGTTCTTCGGTGGTGAAGCGGCCGAACGTAAAGCGGATCGAGCTGTGTGCCAGTTCGTCGTTGCGGCCCAGGGCACGCAGTACATACGAAGGCTCAAGGGACGCCGAGGTGCAGGCCGAACCGGACGAAACCGCCAGGTCCTTGAGCGCCATGATCAGCGACTCGCCTTCGACGTAGTTGAAGCTCAAATTCAGGTTGTGCGGTACGCGGGCAGTCATGCTGCCATTGATGTACAGCTCTTCAAGGTTTTCGACCTGCTTGTAGAAGCGGTCGCTCAGGGCCTTGATGCGCACGTTTTCGGCAGCCATGTCTTCTTTGGCTACGCGGAAGGCTTCGCCCATGCCGACGATCTGGTGGGTCGCCAGGGTGCCCGAACGCATGCCGCGCTCGTGACCGCCGCCGTGCATGGTGGCTTCGATGCGCACGCGTGGCTTGCGGCTCACGTACAGGGCGCCGATGCCTTTAGGGCCGTAGGTCTTGTGGGCGGAGAACGACATCAGGTCGACTTTCAGTTTCGACAGGTCGATGTCGACCTTGCCGGTGGACTGAGCAGCGTCGACGTGCAACAGAATGCCCTTGGAACGGGTCAGTTCGCCGATGGCTGCGATGTCGTTGATGGTGCCGATTTCGTTGTTCACGTGGATCACGGAAACCAGGATGGTGTCTTCACGCAGCGCGGCTTCGATCATGGCCGGAGTGACGATACCGTCGGTGGTCGGCTCGAGGTAGGTGACCTCAAAACCTTCACGCTCCAGTTGGCGCATGGTGTCGAGGACAGCCTTGTGCTCAATCTTGGTGGTGATCAGGTGCTTGCCTTTGGTCGCATAGAAATGCGCCGCGCCCTTGATAGCCAGGTTGTCGGACTCGGTGGCACCGGAGGTCCAGACGATTTCACGCGGATCGGCGTTGACCAGGTCGGCGACCTGGCGACGAGCGTTCTCGACCGCTTCCTCGGCTTTCCAGCCGAACACGTGGGAACGGGAGGCTGGGTTGCCGAAGTTTCCGTCAACCAGCAGGCATTCGCTCATCTTTTGCGCGACACGCGGATCAACCGGGGTGGTCGCTGAGTAATCAAGGTAAATCGGCAATTTCATGGACTTTCTCCTAAATCAGGCTGGCTGGCGTGCCGTTAGCTCTTCGGCTGTCACTCGACGGCGGACGCTTCGATCTTGTCCAGACGCGGCGCCTTGGTGTTGCAACGGCGCTGGTCCTGACGCTGGGCTACTTCTTGCACCTCACGGCGAGTCACAAGATCAGCCAAGCTGATACCACTCAAAAACTCATGGATCTGCAGGCTCAGGTCACACCACAAGTGGTGCGTCAGGCAGGTGTCGCCGGCGTGGCAGTCACCCAGCCCCTGGCATTTGGTCGCGTCGACGGATTCGTTGACTGCGTCGATCACCTGGGCTACCTGGATGCCCTGCATGTCGCGGGACAGTTGATAGCCGCCGCCTGGCCCACGAACGCTGGAAACCAGATTGCTGCGGCGCAACTTGGCGAACAGCTGCTCAAGGTAGGACAGGGAAATGCCTTGGCGCTCGGAGATATCGGCCAGGGACACCGGCCCAGTTTGCGCGTGCAAAGCCAGGTCAAGCATGGCGGTCACCGCGTATCGGCCTTTTGTAGTCAGTCTCATGGACAAGTACCAAGGTGTTTCAGAATGGGAGCGAGTATGCGATTCCCGAGTATTTAAGTCAACTATAAGACCTAGTGCTTTAGTCGGGATTACCCGTAAAAAGGGCGCGCGAATCATAGCAGGATGGGGTGGGGACGAACAGCGGGGATAAGGCCAAGCAGGAATCTCAACCCCTATGGAGGTCATCATGTGGGAGGGGGCTTGCCCCCGATGACAGTGCAGCAGCCAATAAATCTGTGGCTGACACACCGCTATCGGGGGCAAGCTGAACTGGCCTAATGATTTTGGACACTTCAATCGGGCGCTATGATAGCGCCCAAATCTGAGGTGTTTGGATATGCGTAAATCTTATTCGAGTGAGTTCAAGCTCAAGGCTGCCAGCATGGT